>NZ_OZ244997.1:3631902-3934561 GCF_965223285.1 Candidatus Leptofilum sp. | reverse complement strand
ATGCTTAAAAGACGCTTCCCGGCGACACTGGAGCTTGCCCTGTGGGCGATGATTCCAATTATTGCCGGGGGCATTTGGATGGGTATAAAAGCCGCGCTCAATCACAATAAACTATTCGATCAGGTTGTGCGGGTGTTTGCAACCATAGGCTGGTCGTTTCCCACTTTTGTTTTTGCGTTACTACTATTGCTTATTGCCGTCAGGTTAGATTGGCTACAGATAGGCCGACTTTCTACTGAATATACGCTGTTGGTGAGTCGCCCTGGCTTTACGCAGTACACGGGCATGATGACAATTGATAGCTTGCTGAATTTGCGGTTTGATGTTTTTGTGGACGCGCTGCGGCATTTGGTATTGCCAGTTGTTACCTTAGCCGTGGTGCAGTGGGCCTTGCTATTGCGGGTCACAAGGTCTTCGATGCTGGAGGAGATGCGGCAAGATTATGTACGGACTGCTCGTGCCAAAGGTTTGTATGAAAAAACGGTGGTTAATCGGCACATTCGGCGCAACGCTCTTATTCCAGTCATCACCATTGCGGGCGGCACGTTAGCCGGGCTTATGAATGGCGTGGTGGTTACCGAGGTGATTTTTAACTATCCAGGGTTAGGGCAAATGGCGGCCGCTGCGGCCGTTCAGCTTGATGTACTGACGATGTTGGGCTTCGCTTTGTTTAATGGCATTCTTTTTATCTTTGCCTATTTGATTGTAGATATTATGTATGTGGTAATTGATCCCCGCATTCGACTCTCATAAATTACCTTTATGGCGACTCAAACATACGACTTCATTCTTGGAGAAATCGTATGTTTGAGGAAGGAAAAGCTGATGACAACACCTGACGTAGTAGCTGGGCTAGATTTAAATGAAGATTTAGGTGATCAAAATCGCCTGGAGCAATTGGTTGGGCCAGAATGGTACCGACTCCTCAAGGGCATTGCTACCAATCCGCTTTCTGTAACGGGTCTCATTATCGTTGCTTTGTTTATTTTGATGGCCTCTTTTGCACCGATTCTGGCACCTGCCCCCACCGAAAACTGGGACCCCTATACCATTCCGCAAGATGGGTATAAGCCGGAACCGCTTCCCCCTGGCACACCCTGGAACCAAAATACTCCTGGTACTGTACCTGGTTGGTATCGTTTAGTTACGGGCAATGAAACGTGGGTGCATATGTTGGGAACCACCAGTCAACAATATGATATTTGGTATGGCATTGTCTGGGGGTCACGGACGGCATTGCTGGCAGGAACGGCCGTTGTGGCCGTTTCGGCTCTGTTTGGCATATTGGTTGGCTCAATAGCTGGCTACTTCGGTGGTTGGGTTGATGAAATCATGATGCGCATTGTGGAGATATTTATTGTGTTTCCCGGCCTAGTAGCTGTATTGGTACTTTCTTCAATTTTGGTGCCTATTTTCGGACAAAGCTTGTGGCCTGCCATGATTGCATTAAGTGTGTTTGGCTGGATGGGATATGCGCGCCTGCTGCGCGGTGATATTCTTTCTAATAAAGAGCGGGATTATGTATTAGCCGCACAAGCAAGCGGCGCCAGAGATATTCACATTATTTTGAAGCATGTGTTGCCCAATGCCATCTTTCCGACATTGGTTTTCCTGTCCTTAGACATGGGAGCCATCGTGCTTTCATTTGCTGCGCTAAGTTTTCTGGGCGTTGGTGTGCAGCCGGGATATGCTGATTGGGGTCAAATTGTGAGCTTTGCCCGCGACTGGATTTTGACGCTGGATACCCATTGGTATATTGTGTTGTTCCCTGGGCTGGCGTTGCTGCTGTATGGGCTAGGCTGGAATTTGCTGGGGGATGCCTTACGCGATATTTTGGACCCGAAACTGCGTAAGGGATAATTAAGTATTCAAGTAATCAGGTGGTTGAATGAGCGGGTCGCGTAAAGTGGCTCGCTCATTTTTAATTTTAGATGATGAAGCGTGTGTTTTTTGTGGGGGCCACGGCCGTTTCCCTACTCATCTGCCTCTTTGTAACAAGTACCCAGACGCTGGCGCAGGATGCGACACCTACGCCAGATCGGCTGGCCGCGCCACCCACCGTTCCTGCACCCACCCAGGCGGATGAGGGTGCCCAACTTTATTGGCTACACTGCCAGCCCTGCCATGGGGATGTGGGGCAAGGACTCACCGACGCGCCCGACGACGATTGGCGGGCGCAATACCCGGAAGAGGATCAATATTGCTGGAATTCTGGCTGCCACGGCGCACGGCCGTATGAAGAAGGGTTCACGCTCCCCAAGCAAGTACCAGCCATCATTGGCGGAAACAGCTTGAGCCAGTTTGGTACGGCGGCGGATTTGTACAGTTACATTCGGGCATCAATGCCGCGCCAGGTGCCTGGGTCGTTGACAGATGAGGAATATCTGGCCATTGTTGCCTTTTTAGGTCAGGCGCATGGGGTGTGGAATGGGGAACCAATCTCGGCCGTTTCTGCCGAGCAGATCATCTTGAACACGCCCCAACCACAGCCTACCGCCGTTGTTGAACCCACGCCAACATCGCTGGCAACGGCCGTTCCCACTACACCCTCATCGGAAAATGCAAATGAAATCAATTGGTTATTGGTAAGCGGCATGGCTTTGTTGCTGCTACTTGTTATGGGAGGGGTATTATGGCGCAAACAAACAGGATGAACGCGGAACGGCCGCACAGGCTGCTGGAGTTACCGCAGGAACTAGATCATGAATCGCTGCCCAGCTTCCGCCGTCTGGGGCTGGTGCAAGGCTTACTTATCGGGTTAGCCATCGCTATTGGATTTTGGCTTCCCAAAATGATGGTGATGTCGCGGTTGCCGGTTTGGTTCCCCTATGGCGGGGCCATTGTGAGCGGACTGGCTGTGTTGCTGCTGGGCGGCATCACAGGCTGGCTTGCCAGCTACTTGCGTCAACCGCTCTTGGCAATGCTGGTTTGGTTAGGTGCAGCCGTTCTCATCTGCGTTAGCTTGGGGATGCTGCCACCCATCGGGCAAAATTGGACGGTCTGGTTAGCAGATGACCGTTTTTCTGGGCTTCCCGTCGTTCAATCGCCTACGCATCTGTTTTGGTGGTCTTATGTAATCGCCGGATTTTTGCTGCTCGTTGTGTTGCCTTTCCTGGCCATCGTGCAAAACACAAATCTGGTACAGGCACATCAAGAGCTGGTACATGGGCGTCGCTTAAACAAACAAGTCGCGTTCCGATTGCTGCTACCGGCTCTGCTAGCTGGATTCATAGGCGCACTGTTCCCCGATCTGACCACCAGTGCCCCACGAGAAGCGTTGCAGGTTACCGATCAGGCGATTCAGCGCGTGCGAGAATACGATGGAGACCTGTTCCAGCTCTCGCTGGATACCGATTTTAACTACAGTGCGCTGGACAGCGTGGCCGATCAACTGGATGGGCCATACACACTGCTGGTAAATGAGGTAGACGAAGCGTGGAGCAATGCCGTGATCACCGCCCATTTTGAGAGTGGTGCCTGGGTCAACTGCCGAGTGATTATTTCACAGGAACGGGCGACCTACTTTAGCTTTTGTTTTGATGCCGGGATTCCATTCTCTGACGGGATGAACCGCCTCATGCTCGGCAATGTTCTGGATGACGACTGTCGCCGCTGTGGGGTGACGGCCGACGCCACCTGGCAAAATTGGCTGCAAGAACGAGCCACCCTGTTTGAAGAATCACCAGTCTGGGAGCGCGTGGCGCAACACGGCCGTTTCGTCATCATCCAGGCCGTTACAGACCAAAATAGCCAGATCACCTGCCAACTAGAAGGATCAGAAATGGTTCAGCTTGTTTCTTGTGAAGTGGCAGAGATTAACGATTAGAGCATGGAGATTGGCAGTTACTCAATTACAAAATTGCCTGATTACCAGCTAGCCAAATGAAACCCACCCTGTCCGTCCTCACCTACGTTTTGCGCCGACTGCTCATCATCCCGGTGACGCTGCTGGCGGTCACGATAGTGCTTTACAGCTTTTTCATGTCCGTCCCTGCCGAGGAGCGCGCCGCACTTTACATGCCTCCCAACCAGCCCCGCATCATGTCCGCCGAGAAGCTGGAAAATCTGACCAACCGCATCATCGAGGAAAATGGCTTAAACGATCCGTTTTTGCAGCAGTACGGCCGTTGGGCCAGCGGCTTGCTCAGTGGAGATTGGGGGTACAGTCCCTCGTTTAATGCGCCTGTTTTGGATTTGCTGCAACGGCGAACGGCCGTCACCCTGGAACTTGCTTTTTATGCCCTGCTCACTCTCATTCCGCTGGGAATCATCAGCGGAGTGGTTGCCGGATGGCGACCCGGCAGCAGACAAGACAGCAGCTTTCGCACAGCCGCCTTCATTGCCACTTCCATCCCGCCGTTCATTTTGGGAATGTTTCTGCTTTCCATTTTTTATGTGGGGCTGGGCTGGTTCCCGCCGGGGCGCACGGGCCTTATCGAGCTAACCTTACGCGCTTCTACCTCTTCGTTCCAGACAATTACGGGCTTCTTGACGATTGATGGCTTGCTAAACGGCCGTCTCGATGTAACAAAAGACGCCCTACGCCACCTGGCACTCCCTGTCTTCACTTTGGGGCTGGCGCAGTGGGCCACGCTAGGGCGCGTTACTCGAGTGGCCGTCATTAACGAAGCCAGCCAATCGTACGTGATGGCCGCCAGGGCGCGGGGTCTGCTGCAACGCCAAATTGTGTGGCGGCACGTTTTTCGCAACGTACTGCTACCCGTGCTTACCAGCAGTTCGCTTTCGGCCGCGTCACTCATCACCGGCGTGTTTGTGGTTGAGGTCGTGTTCGACTACAAAGGCTTGTCTGAACTGGTAACCCGCAGCCTACGCGACACGGCTCCCGACGCGGCGTTGGCGATGGGATTTGCCATCTACAGCGTGCTGCTGGTGCTTCCCATTATGCTGCTTCTGGACCTGTTGAAAGGACTGGTAGACCCGCGCGTGCGTAAGGCCGACGATGACACGGAGGCTAGCCCATGATTCGCTGGCGTGCGTTCTTCCGGCAGCGGCAAAATTGGTTGGCGCTGCTGCTCATCGGGCTGTTTGTGGGCACGGCCGTTGCTGCCCCCATCATCGCCCCACCAAACGATCCCGAAAGCCGCGTACCTTTCAAGTCGGTTGGGCAAACATTTACCAGACTGCCCGAGCCGCCCTCTGCGGAACATCCACTGGGCACCGTGCCGCAAATCGAAAATTTGCCGCAATTTGGCATTGCGCCAGGGCAGGATGCTTTTTACAACTGGGATGTGTTCTTTACGCTCATCTGGGGCACGCGTTCAGCGCTGCAATTTGGGCTGGTGGTGACGGTGCTGACGGCCGTTTTTGGCATCATCGTCGGTTCCGTCGGCGCGTACACGGGTGGCTGGGTCGAGCGGCTGCTGATGGCCATCACCGATGCGTTTCTGGCGTTTCCCGTGTTGGGGGCTATTTGGATTATTCAGCGGACGTTGTTTACGGCCGTTTTCAACCCATTTTTAGAGCCAGAAACCCTGCGCTGGTGGGAACTGTTCCTGTACAATTTCAAAGTCAGCCCAATCATGCTGGGCCTGATTCTATTCTCCTGGATGCCCTACGCCCGGCTCACCAACAGCAGCATTGCTCAACTGCGTCAATCTGAATTTGTAACGGCCGCACGCTCCATGGGCGCAACTGGTCCGCGCATTCTGTTCCGCCACCTGCTGCCCAACGCCATCGCCCCTACCATCGTTCTTATGGCCAAAGATGTGGGCGGCATGGTCATTTGGGCCGCAGCCTTCATCTTCATTGGCTTTGGTGGCGAAGTGGCCTGGGCGATTGTGCTGGTTGGCTCCCGCGATTTTGCCCTGGGGTTAGGCGGTAATCCGTTCATTTATTGGTGGACTTTCTTGCCTATCGCCACCGCCATCACCCTCTTTGGCCTCGGCTGGAACCTGCTCGGCGACGGTCTCAACCGCGCCATGAACCCCCACCTGAAATAAAACTCCTGCTGCGGCGCGATCTTCGGCGAGCGCAAAACCGCACCCGGCTGCGGCCTCGGCGTCCCGCCGCGCCGCCTTTTCTCAACTGCTAGCTACTTTGCTCCTAGGCAATAAAAGTTCGCGCCCCGACAAAGGTTTCGCGGAGATGTTTCACTTCCTGCACGTTGTCTACGTACACGCCGTTGTGGCTGCGGGAAGAGTGAATGAGCTGCCAATCCCCCAGGCTGACACCCACATGCGTGATGCGCCGGTGGCCGTTGGGGCTGGCAAAAAAGAGCAGATCGCCGGGTTGGAAGGGTGGTTCAACAGAACGGCCGTTATCAAACTGCATATCGGCATCACGGGGTAGCTGAATACCAGATAGGCGGTGCACGATCTGGGCAAAACCGGAACAATCAATGCCGTAGGCAGAACTGCCCCCCCACAGGTACGGCACACCGGTAAAGCTATACGCATCAGCCACCAACCGCTGGCGTAGTTGGGCTTCTGGCAGTGTGGGCAAGGGCAACGGCCGTAGCGTGTGGGCAGGCAACCAGCCAGCCAGTTCTCCTACCAACTTTAGGCAAGCCCAGCCATGTTGTTCTTCGGTGATGGTAACGGCCGTACCGCCCAAAACCCGGCTCACCAACGGCGCAGCAGCATCCGGTGCTAAGTGCAGCGGGGCGACGGGATCACTCACCAGATGGGTGGGCTCAGTCTCTGGGTTGGTTGCCAAATAAGGTCTGTATACCCAACCTAGATAGCCGTCTGGTTGCCGCACATAAGCCCAACTCTCCTCAACACGCAGCAGTTCTACCATTTGACCGTTTTTCAACTCGCTGTCCAGCCCAGAACCAAAACCGGGCTTATTGTACAGTCCAGTCAAGGTGGTGCTAACAGCCAGCCAAGTGGGGGTTTGCATCCGCAAAACGTTTAGCTCGGTTTGAGCATTAAGGAACTTATTATGCACGGCCGTTTTTGTTGCTTCATCCAAAACGGTGCCAATGATGTGGGTTCGGCCGTCTTTTTCCACCGCCTCAATCTCACAAACCTGGGTACGCCGATCGCTAAATTGCTCCTTTAGCTCACTGATTTTCTGTTTGATCTCGCTATCCATCGTCCGACCCCTTCCTAGGATATTTACTCGTTACCTGGCCAAAGCTGAAATCCTGCTTGCACAAAATGTTGATCAAAGCTAAACGCTTGCCAAATGAGCTGTTGCTGCATCACGATAAAGCTCGTACAGTCCGTAAACGCCCACTGCTTATCTGCATACGCTTGAAACATCTCCCAAGCAGCCTGCCAAACCTCATTGTCAAGATACAAGAGATTGATATAGGGTGTGTTCAAAATCGCTTCCCCGCACTTTTGGGCCACCACGGTGCCATAATGTTTCTGTAAAAAGGTAACGGTCTCATCAAAAACGTAATCGGTAGTTAGCAAATTTAGCCGCTGGTTTTTTAAGCTCCGGTAGGCGTCCACAGCGCGCTGATGAAACTTATCTCTATCACCAAAGAGTGCTATCCAACCGCTGCTGTCTACAAAAAGATTCATGCATCATCCTCTGGGTCCCAATCTCTGGTGTAGATATATTTGTCATGGTTAACCGAGCCATCCGGAGGGCCACCTTTGCCAATGCCGATGAGCTGCCAGATGGGATCATCCTCGGTGAGAACGTGTCCCTCCTTCTCTTCTGGCTGCTCCACCACATACTCAGCCAACGCTTCCCGAATTTGGGTAGCCATCGTAATGCCTTCCTCATCGGCGCGGGATTTTAGCTTTTCGTAAATATCTTGCGGTAAATAAACCTGTGTTCGCACCATTTTTTCTGTCATTTGCTTGCTCCGTTTGACCATTGCGGCGATCTTTAGATGTATGCAGTATACATCTATCACAGATTCATTGTCAACAACGGCCGTATCCTACAAAACAGCATCTCGCTGAGCAATTTTATCCAATACTATAGCCTCAAACGCCGACAGCGACAGCCCGTTTTGCCGCGAGCCATCCCGCTTGCGCAGCGATACCGTACCAGCCGCCGCCTCTTGTTCACCCACAATCAGCATGTACGGCACCTTCATCTGCTGTGCCGCTCGGATTTTGGCCTGCATCCGGTCACTTTCTAACATTGCCTGGGCGCGCACGCCAGCTGCTTTTAATTGCGCAGCTACCTGCTGGGCATATTCATTTTGCCCGTCCGTGATTGGAATCACCCGCACCTGCTCTGGCGCCAGCCAAACCGGGAAGTTACCTGCGTAATGCTCAATCAAGAAGCCGATAAACCGTTCATGTGCGCCGAGTGGCGCGCGATGAATGCACCACGGCGTCTCCAATTCGCCCTGCGCGTTCGTAAACGTCAGGTCAAAGCGGGGCGGCACGCCAAAATCAAGCTGGTTCGTCGCCAACGAGAACTCGCGGCCGATGGCGCTCCAAATCTGCACGTCAATTTTGGGGCCGTAGAACGCAGCTTCGTCCTCCGCTTCCACAAATGGCACATCATACTTCAACATCGTTTCCCGGATGATGCGCTCGGCTTTGAGCCACATACGGCCGTTGTCCACGTACTTCACGCCCAGCTTGTCCGGGCTGTGTTTGCTCAGGCGCATCACGTACTTTTCAATGCCAAACAGATCGAAATAGCTGCGGTACAAATCCACCACGCCCATAAATTCGTCTTCGATCTGGCTTTCGGCGCAGTAAATGTGGGCATCATTTTGTTCGATGCTGCGCACCCGCAGCAGCCCCATCAGTGTGCCGCTCTGCTCGTAGCGGTACACCATGCCGTATTCGCTCAGTCGCAAGGGCAGGTCGCGGTAGCTGCGCGGCTTGCTGGCATAAATTTTGTGGTGGAAGGGGCAGTTCATCGGCTTGAGATAATATTTGCTGCCGTCCCGCTCCATCACCGGGTACATTTCGTCTTCGTAGTAGGGCAGATGGCCGCTTTGCAGGTAAAGTGACTCTTTGGCAATGTGCGGCGTGGCGACGCGCACGTAGCCCGCTTTATCCTCCATCTCGTTGGCCAGCTTCACGCACTCCTCGCGCAAAATGTTGCCGTTGGGCAGCCATAGCGGCAGGCCAGGGCCAACATCCTCATCCAAAATGAAGATTTCCAGCTCGCGGCCCAAGCGGCGATGGTCGCGCTTTTTAGCTTCTTCCAGCATTGCCAGGTGGTTTTTTAGCGCTTTTTTGCTGGGCCAGGCCGTGCCGTAGATGCGCTGAAGCTGCGGCCGTTTCTCATCCCCACGCCAGTACGCTCCCGCAATGCTCATCAATTTGAGCCCAGCGGCAGGAATTTTGCCCGTGTCGGCCACGTGCGGCCCGCGACACAAATCGACAAAGCTGTCGTGCCGGTACAGGCTGATTTGCTCGCCTTTGGCGGCCAGCTCGTCGATCAGTTCCAGCTTGTACGGCTGGTCGGCCAGCCGCTGGCGCACCTCTTTGGCAGAAACTTCCTCGTAAACCAGCGGATGTTTTTCGACGATGATTTGCCGCATCCGCTTTTCTAGTTTGGGCAGGTCGTCGGGGTGGAACGTTTGGGAACGGCCGTTTCCATCCACACCTAAATCAAAATCATAATAAAATCCGTCCGCAATCGGTGGGCCGATACCCAGCTTCGCCTGTGGGTACAGTTCCAGCACCGCCTGCGCCAAAACATGTGCGGCCGTATGCCGCAGCTTGTACAGATGGGATTGTTCATAATTTTCTTGTTCAAACATGAGATTATCTCCGATAGTTTTGTAGCCGAGGATTCCAATCCTCGCATTTTCGCGCTAAGAAAGCGCGCCTACAAACAAAAAAGACCGCTCTTTCGAGCGGCCTCACTGTTAACTGATTACTGCATACCGATTACCGGTAACGTCCGCTCATAATTCCATCGACTTGGTAGTGATTAAGGTAGTGGCCTGGGTTTTGAAATCGGCGACGGAAACCGCGCCGCGATCTTCGTTGTCGCGCGTGCGCACGGCCACGGCGTTGGCTTCCTCTTCCTTGTCACCAACGACGAGCATGTACGGCACTTTTTGCAGCTGGGCATTACGGATTTTGGCATTCATACGGCCGTTGCTAGCATCAACCTCCACCCGCATCCCGGCCGCCCGCAACTCTGCCGCCACCTTGTTTGCATATGGCACATGGCGGTCCGTAATTGGTACCATCACCACCTGCACCGGTGCCAGCCACAGTGGGAAGGATCCGTTGAAATGCTCAATCAAAATGCCCACAAACCGCTCCATGCTGCCAAACGGTGCCCGATGAATCATCACCGGCCGATGTTTCTGCCCATCTTCACCCATGTATTCCAAGTCGAACCGCTCCGGCAGCAAAAAGTCCACCTGCACCGTGCCCAACTGCCACTCTCGCTTTAGCACATCCCGGAAAATGAAGTCCAGCTTCGGGCCATAAAAGGCTGCTTCGCCCTCTTCCACCGTGTAGCGCATCCCTACCTTGTCGGCCGCTTGCTTGATAGCGGCAACGCCCTGCTGCCACATCTGCGGCGTTCCGGCATATTTGTCGCTGTCGGCATCGTTCGTGCCCAGCCGCGCCCGAAAATCAGAAAAGCCCATCGTGTTAAACACATGCTGAATCAAATCCACCACGCCGATGAACTCCTCTTCTAGCTGCTCTGGCGTCACAAAAAGGTGTGAATCGTCCACCGTAAAGCCGCGCACCCGCGTCAGGCCATTTAGCTCACCGCTTTGCTCATAGCGGTACACCGTGCCAAACTCCGCCAGGCGCAGCGGCAAATCCCGGTAGCTGTGCGGCTCACTCTTGTAGATTTCGATGTGGTGCGGGCAGTTCATCGGCTTTAGCATGAACTTTTCATCATCCACGTCAATGGGCGTGTACTGGCTCTCTTTGTAGTATGGATAATGGCCGCTGGTGATGTACAAATCCAGCTTGCCGATGTGTGGCGTAATCACCGGCAGGTAGCCACGCTCAAGCTGTGCCTGGCGCAAAAAGCCCTCCAAATTCTCGCGCAAAATGGCACCCTTGGGCAGCCACAGCGGCAAGCCCGACCCCACCAACTGCGACAAGTGGAACAGCCCCAACTGCTTGCCCAGCCGCCGGTGGTCGCGCGCTTTGGCTTCTTCCAGCAGCTTCAAATGTTCTTCCAACTCAATTCGGTTGTGCCAGGCCGTGCCGTAGATGCGCTGTAATTGCGGCCGTTTCTCATCACCGCGCCAATATGCCCCACCCGTGCGTAACAACTTCGCCGCATTGGCTTTAATCTTCTTTGTAAAAGCCACGTGCGGGCCACGACACAAATCCACAAATTCGCGCTGCGTGTAAATGCCCACTTCACTCACTGGCTCGCTAATGGGATTGCCATTTTCATCCACTTTTCCGGCTGCTAATTCTTCAATTAGTTCTAGTTTGTAAGGTTGACCCGCAAAAAATTGCTTGGCTTCCTCAATCGTCATGGAAGATTTCTCGAACTTGGCGTTCTTTTTCAAAAGCTGCTTCATTCTGGCTTCGATTTTCTCTAAGTCTTCCGGTGAAAATGTGATTGGCTTGTCATTCTCATCTTTGCCCAGATCGAAATCATAATAGTAGCCATCCTCAATAGGCGGGCCGATGGCCAACTTGGCTTCTGGGTAAAATTCCAATACGGCTTCCGCCAGCACATGCGCGGCCGAATGCCGGATTTTGTAAAGTTCTGATTCGGCGTACGGTACGCCGTTTTGTTGCGACATGCTTCCTCCAAAAAATTGTAGAGATTGGAGATTAGAGATTGGTTTTCAAATCTCCAATCCCTGATCACTAATCTCCCAAAATAAAAACGCCACCACCCTGTTTGGGGCGATGGCGTCGCGGTTCCACCCAAATTCGGTAATCAGTGATCGGTATTCCGTAATCGGTTTAACTGATTACTGATTACCGTTTACTGATAACCCTCATAACGGCCGTTAACGGAGCCATCCGGATTTTCTTACTAAGCTTAAATTTAAGAAGATGGGGGGCAGACCCAAAAGTCTGCCCCTAAATAGGCAAACAATAAAGTTTGCCCGACCGTTCAGAAAATCACTCATGGGGGGTTTTCATTGCCTTTTTTGTGATGATGGCTCTCAGCTAGTCAATTTTTCAACGATCTTTTCTGAAAAATCGCTTAACCATCACTCTCTTGCACAATTTGTGCAACTACTCGTCCCAATCAACGTATTGCCTATTGAATTGTAGCATATTCGATTATAAAAGAGGGTTCAGCATTGTCAAGCATGGCACTAAAAAACAGTAGTTTACTAACCGCCAACCAACCAGCGTCAAAGGAAACTTTTCCTGCTATACTGCGTACTGACAAGCGTCAGGAGAAAAAAGTGGTGAACGAAGAACAGGTCTGGTTGGATCAGGCGCGGCGCGGCGACAAAGCCGCCTTTGGCAAAATTATAGAAGCATACCAGCGGCCTGTTTACAACCTGGCTTACCGAATGCTGAGCAACTCAGGCGAAGCCGAAGAAGCTGCCCAGGAAGCATTCATTCGCGCCTACACGCGGCTAGATAGCTACAATCCAAATCACAAGTTTAGCACCTGGCTGCTTTCCATTACGTCCAACTACTGTATCGACCTGATTCGCAAGCGGCGAGCTGTTTTGCTCAATATTGATGAGCCACTGCCGCCGCATCCGGCACTCATGTCAGAAAAATCGTCTGGGCCAGAGCCGCAATTGGTTCAGAGCCAACAAGAAGATATGGTGCAAAGATTGCTGGCAGAATTGGCACCTGAATACAGAGAAGCCGTTGTGCTGCGCTATTGGCATGAACTCTCTTATGATGAAATCGCGGAAATGATGGACACAACCGTGAGCGCAATTAAGTCTCGGCTTTTCCGCGCTCGCAAGCAGTTAGCAGAGATTGGTGTTGCCGCAGGGATGCACCTGGAAAGTGATGGGGCCTTGGCCTCTTAATTGTATTGGTAATAGTCGCCAGCAAGTTGTTTCGGCTGGCGGTGCAGGCAAATGAACCTGCATATTCAAAATCTGAAACAAGAATGATGGAGCAAATTATGGAACACGAAAGATTTCACACGTTGATGATGGACGCGCTCGATGGTGAGCTTGCAGCTGAGGAACAAACTGAGCTGGAATCTCACCTGCGGGCGTGTCCTGCCTGCCGCCAGGAGTGGCACGCCATTTTGGCCATCGACACGCTGTTTCGGCAAGCCCCAATGCTAAGTCCAGCGGCCGGGTTTACCCAAAGAACGGTCGCTCTGCTGCCGAGCCGTCGCGCCCGGCTCTGGGCCATCAGCATTATTTATGTGCTGCTGCTGTTCAGCGGCATATTGCCGATTTTGCTGGTGGTTTGGGCAGCTAACACAATCGTACCCGTCATTAGCGAACCTGCTTTTATTGACTCTGTTCAGCAAGTGTGGGCGCAGGCGGTGCGACTGGTTGGGGTTATTTCTGGTGCTTTGTTTAAAGGGCTTGGGGAGTTGATTGTGCAGCAACCAGCGATTGTTGGGTGGCTGCTGGTTTTGGCCGGAACAGTTTTTGTCTGGAATGGTGTTTACCGCCAGTTGGTTAACCAAACAACGGCCGTTTCTGTACGAGGTAATAGTTAAAAATGCAACGAGTAAAAACACAACGCCGACTTTTATGGGTTCTTGCTCTTTTGCTGCTTCTGGTTGTGCCCACAAGCGTGGCCTTGGCTGCGCCATCGGCACAGCGGGAAGTAGATGACGACAATGTTGTTTACGGCGACGTGGTGCTGTTTGATGAAGATTTTGAATTGAATGAAGACGGCCGTGTTAATGGAGACATCGTTCTTTTCAACGGCACGGCAACAATTTCCGGGACTGTTAACGGAGATGTGGTCCTCTTTAACGGGGATTTGCACATGAGCGAAACGGCCGTTCTCAACGGCGATTGCGTTCTCTTTAATGGGGCTTCCACAGGTGACGGCAGCGTGAGCTGTACCAACTTGAATGTAGAAATTCCCGTTCAGCTAGAAAACTTTTTAAGCGATTTGGAGTTTAATCCAGGGCCAATGGTTGAAGTTGAAATAGAAGAACCGCCACTTTTACAAAGAATCCTGGGCGGAACGGCCGCAGCAATTGCCCGGTCTGTATTGTTTGGTTTGCTTGCCTTTGCGGCAGCTTCTTTGATACCACAACCGATGCAGCGCATTGAAAACACATTGCGCACACGGCCCATTGCCAGCGGTGCCATTGGCCTGCTTACCACCTTTTCAATGCCGTTTGTCGCCGTGACGCTTGCCCTAATCTCTATTCCCCTTATTCTGTTGTGTGGGCTAGGCTTGCTTGGCTATCCACTAATTGGGGTAATGATATTGGCGATGGTGGCCGCTGGCTTTTTGGGCTGGTTTACCGTAGGCAACATTGTGGGCGGCTTTTTGGCACGGCGACTGAACATGAACGTCCGTAACCGGGCGATCACAACCGCACTGGGAACGGCCGCTATTACATTTGGCATTGGCTTTTTGGGCGCAATTCCATTTGTCATTGGCGAGAGCTTGATTTGGCTGCTGATTGTGTTCTTGGGACTGGGCGCGACGGCACTCACAAAATTTGGTACGCGGGAGTACCCATTGGTTGCCGCCCCCGCCCCGCTGAATCAGGATAAGATTACGGCCGTACTCGACACCCTTCCAGATAAAGAAAACCTAGCTGAATAGCTGGTTTTTTGTCCCTCTTCCCTCTCAACAGAACGGCGCATCCTCCCAAGGTGCGCCGTTCTCTTTTATTTGCCAGAAACTTCAAAAGTCTTGATAACTGCCAGCACTGGGCAAGCTATCTATAAGACTTTTGAAGTTTAAGTTTACACTACGCTGCAAACTTTTCGGCAGGTGGGGTGCCGCCAATTTTGCTCGCAATTTGACCGTAGAGATGGCCAGTTACGGCCGCCAGGTAGGGACCCATCACAAAGCTCAACAGAAACCCAATAACTGTCCCTATGCAAATGATCGCGTTTAAGGCGGTTACCACAATAGAAAGCACCAAGCTGGCAGCAAATGGCGTCAGCCCAGCAATGAGAATATCGCCAAAATTGTCGCGCACGATGCCCAGCACTTCGCCAAAGCGGAAGCAGGCACTCAGGTTGCCTTCGCGCACGTACTGAATCACAATGGCTGGGCTGATAAAGAAGAAGGCCAGCATGAAAATGATAAAGAGGCAGCCAATGAGACCCCACGTGGCCAAAATGCCCGCCGCCACAGCATCTTCACTAATTTGAGTGGCTTCGCTGAGGCCGCCAAAGCCGATGGTAGTGATAAAGGCGATGCAGGTGAGTAGCCAAAATGGCAATGTGTACACGATGGATGCCACCACAATGGACAGTCCATCCATAAAAAGTGTGCCTAAATCTTCCCATTCGGGAAGCGGCCGTTTCTTACCATTCATCACATTGCGGGTGATCCCCACCATGTAGCCAGATAGCAAAAATCCTGGCAAAATCAAAAAAGAAGCTAGCGAAACCAAAACCCCAATGACCAGTTTACCTAGCCACCGTTCATCTTCTGCAAAATAGGTAAATGCTTTTGCAACATCCATAAGAACCTCCTGTTAAACTTGTAAAGTGACTGTGAAGCAACCCTGCCGGAGGTTCCGCCCAAAAAGTTGCATACGCTGTCAAACCTCCGGGAGGTTATAGGTTTCAAAAAAGAAAGCCAGCCCCGACATAGCTGTCTGGACTGGCCAAAATTTACGGAACCAAGTTTAGACTAATTAAGCCCAGCCCTGACCTTTCACAAAATCGGTGATGACAGGAATGGTCACTTCTTGCCCCTGGTACGCTTGCCAGCCCCAATAAATAGCCACAATCCACATGGCTAAACCTGGAATACCGCACAAAAATGAGGTAACGGCACTTACGATAAATGTAAGAATACCCCAGACCAGGGCTTGCCCATTGTGGGCTTTGATAAACGGCCGTTCTTTCTTATCCTCAATCAAAAAGATGATAATTGGCACTAGGGGCGAAAAAATATAAGCCAGTAACGACCATAGCTTATCATCATCAGTTGGCCCAGTCAGACCCATTTCGTCGTTTACAATATCAATATCGTCGCTCATTCAGTTTGCCTCCTAAGCGTACAGTTTTGGGATTGGCGTTACGTTGCTCACCAACCAACCATGCAATTACATTTGCATTGTAAATGGCAGTAGACTTTACGTCAACAACTTTGCAAACAGGAAAATCATGGTTAGAATGCCGTTATGGTAAATGTTGTCTTTATGGGTACGCCGGACTTTGCCGTACCCGTTCTACAAACTTTAATTAAAACGCAAAATGTGGTTGGGGTGGTAACGCAGCCAGACCGACCAGCGGGGCGCGGCAAGCAGCTACGGCCGTCCCCCGTTAAACTCACCGCCCTGGCCGCCAACATCCCCATTTACCAGCCCAAATCATTACGCAATGAAGAGGCGGCACAGCCCCTGCGCGATTGGCAGCCAGAGATCATTGTGGTGGCCGCGTTTGGCCAGATTTTACGGCCGCACGTGCTAAATTTGCCCACGCACGGCTGTCTCAACATCCACGCCTCGCTGTTGCCGCGCTGGCGGGGCGCATCTCCCATCCAGCACGCCATTTTGGCCGGGGATGCAGAAACAGGCGTTTGCCTGATGCAGATGGATGTTGGGCTAGACACTGGGCCAGTTTTTGTGTGTGAATCCACACCCATTTCGCCCACGGAAACGGCCGCTTCCCTCCACGATCGGTTGGCAGAAATGGGCGGCTCCCTGCTGGCGGCCCATCTAGAAGATATTGTAGCTGGCAGCCTCACACCAACGGCCCAAGATGATGAACAATCGACTTATGCACCGATGATTAGCAAAGCAGACGGCCGTCTAAACTGGCAACAAACCAGTGCAGAGATTGATCGCCGTATTCGCGCCATGACGCCTTGGCCGGGGGCGTTTACCAGTTGGCAAGGCAAGATGCTCAAAATAAAGGCGGCTTCAGCGGCAAACGGCCGTCTCCCCAGTGGCAATGCGGGCAGCGTGGTCGCGTACGAAGAAGGCGCGGCGGTGCTTACCGGAGATGGGGCATTGGTTTTAGAAGAAGTTCAGCTAGCCGGGAAGCGCGCAACGGCCGTACCCGACTTTCTACGTGGCCAGCCCAACTTCATTGGCAGCACATTGAGCGCAGAATAAAATTAGCCACAGAGAACACAGAGATTGTGGAGGTTTTTCTCTTTTTTCTCTGTGTTCTCTGTGGCAAAAAAATATAGCGGAAGAAGCTTATGGACATCTTAATTTATGGTGCAGGCGCAGTTGGCGGCTATCTGGGCGCACGACTGGCGCAGCAAAAACACAATGTCACCCTCATTACGCGAGAAGTCATGGCCAACCTGATTGGCGAAACGGGTCTGGAAGTAACGGAAGATGGCAAACGCGTAGTCACACACCCAACGGCCGTTACCTCTGTGGCCCAGGCCTTCAAAGAAGGGCAACAGTACGACCTTATTATCCTGGCCATGAAAGCATACGACATAGCCCGCGCCATCGATCCCCTCATTGCCTTTTGCCCCGAACCCAACATGATACTTACCACCCAAAACGGTATTGGCGTAGAAACAGGCCTCATCAAGCAGTTTGGTGCCGAGCGTGTTCTGGCTGGCTCCTTCACCTTACCCATCCGCAAAGAAACCACCACCCAGCTGGTTGCCGAACGGTCAGATGGCGGCATCTGCCTCTCTCCCACGCAGCCCAAGCAAGATATAAGGCAGTGGTTGAAGCTGTTCAAAGAGGCGGGCTTGACAACCAAGGCATTCAAATCATATGAGTCGATGAAATGGTCTAAAGCGTTCCTCAATATTATTGCCAACGCCACCTCTGCTATTTTGAACCGACGCCCCGGTTTGATTTACCGTTCAGACGCCATTTTCGATATGGAGATCAAGATGCTGGAAGAAACGCTGGCGGTCATGCAGGCGGCGGGGCACAAGGTAATGGATTTGCCCGCCGTGCCAGCCACCAAGCTCGCATTTTCTGTGCGGCGCCTGCCCCGTGCCCTGCTAAAGCCGGGATTGACCAAGCTGGTGGCAGATGGGCGCGGCGACAAAATGCCCTCTTTCCACATTGATCTGACGGCTGGCAAGGGGAAAAGCGAGGTGGTTTATCACAATGGAGCCATCGCCAAAGCGGGCAAGGCGTTGGGCGTCGCCACGCCTGTAAACGCAGCCCTGACCGATATTTTGTGGAAGCTGACACTAGAGAAGCTGGATTGGCGGGAGTTTAACGGCAAGCCCACCCGGCTGAGTCAGGAAGTAAAGCGGTATGAAGTAGCCCTGGGAGCAAAAACGTAATGCGCGTCAATGAACAAGAGTTGCGCCAAACGTTCGTGAAAATCGGCCGTTTGATGTATGAAAAAGGGTTTATTTTGGCCAGCGACGGCAATATTTCGGCGCGGCTGGGGCCAGACCGCTTGCTCATCACCCCAGCAGATTTACATAAAGGGATGCTAGGGCCAGAGCAAATGCTAATAGTTGATTTGGAGGGGAACGTGGTGCGGAGTGGCTACAGCCGTTCCGCCAACCTCAAACCCACTAGCGAACTTCCCATGCACCTGGAAGCATATCGCCAACGCCCAGACATTCAGGCTGTGGTTCACGCTCACCCACCCCATGCCGTCGCTCTTTCCATTGCGGGCGTGCCCATGGCCCGCTGCCTGCTGCCAGAGGTCATTGTGATGTTGGGCATCGTGCCGACTACAGAGTATGCGACGCCATCTAGCGTGGAAAACGTCCGCGCCATCCGTGAGTTGATTCGCAACCACGATGGCTTGGTGTTACAGCGGCACGGCTCGCTCACCGTTGGCAATTCCCCCTTGCAGGCGTTTATACGGCTGGAAACATTGGAGCAAAATGCACGAATTGGCTTTATGCTGGCCCAGTTGGGCGTAGACAACCCACTACCACCCCATGAGGTTGAAAAATTGCTGACCATACGCGACCAGAAGGGGTATAGCCACGCCACAGAGCGGCTGGAATTTTGTCAGATATGCGGCACGCGCCACGCGGCAAATGAGGCTCACTTGCCGGCGATACAACCGTTAGACACGGCCACATCCCCCAAAA
This sequence comes from Candidatus Leptofilum sp., assembly GCF_965223285.1. Classification (GTDB taxonomy): domain Bacteria; phylum Chloroflexota; class Anaerolineae; order Promineifilales; family Promineifilaceae; genus Leptofilum. The sequence goes on along the minus strand of NZ_OZ244997.1, from coordinate 3,915,593 downwards.
CCTCCTCCCTCAATCAAACCGAACTGCGCGAACTGGTTGCCCAGGTGGTCCAAAAAACACTGGGCAATTAAGATTACAAAAGTCTTCGAGACTTTTGTAGTCTTCCTCAACTGAAAAGGAAGCTGGTATGTACGAACTGAGACGTGCGAAGAACGGCCGTCCCCTCCTTGTAGGCCACCGGGGAGCGATGGATGTAGCCCCAGAAAACACGATGCCATCGTTTGAGGCCGGGCTGGCCGGGGGTGCCGATTTACTGGAGCTAGACGTGCAGCTTACCGCCGATGCCCAAGTCATCTTGTTCCACGACACAGATTTGCAGTACAAAACGGGCATTCGCGGGCAGATCGGGGATTTCACGGCCGAATTTTTGCGCAGCCTCGACGTGGGCAGCTACTTCGACCCACAGTTTGCTGGGTTAAAAATGCCGCTGCTAGATGAACTGCTTGCTTGGGCCAAAGACCGCGTGGCGCTGATGATTGAACTCAAGCACGGCCCCATCTTCAACCCGCGCCTGGACCACGAGGTGGTGCGTCTGATCGAGCAGCACGGCATGGAAGACCAGGTCGTCATCATCAGCTTCGACCAATTTGCTCTGCGCCGCGTCAAGCAGATGAACCCCAACTTGACCGTGAGCTTGATTTATGTTGGCCGTTTTTGCGATCCGCTGGCAATGATTGGGGATATGCAGCTAGACGCCCTTAGCCCCGCCACGGACTTTTTGACGCAGGATGAGGTACAACTCATCCAAAAGGCGGACTACGCCTGCACCCCCGGTGGCTTTTATTGGGATTACCCCACCCTGCTTGACTGGGGCGTGGACACCATCAGCAGCAACAACCCCGCTGCCTTTTCGTTCTAATCCCCACTTGTCATGTTGAGAGCGAAACATCCTTACCAAGCCTCTGCCGCGGACGGGTGTCCTCACTGTATAGCTTCGCTGGCTTGTTTAGGGTGACTTAACAGAATAATATTGCTCCATCTCATGCTGTTCAATTACAATAGGCTTCATAGAAAGCTGCCAAATTTAGGAGGGAGCAGGCAGCAAATTGTGATGTGGCATTGACAACCGCGTAGAGATAAACCGCGTCCCACCAGGGGGGAAAGATGAGCGCGTATCATTGCAAAAAATTTCATTTAAAACATGCTGGTAGAATCCACTTGTTATTTTTTCTGGTATTTGCCTTGCTAGCAGCCTGTAACGTGCGTGATGCACAGCCTGAATCCAATGCGGCTTCATCGCAAGCAAACCCACCTACCACAACGGTTGAGCAGAGCGAGTCCGAATCGAGAGCTACTCCTGAAACTTTTGATTTTCAGACGCCAACGGTGACAAAGCCGGTGGCGTCACTAACTGCCGTAGCCACTAAAGAAACCGGGGAACCAACGCCGACGATCATACAGAACCCCCCAACTCCTTCGGTCGAACCAATCAACTTTGAACTATCCCTTGTTTATGCAGAAACAGATACCGAAAAAGCGTGGCAATCGCAAATTTGGGTTTGGGACAGCTCTACAAATGTTACAACCCTTGTGTATGAAACTCAACCTGGAAATGCTATCTTGTTTGACCGGGTGAGGTGGGATCCGAATGGCGAGGATACCGTATACTTCACCCAGATTTCCCAAACTGACAGGTCATGGGCTCTCTTCCGGCTTTCTTTAAATACCGGTGACCTGACTCAGGTTGGCCCCACCTTCGACAGTGGAATTGGGTTTATCAGTGAATGGTCACCAAATGGACAGTGGTTACAGATTGAGCAGAGCAACGTTGAAAGTGGAGTGCCAGAATTTGAAGCTAACATCTTAGTAAATCTTGCTAATGGAGAAACTCAAGTCAGTCAATTTGAGAAAATCGCATGGTCCGCAAATAGTCAGGAGATCGTTGCCTACCGTAAGCCAGAAACACCGCCATTACAGTTGGAGTTAGTGGCTGTACCTGGCGGGGACGTTCTGAATATATACTCTCTCGTTTTTCCAGCTACTGAAGCCACAGAAAGAATTCAATTGGGATTCTATCCCCAATTTTCGTTTGTGTGGCATTCAGAGGCCGATGCTTACTATCTTGTAAGCAATACAACAAGCAACAATCGATATGAATTGTTGCTGTTGGATAGCCAAAGCGGTGAGTTGATCAGGCAACAGATTGTGAGTAATGTAAACTATACCCCAAAGCTCAGTCTATCTCCTGATGGGAGATGGCTGCTTGTAGATGGACATAATCAAATGATCCAAGTTTTCCATACTGCCACACTTGACCATCAGCCCCTACGTTTCCCCTCAGATTCATATTCCCCGTTCCTCGGTTGGGTTGAAAACAGTAACTTATTCCTTTTTCGCTCTGGAGACAGTTTGTTTGTTGCCGGGGCAGATAGATCTTTCCCTCCCCACCTGCTAATCGATCTCTCCGAAGATGTTGCGGAAGGAATAAGAGGAGTAGGCATTCGCGTGCAAATTGTTGAATAAGAAATACAATAAGCCAGCATCTGGTTACGCCAGATTGGAGTGTGGACACAATTAGCAGCAACAACCCCACATATTTTCATTCAAACTCTCACTTGTCATAATGTGTTTAGTTGGGATTCTTCACTTTGTTCAGAATGACAAATTTTACGAGATTGTGCCGTGGAAATGAGGCTGGGGCGGCACAGGATCATATGACCAGGTGAGGGCGGCGAGTAGCTCCTCGCGGGCTTGGGCCAGTTTCGCTTCGTCGTTGGTGTGGACGGTGCCAAGCACATCCCCTTCGGCAAACGAGTCTCCAATTTTGGCGGGCAGCACAAAGCCAACCGCGTGGTCGATCTGGTCGGTTTTCACAAAACGGCCGCCGCCTAAGCGCACCGCTGCCCAACCAATCTCACCCGTCGCCACAGCCGCAATTGTGCCTCCACGAGGTGCCAAAATCGGTTCCACAAATTTGGCTTGCGGCAGCAAGCCAGGGTCGTCTACCTGAGCCACATCGCCACCCTGCGCGGCTACCATTTGGCGGAATTTTTCGAAGGCGGTGCCATTTTGGCGAACGGCCGTTACCAACTCCTTCGCCCCGTCCAAACTGTCTGCCTTACCCGCCAGCAGCAGCATGTGGCCCGCCACCTCCAGGCAATGTGCCCAAAAATCAGCGGGGCCGCCCCCTTGCAGCGTTTCAATCGCCTCTTTCACTTCCAGCGCATTGCCAACGGCGTGGCCAAGTGGTTGATTCATGTCAGAAATGAGGGCCACCACCTTCCGCCCGGCATCCGTGCCGATATCGACCATCACCTGCGCCAGTTCACGCGCCGCTTCCACCGTGGGCATGAACGCCCCAGAGCCAGTTTTCACGTCCAGCACCATCGCGTCGGCGCCAGCCGCCAGCTTTTTAGACATGATGGAGCCAGCAATGAGCGGCACGCTGGCCACCGTACCGGTGACGTCGCGTAGAGAGTATAACTTTTTATCGGCGGGGGCAAGGACGGCCGTTTGCCCGGCCAGCACCAAGCCTATCTCCCCCAACTGTTTTTTGAACTGCTCGATAGGCATTTCGAAATGCCAGCCACGAATGGATTCCATTTTGTCCAGCGTGCCGCCGCTGGAGCCGAGGCCACGACCGCTCATCTTGCCCACGGGTACGCCACAGGCAGCTACCAGCGGCTGCACGGCCAGCGTCGTTTTGTCGCCCACACCACCGGAGGAGTGCTTATCCACAACCAGCGGGGCCACGTCGTGCAAATCGAGCTCGTCACCAGAGCGTGCCATGGCCAGCGTTAAATCTACCGTCTCGCGCCGATCCATGCCGCGAATGGTGATGGCCATCAGCAAGGCCGCAACCTGGTAATCGGTCACCTCGTCAGCGGTGTAGGCGCGAATAAACCATTCAATTTCGGCCGTGGAAAGCGTTTTGCCATCACGTTTTTTTTCAATCAGATCGATCATGCGCATAGTGGGAAATCCTTTGAAATGGGGCTTTTACGTAGCCGCGGATTCTTTCCGCGTACCAGTGGCGCAGAAAGAATCTGCGGCTACAACTCTTTTTCGTAAAAAGTCCAGGCGGGCAGGGGCTTGAAGCCTAATTCCAGGTTGAGCTGGAACATGGGATTGTTTTCTTCGTTGTCGGTGCGGATGGTATGGAAACCGTTTTCTTGAGCGTATTGAATACTTTGCAATTTTAGGGCGGTGGCGATTTTGCGGCGGCGATGGCTGCAGATGACGCCCGTGATGCCGGCAAAAAGTGCAGACGGCCGTCTACTCATCACATTCACCACACACATCCCCACATACTCAGCCTGCTTATCCACCGCAATCGCCCAAGAATCGGGCCGGAAGTCCTCGCCCTGGTAATAGTTGGCATACGCTTCAAATGGGGTTGGTGGTTCTGGGTGGGGCGTGGGAATGTCCTGCTCGATTTGGGTAAATAGCTGCCAGATGTTGTGCTGCCACTCGGGGTCTGCCTGCATCACGTCGGTCAGAGTAACAAAGCGAATGCCTTGCTCTCGAACGCTGGCCATCATGGCCTCGTAATCGGCCAGTCGCACCTGCCGCACGTCCAGCGCGGAGCGGGGAAAGCGCATCATCAGCTTAAAATCATCGGCTTCCAATAATTTGGTACGAAACGTCTCATTTTCCGGCGGCTCGCTCACAATTTTGGTTGGTTGCAACCTGGCGATTTCAGCTAACAGGTAGCGGTGCATTTGGGTGGGAACGGCCGTTTCTTGCCAATCTGGCAGCACATAAAGCGCAAACTGAACCTGCTTTGCGCCAGGTTTGTGATAATGGGTGCCTCGTGCCACTACCTGCCCACCAAGCTCACCGAGGACGCGAACGGCCGTAAATTCATCAAAAAACGCAGCATCATCCTGCCGCAAAATAGCCACCGTTAGCTGCTCATCCGGGTTGCGAAAGCGGTTCATCTGGATGAGGGCGTTGTAGTCGTCGTTTGTGGGTTGGAACGGCCGTATCTTCAAAGGTTTCATGAGGATGTCGATGAATATGGTTGGTTAGTCTACAGAATGGAGTTAGATCGGAATTTCAGCGTAACCACCCACACTCATCGCGTTGACAATATCTTTTATTTCGTCAATACGGTGACTGATTTTAGGCCACGAGGTAGAGAGCAAGACGACAATTGCCATTTGACGCTCTCGCAAATTTTGCTGGTAGCGTAAGTTTTGGTCAGTTGTAATAAACAGTTGGAAACCTGCTTCCTCAGCCGCTTGTAGCAAATCGCCATTTGACAATTTAGACCACCCTTGTTCATAGGCTGTGACCACAGTATGTTCAATGAGATGGCGACGTAAGGGTACTGGTGTTCCCTGATCAAACAAAATCTTCATATTTAGATGGCACTTGCCAACATCTCTATTTCATAATCAAGGACAGCCTCAACCTGGACTCGCTCTACGCCAGGAAACCACTCTAAAAACTCCTCCACCGTAGCACCATCCCGTAGATTCTCGAATAATGCAGAGACCGGAACCCTTGTTCCTCGAAAGACCCAAGCACCGCTAATCTTGTTTGGATCACGCTCAACAGCTTCTATTGCTTCCCACTGTCTCATTATTACCACCTTCATTGCAGAAAATAGTTTACGTTACTAATGTGACTAACTTCCCAAAGTATAACAGATTCATCATTGTAGCAGGAATTCGGTATAATCCCCTCGATGCCGTAAACGGTAAACAGTAATCCGTTATCGGTAACTACTGAATACCGAATACCGATTACCGAAAACGGAGGAAACATGCCTCAACAGGCTGATATTTTGCTCACAGGCGGCACCGTCGTCACCATGAATGAGCAGTTTGAGATTATTGAGAATGGCGCAGTGGCAGTTGCAGGAGATTCGATTGTAGCGATTGGCCCCACAGCCACCCTTACCGCCGAATTCCAGGCCGACGAAACGGTAGACTGCGCCGGGCAAGTCATCATGCCGGGATTGGTCAACGCCCACACGCACGTACCCATGACCCTGTTCCGAGGGTTGAATGACGATCTGCGACTGGACGTCTGGCTGGGCTACCTGATGCCAGTCGAGCGGGAGTTTGTGACGCCGGACTTTGTGAAGCTGGGCACGCGCATCGCCTGCGCCGAGATGATCCGCTCTGGCGTGACCACCTTTGCCGATATGTACTACTTTGAAGAGGCGATTGCGGAGGAAACGGCCGTCATCGGCATGAGAGCCTTGCTAGGGCAAACCGTCCTCGTCTTCCCCGCCCCAGACGCCGCCACTTATGAAGACGCCCTCGTCCTCGCCCGCCGCTTCATCGAGCGATGGAACGGCCATCCGCTCATCCAGCCTGCGGTGGCCCCCCACGCCTGGTATACCGGCACGCCAGAAATGGACCGCGCCTGCGCCGACTTAGCTCGCGCTTTTGACGTGCCAATTCACACCCACGTCGCCGAAACCAGCTTCGAGGTAGAAAACGCTCGCCAGCAGCACCACACACCTGTGGTGCCCGTTATTGCCAAGCACGGCCTGCTCAACACCAAGTTACTGGCTGCCCACTGCGTTCATCTGGAAAAAAGCGAAATGTTTGCCCTGAAGCAAGCGGGCGCAGGTGTGGCCCACTGCCCCAGCAGCAACCTGAAGCTGGCCAGCGGGATCGCCAACGTGAAAGCGATGCTAGATGTAGGAATCAATCTGGGGGTCGGCACCGACGGCCCCGCCAGCAACAACGATCTGGACATGATTGAGGAAGTGCGGCTGGCAGCCCTGCTGGCCAAAGCGCAATCCAGCGACCCTACAGTGCTGCCGGCTCGGCAAGCCCTAGAGCTGGTGACGCGGCGCGGCGCACGCGCCTTGCACATGGGGGAAGTGACGGGTAGCCTGGAAGTAGGCAAACGCGCTGATTTGGCGGTAGTCAGCATGAATCACCTGCACAACTGGCCTCACTTCAATAACAATCCGGATGGCGTGTACTCCCGCCTGATCTATGCGGCCAAAAGTGGGGATGTGCAGCATGTGATGTGCAACGGCCGTTGGCTCATGCAAAATCAGGAGCTGCTGACGGTCAACGAAAAGGAGGCGATGGCTGATGCCGCCCAGGTTGCTGCCGAGATCGATGCTTTTGTGCGGCGGCGAGAATCCAGCCCGTACAACAAGCTGGTGCTGCTCTCTGGTGTGCAGCGACAGGAGAGTTTTGAGGTACAGGTAAAGGCACCGATGGTGGAAAAGGAAGCTGTGTTTGACTTCCTCAACGGCGAGCATTGCACCATCGTGCGGGACGCCCATTACAAACAGTACGACCATTACTTCATCTTTGCCGATGAAGACCCCGATTCTGCCCGGCTACGCTACCGTGAAGACGAGTTTGTGGGGGAAGATGGTAACGTTTACCAGACGCGCACCCGCCTCACGCTCATCGGCGAAGGAGAGCGGCTAGAGTTCTCTAACGCAGTAATGCTATCGCGCACCCGCTTTTGGGCAGACGCAGACCGCAGCCTGCGCTTTTACCGCGAATATTTTGCGCCGGAATCAGAAATTGAGGTGGTGAAGGATCGCCTGCGCTGGCACATCATCTTCAAAGATACAGATTTTGCCATCAACTTCGACAAGGTGGTTGAACCAGCCGTGCCGGGTAACTTTTTGGAAATCAAATCACGCACCTGGTCCCGCTCCGATGCGGAACGAAAGGCGGGGCTGATTGCTGAAATTTTGTCGTTGGTGGGGGTAGATTTAGAAACGGCTGAACGGCAGGAATATGCGGATATTGCCCAAAATAATAAGTAAGGGCGGTTTGCGAACCGCCCCTACAAAACAAATTATCCCATCTTGAACATCGTCTGGAATTTCATGACGGTGTTGAGATCACCACTCACTTTCACCTTGCCACCCATGAAAGCCATCATCGGGTTTAGCTTGCCCGTCATCATATCTACATAGTCGCTGCCAGTCATGCTGATGGTGGCATCTGCGCCATCAACAATGCCATCCTCAACGGTGCAGCTGCCATTGTCAATTTTGACGGTCCACTGCCCACCTTCTTCACCAGACAGGTCGAAAGCAACGGCAGCATTCATGTCACCGGCTTTTTCAGGGATAAGGTTATCAGGGGTTCGTGCAAAAATATCGGCTGGGGTTGTCATTTACTGACTCCTTTATTTGTTCTAAAATTGGATTTATTACGCACTGCGGCATGAGAGGAGTATAACAACGGCCGTATCCGTGTCAAGCTTACAGAACTTCTGCGTTAGATTCTTACACTATTAAGGAAGCAAAACATCGTAAACAGGCAAAAAGGAGTTGTGTATGCTCTTGAATCGATTAAATCAACCAAAAGGATGGTTGCTCTTGGCACTGCTGTTTTTGGTAGCCTGTGGCGGTGGCGGTAGTGAAACGGCCGTTTCACCCACCAACACTGCACCAGCCGAAACCAACGCCCGCGACACGGAAGCTGCCCAGGAGCAACCTGTTGCCAACGAGCGATTTCCTGCCGACAAATATGCCGATTTTGAGATTGTGACCCTGCTACCGCGAGATGCGATCCCGGCCATCGACAACCCGCAATTTTTAGGCATTGCGGAAGCAGATGAATTTTATGATCCTGATGAATTGATCATTGGCGTAGAATTTGACGGTGATGCTCGTGCCTACTCTGTCCCTTTTTTGAGCAACCATGAAATTGTCAACGACACCGTTGGCGGCGTGAAAATCGCCGTTACCTGGTGACCGCTTTGCTTTACGGGAATCGTGTATTCCCGAGAAATTAATGGGGAAGAATTTACCTTTGGCGTTTCTGGCAAGCTGATTCGCAACGTGCTGGTCATGTATGACAGACAAACAGAAAGTTATTGGAGCCAACTGCTCGGCGAAGCGGTTGATGGCGAACTGGTTGGCACCAAGCTAGAATTTGTGCCTTCGTGGATGATGACCTGGGAGCAGTGGAAAGAGCTGCACCCAAATACCATTGCCTTAGATAAAAATGGTCGCCGTGGTGGCCGCGACGCCTACGACAGCTATTATGTTTCCTCCCAAACAGGCGTTATCCCTGAATCAATCCAGGATGATCGGCTGAATGTGAAAGAGTTTGTGAACGGGGTTGAGCTAGAGGCTGCCACCATTGCCTATGCATTTAGTGCGCTCAACGAGCAACCTGTGCTGAATGACACGGTGGGTGATGAAACGGTGCTGGTAATTTTCGATGTGGAAACGGCCGTTTCCGTTGCCTTTAGCCGCATTGTAGATGATCAAACCCTCACTTTTGTGGCGACAGACACCCCACTCGTCATCCAAGATAATGAAACCGACACTCGTTGGGATGCCCTTACCGGGGAAGCGTTGGCAGGGCCACTGGCTGGTTCACAATTGACGCGCCACAAAGGCATAACGTCCTTCTGGTTCGGCTGGAAAGATATTCACCCAGACACGCTGGTTTTTGGCGTTGATGAATATTAATTTGTTGCAGAGACGTTGCTGTGCAACGCCTCTGCATTCTTAACGTTTCCTCAAAGATTCTCCTGTTTAATGTAAGCAGCCTTACCCTTGTTTGCCTCCTTTTTCATCATTGTGCTAGAATGTTCGCCGCTCTGGTAAAAATTGATATGACCAGAGAAGAAGCGGCTCATATTGAACGATTAGATTGCTATTTTTGGTAAAACCGTTCATAAGCCGCTTTTTGCATGAATGCTGCATAGGTGTTCATAATATTTTAGGGAAGAGGATAAAAAGTGGTAGATTCCGCAGCAATGGCTATCAAGCTGTTGTTTATCTACCTTGCCTGAAAACGGCCGTATCCCCACCTAAGTCTATCCTAATGCAGCAGCTAGTTGTGAACCAACGGAGGTATTAAGTTATGGAAGAGGAACGGCCGTCTGAAGACACCACCTCAGAAATTGAACAACCTGCACGCTCTGGCATGTTAGTCGGCGGAATTGTACTCGTTGTAATTCTCATCATCGCTGGTCTGTTTTTGCCCCCCATCTCATTAGGGGAACGGCTTGGCTTTGGCGGTGAAGAAGACACAACCACAGAAAGCTCGCCCACTGCAGCCCCAACCGAAGCAGAAACTGTCGCCGCCAGCAGCCCATCTATTGCTGGTGAGGTAGATGTACTCGTTAGCGACACCAGCGCGGTGGTCAATGTTAGCAGCCTCAGCGAAAGTGATGCGGCTGCCGAACTGGGCGCATTCCCCGCCAACAGCACCGTGCGTGGCAATGTTTATAAGGTAGACCATGATGCCAACGCCCTCAGCGGCAAAGTGGCAATCAATGTACCCGCCGGAACGGCCGTTGAAATGGTCGATCTCTATGGCTGGAACGGCGGAAGTTGGAACTTTATCCCTAGCCAACTCGACTTGGAAACCCGCCAAATCGTTTCGCCAGATCACAATTTGTACCAGGCGTTTGCCCTGGTTGAGCCGGGCGAGCCAGAAACGGTTGCCGTTGGGGCCGAGCTTCTGCCCCTGCAATCCCTGGCCGATCCGACCCTTGCCAGCCTCACAGAGCTGTCGGCTGGTACGCTGACGCTGGTTGGCACGGGCGATCTGCAAGGTGAAGTGACAGAATTACCAGAAGGCGAGTTTGATGCACTGGTGCGCGTCACCAACGTGGGCGGGGTTGTAGATCAAGGCTCCCTGTCCGCGCTGCTGGGTGATTCCACCGCCCAAATGAACCAGATCAACTCCCTGGTGAACACGGCCGTTTCCGGCAACTTCGCAGGTATCAATCTGGATTATCAAGGCGTGGATGACTCTCAAAAAGAGGCATTCACCTCTTTTGTTAGCAGCCTGGCCGATGCCCTCCATGCTCAAAACTTGACCCTGGCTGTTACCCTAGCTGCACCGGAGCAGGATGGCGGCCAATGGCTTACCGGTGGACAAGATTGGACTGCACTTGGGGACATTGCCGATATTTTATACTTGAACATGCCGCTGGACCCAACATCTTTTGGCACCAATGGCACCAGCATGCAGCTACTCAACTGGGCCACCCGTCTGGTAGACCGTAACAAGCTCACCATGATGGTTAACGCTGGAGCAGTTGATCGCGTGGGCGATGCGTTTCTGGAAATGCCCAATGAACAAGCTCTAGCCAACTTTGGCCAGATAGAATTTGTAGCTGGCGGGGAAGAGGTAGAGCCAGGCACAGCCATCGAACTGGCCCTCTCTGGCGATGCGTCACCATTAGAATGGGATGGCACCAGCTTAACGTACCGCTACAGCTACGAAATGAATGACCAAACGCACGATGTTTGGTTAGGTAACCCCGCCGCCCTCAGCAACCGTCTGGAGCTGGCAGAGCGGTACCGCCTGCGCGGTGTGGCCGTTCGTGGTCTGGGCAATGTAGCAGATGAAGCTGGTTACGCCGCTTCCCTGGCTGCATTTACCGGCCTTGGCACACCACCAGAAACCAGCGGAGCGGCCATTGTCTGGACCGTCACGGACGAAGATGGCAGCATCTTGGCCAGCGAAAGCGGCAGCGACCTCACGTTTGCCTGGGACGGTGAAGAAGCAGAAGGCGACTACACGATCAATGCCGAGTTTGCTCTGGGTGAAGCGGTCGCAACGTTGGGTTCTGTCATAGTTAACGTGGCCGCCTCTGTAGTAGAAGAAGCTGAAGCAGAAACGGCCGTTGTCACCCCCACAGAATCTACCGGTGGCAGTGGAACCATCGACCCAGGTGATGCCGATGCGGTGGTCAATGTAAACGCCAACGTCCGTTTGGGGCCAGGGTTATCCTACGGCCTCATTGCAGGTGGGTTAAGCCAGGGAACACGCGTTGATGTGATTGGTCGCAATTCAAACGCCAGTTGGTTCCAGATTACCATGCCAACTGATGGTACAAAAGGCTGGATTTTTGGCACCCTGCTAGACCTGAACAGCAATCTGGATGTGAGCAGCCTGGAGATTGTAGAAGTAGATCCGCCCACGGTTAGTGATGGTGGTGGTACCTCCCCAGCAGCTCCGCCCCCCCCGCCCGTTACCAACGCAACTTTTGAACTGGGTGGCCAATCCGCCGGTATGCCTATTGGGGCTATGCAATCCTCTGGCATGACGTGGATTAAGCGGCAGCACAAATGGAGCCCAGGTAATTCAGCCACAGACGTGCAAGGTCTCATTACCGAAGGGCATAATGCTGGGTTTAAAGTGCTTCTTAGCATCCCAGGGCAGCTCAACCCAACCAGCATTGACTTCAACGGCTATGTCGAATTTCTGCGTGGGGTAGCCTCCTTGCCCGACCCGCCAGATGCCATCGAAGTGTGGAATGAAATGAACATCACGCGTGAATGGCCTAATGGAGAAATTAATCCGGCCTCTTACGTTAACAACATGCTGCGCCCGGCGTACAACGCCATCAAGGGAGCCAATCCAAACATTTTGGTTATTTCAGGTGCGCCCGCGCCAACTGGTTTCTTTGCCGGTGGCTGCGGTGGTGGTGGCTGTGACGACGCCCCCTACATCGCTGGCATGATGGCCGCAGGCGCAGGCTCCGTTTCGGACTGTATTGGCGTCCATTACAATGAAGGCATCATGCCTCCAGCCGCCACCAGTGGTGATCCACGTGGCAATGGTGGCCACTACACACGCTACTTCCAGGGCATGATCAATGCCTATGTGGCGGCGGGTGCTGGGCAGCTATGCTTTACAGAGCTAGGCTACCTGAGCGGTGAAGAGTGGGGCTTTGTGCCGTCTGGCTTCTTGTGGCGCGCGCCTTACAACCTTACGGTGGCCGAACACGCCCAATATTTGGCCGAGGCGGTTAGCCTGGGTGCCAATAGCGGTCGTGTGCGGATGATTATTATCTTCAATGTGGACTTTACCACCTGGGGAGATGACCCGCAGGCAGGGTACGCGATGATTCGCCCCAACGGCGGTTGCCCAGCATGTGATACTGTCGGTGCAGTGATGCAAGGTCGTTAACCAACAACGATTCAATAAAATTAGAAGGGCGCATGTTGGTATTCCCAAGATGCGCCTTTTTGCTAGGATGTCATGACAATGAGGAGATATTTATGAATAAGTGGCTGCGTTTTGCATTTTTAGCTGGGACTTTATTGCTTTTGGTTGCTTGTGGCGGTAGTGAACCGGAAACGGCCGTTTCTGACACCAGTTCTGAAACTGTGCCCAATCCGCCAACGCCGGAACCAGCCGCTACGGCCACGTTAGCACTGCCGCCGGTCGTGGTGGTTGAAGAAGGTGAGGCAGCCACCAGCGAAGAAGCGTCTGCCCCAGAAATGGTGGAAGAAGTAAAAATACGGCCGTGGCCTGCCGACAAATTCGGCTACGGCGTGCAGATTCATGGGAACGCCACAGTGGGCGACCCCATCTTCACGATGGATACGGTAGAAGGGCAGCTTGGTCTGGATTGGGTAAAGATGCAAATACAGTGGTGGCTCATCCACCCCTCGCCCGATGCCGACCAATGGTTCTTCTACGATGGTGTTATTGATGAAGCGGCCAACCACAACCTGAACCTGATGGTGAGCGTGGTTGGCTCCCCGGAATGGACGCGAGCGGCCAACAACCACATCGGCCCGCCAGACGATTACAATGAGTACGCCAACTTCCTCACCGAATTAATTAATCGGCACCCCGGCAAGATTGATGCCATCGAAGTGTGGAACGAGCAAAATTTGGATCGCGAATGGCAAACGACCAATGGTATTAGCCCAGAAGATTACGTCCGCTTTCTGGAGGTTGCTTACAACGCCATCAAAGCTGCCGACCCAGACATCATCGTCATTAGTGGCGCACTCTCCCCCACTGGCACGGGTGATTGGGTGCGCTGGGCCGACGATTTTGAGTATCTGGATCGAGCCCTGGCCGCCGGTATGCTCAACTACGCCGACTGCGTAGGTGCCCATCACAACGGGTACAACATTGCTCCAGATGTAGCATTTGATCAGGCAGGGAGTACGGCAGAGGCGGCAACGGCCGTTTTCCGAGGCCCCTTCGACAATCCACACCATAGCTGGAGTTTCAAAACCACGCTAGACACCTATGCCCAAAAAATCCAGGCGATAGACCCCAACATGAAGCTGTGCGTCACTGAGTTTGGCTGGGCCAGCAGTGAGGGGTACGATGTCGTTCCCGAAGGATTTGCCTTTGCCCAGGACAACACGCTGGAGGAGCAAGCCGCCTACGTTGTGCAGGCGTTCCAGCAAATGCACGCTTCCGGCAACGTCTGGCTCGCCTTCTTGTTCAACTATGACTTTGGCAACAAGGGCAGTGGTCCGCAAGATGACCCCGTTCCGTACAGCATCGTAGACATCAATGGTGCACCACGCCCGGCATTTGCTGCCGTGGCAGACATGGAAAAACCAGACTAAATTTAAAATAGTTATTGAGTCATTCACAATTGCTGAATGACTCAATGACTCAATGACTCATTTCCCTTGACAAACGCTCGCCTCTTTCGCATCGTAACTGGATATTTATTTGTAATGCTTCTATTGGCAAGCTGTAGCACTTCCCAAACAGATGCCACGCAGGAAGCTGCACCGGCTACGCCAGAAGCCATCCTTACGTTACCCCCACCTGACATAGAGATAGTTATGAACGGAACGGCCGTACCCACGCCCACACCTCAGCTCCCCTCCGGCCAACTGTTCAATTCCCCTGAATACGGCGTTCACCTGTCCCAATGGTGGCATGTAGATGATGTGCTGCCCCGCGACTTAGAAATGGTGCAAGCGATGGAGTTTGGCTGGGTCAAGCAAGTTTTCGCCTGGCGCGACATTGAAGGCAATGCCAAAGGAGAATTCAACTGGTACCGTCCCGAACGCATTGTGCAGCAGGCAAATGAGGCCAATCTCAACCTGCTGGTTCGCATCGACCATCAACCCTTGTGGAGCGTACAAGCATTGGTAGATAAGCCAATTACCCAAAACCAGCCGCCAGCAAACTACCAAGACTTTGGCGATTTTTGCTTTGCTTTAGCAAACCGCTTCACAGGGCAAATTCAAGCCTATCAGGTTTGGAATGAACCCAATCTCAATCGAGAATGGGGCGAACAAACGCCAAATCCAGCAGAGTATACCGAGCTGCTGCGCGTATGCTACGAGGGCATCAAGGCGGGTGACCCAAATGCAATTGTGGTGTCCGCCGGACTAGCACCCACAGGTGGGCCAATGCCGCTTGCGATGCCAGACGATGAATTTTTACAAGGCATGTACGAGGCTGGTGCCTCAGACTATTTTGATGCGCTTGGCCTGAATGCCCCAGGCTACAAAGCGCCACCCGAATTACCGCCTGAAGAAGGCTTGAATGAAGAGTGGGGCGGCCACCGCTGGAACGTCTTCCGTCACGTGGAAGATATGCGCAACATCATGGTTGCCAACGGGGATGCAGACAAGCAAGTCGTCATCCTGGAAACGGGCTGGATTTTGCAGCAAGATTTGCATCCTTCTTACACATGGCATGGCGTAACCGAGCAGCAGCAGGCGGATTATTTAATGGGTGCGTACCAGTTTGCCCGCGAAAATTGGCAGCCATGGATTGGCCCTATCTTCACCATTTACATGGCTGATGCCACCTGGAACCCCGAAGAGCATGAACAATATTGGTGGTCGATTGTGCGGCCGGATGGCACGCCCCGTCAAGCCTATCTGGCACTTAAAACAATGCCTAAGTAGCTGTTCGGAGTTAGCTTAGCGGCTTGGGAACAGCTACTTCAAGCCCATTCGCCAATCCCAAGCTGTGTAACAAGCCTTTATTCTGCGAATGGGCACTAAATGCCCCAAGGTACGTGTGTGATGTTTTGGATTCTTGTTTTCTCTTACTGGATTCATTTGCTGGCAACTGTCATCTGGTTTGGCAGTCTGGTGCTGATGGCAATAGCTGCCTGGCCTGCGCTGCGCAAGGGAGCCGTCAGCGAAAACAGTTGGCTCACGTTGCAAAAACAGCTCACCCCTTGGGCAAACATCAGCCTGGTTTTGCTACTCATCACGGGTTTTGTGCAAATGACCAACGATCCAAACTACAGCGGCTTTATGGTCATTGATAGCACCTGGGCCTGGGCCATGCTGGTGAAGCACATTGCCTTTGGCCTCCTGGCTGCGCTGACGGTCTATTTGCAATTCAGCTTGTATCCCGCAGCAGATCGGATCGCCTTATTGGCAGGCAAACGGCCGCAGCTAGCCAAAACCGAACAGCAGAAGCTAACGCAGCGAGAGAAGAAGATTTTGTGGCTCAATGTCGCTTGCGCTGTTGCCATTTTATTTTGTACGGCCGTGGCCACGGCCGTATAGCCACATTTACCGCTCTAAATTCCCCTTACAAACAACCTTACGCTTTCCTTTCTACAACAAAAATAGCAAGCCTTTCCCCCCTGGAACAGGCAAAACCGCCGTTAAGTTTTGGTAAGCATCATCGTAAGTTGCCCTACGTACACTATGTGTAAAGTTAAAAACACTGATTTGATAGCATCGAGCGTATATATCGCAGTCATTCATAGGAGTACAACATTGATCCAAGCAACACAAACAAGCCAACTCCTAGAAAAGGCCACCATGGAAGCAAATACTGCAAATAACGAACAACAGATGGCAGCAACACGGTACAATCGTGCCTTGAAACTTGCACTTGACTATATGCTAGCTCTGCCCGGCCTTCTGCTAATTGCCCCCCTGTTTATTTTTCTGGCAATCATGGTGAAGTTAGATTCCCCAGGGCCAGTCTTTCATCGGCGGCGGGTGTTAGGGCTAGACGGCCGTGTTTTTGACGCTTTCAAATTCCGCACCATGTACGTTAACGGGGATGAAATCTTGGCACGATACCCTAAGCTACGCCGGGAGCTTAACAAAAATTACAAGCTGAAATGTGACCCTCGCGTTACGCCGGTT
Organism: Candidatus Leptofilum sp.; assembly: GCF_965223285.1. GTDB lineage: Bacteria > Chloroflexota > Anaerolineae > Promineifilales > Promineifilaceae > Leptofilum. The sequence goes on along the minus strand of NZ_OZ244997.1, from coordinate 3,898,843 downwards.
GGCAAATTTCTGCGGAAATTCAGCCTGGATGAACTGCCACAGCTGCTTAACGTACTGGCACGTGATATGTCTCTCATTGGGCCGCGCATCATCGCTCCCGATGAGCTGAACAAGTACGGTCAGTATGGCAACTCGCTAATGATGGTGATGCCTGGTTTAACAGGTCTGTGGCAGGTTAGCGGCCGTTCAGACACCACTTATGACGAGCGCGTCGCCTTGGACATGCAATACATCACCGAATGGTCGGTTTGGTTAGATATTAAAATTCTGCTGCGCACCATTCCAGCAGTTCTAAAAGGAGACGGGGCTTACTAAACCCTCTCCCAGTTGGGAGCCATCTTCATTGTCAGCGATTTGTTGGCAATTTGTGTAAGAAAACGGTTTCATACCTCCTTCTTTCCCCTCAACGTCAAGCCCGTTGAGGGGATTTCTTTGTTTTGGCCAACTGCCTTTCTTCAAATCAGTATCCCCTAAACCAGCAATCACCGATACAATAAGGCCATGTTTGAACTTATCTTTTTAGGCACTTCTGCCTCGGCACCTTCGGTTTATCGGGGGTTATCGGCGCATATTGTTTTGTATCGGGAGCATCGGTTTTTAATTGATTGCGGCGAAGGCACGCAGCGGCAAATTTTGCACAGCGGCCTGGGCTTCAAGCGGCTGAACAAGATTTTGCTGACGCATGGGCATCTGGATCACATTTTGGGCTTGGGTGGGTTTGTCTCTACGCTGGCACGGTGGGAAAACATGGAGCAGGTTGATATTTATGCTGGGCGCAGTACGCTGCGTCGCGTGGCTGATTTGCTCTTTCAGGTGGTTTTCCCCCACGGCCGTTCCCCGCTGCACATCGAGTTAACCAACATACATCCGGGCGTTATCATGGCGGACGATAAGTTTACCCTGTCAGCTTTCTCAGTTCAGCATCGTGGCCCAGACTGCTTTGGCTTTGTGTTTGAAGAAAAGGAGCATCGCCCCTTTTTGGCCGAAAAAGCGGCCGCTTTGGGCGTTCCATTTGGACCAGAACGGGCCGAGCTTGTGCGAGGAGCAGCGGTTACGTTGGCAGACGGCCGTATCATCCAGCCAAATGATGTGTTGGGGAATGCTTTACCTGGCACAAAATATGTGCATGTGGGGGACGTGGGGCGCGTGGAGGAGCTGCTGCCCGTTTGCCAAAACGCCCATACGCTGGTGATAGAAGCCACGTATTTGGAGGAAGATGCCGAACTGGCGCGCCAGTTTGGCCACATGACGGCTGCTCAAGCAGCCCACCTGGCTAAAGAAACCAACGTCAACACCTTGATTCTCACCCACTTATCGCGACGGTACAACGGCCGTATGATTCGCCAGGAAGCACAAGCCATCTTTCCCAACACTTTCGTCGCCCGCGACTTTGACCATTTTCAAATTACCCGTGAGGGTGCAGAGAAACTCAAAAAGAGTAGCTAAGTTAGCTACTAACTCAAATGAAGCCCATCTCGCATTCCAATTTCCGACACATCTAAAGCAATAGAAAACTCAATTTCCATACTAGACAGTTTGCAGGTAAAATGACGGCCGTATGCAAACCTCTAGCCTGTGGAGAGAAAAGATGTCCCAAAATCGCCCCATAACGATTCTGGCAATTGCCAGCGAATGCAAAGGCATCCCTTACCTGCTGGAGGCCAAACGGCAGGATGCGCGCGTGCTGCTGCTCGTTTCTGAAGAAGCCGCCCATCTTCCCGATTGGCCGATGGAGGCTATTGCTGAACGGTTTATCATGCCAGAGTTGTCTAAGCAGCCGGACGTAACTTATGCCGTCAGCTACCTGGCCCGCACGGAGAAAATCGACCGAATTGTGGCTCTGGACGATTATGATGTGGCTACGGCCGCTTCGCTGCGCGAGCATTTACGCATTCCAGGCATGGGCGAGACAACAGCCCGCCATTTTCGGGATAAGCTGGCCATGCGGGTGCGGGCGCGGGATGAAGGAGTGTTGGTGCCTGCATTTACGGCCGTTTTCAACAATGACAATCTTCATGACTTTCTCCAGCAGGTGCCGCCCCCTTGGGTGCTTAAGCCCCGCTTCGAGGCAGGCGCAGTGGGCATCCGGAAGCTGCATGAAGCAGATGCTGTCTGGCAGGCGGTGAATGAGCTTGGCGACCAACGATCGTTTTACTTGCTAGAGCAGTTTGTAGCAGGCAACGTCTGCCATGTCGACTCGCTCATTTGGGAAAACGACGTGGTTTTTGCCATTGCTAGCCAGTACGGTACGCCGCCACTGGCGGTCACTACTGGGGGCGGCATCTTCAACACGCGCACATTGGAACGCAATAGCGAAAGCAACCAGGCACTCATTGCCGCCAACGAAAATTTGATGCGGGTGTTGCGGCAGGTGCGCGGTGTGGCCCATACCGAGTTTATTCAAGCAGAGGCGGACGGCCGTTTCTACTTTTTGGAAACGGCCGCTCGCGTTGGGGGGGCCAACATTGATCGCTTGGTAGAAGCGGCCACAGGCATTGTCCTCTGGCAAGAGGCAGCGCGGATTGATTTGGCCAGCGTGCGCGGCGAGGCATACCAGCCTCTCGTCCCCCGCAATGATTATGCCGGGCTCATTATTTGCCTGGCACAGCAAGAACAGCCCGATTTATCAGCATATGTTGATCCTGAAATTGTGTGGCGACTCCCCAAGAAGTATCATGCCGGGTTATTGGTCGCTGGGGCGGATTACGGCCGTATTCAGCAGCTCATTAACCAATATAACGAACGTTTTGCCCGCGACTTCCTGACGTCGGCTCCCCCAAAATCCAAAGTACGCACCCAAATTTAGACATTTGTGCATCTGAATAGCTAGAGCAAAATTTGAGAAATTTTGCTCTAGCACCCTCCTTAAATTTACCGTTTTGAGGGCAAAATCGAAGATTTGCGTCTATTTTTCCAAAATACTTGACACGTCAACTATATTGCCTATAATCCGGCGCTGTTTTGGCAGCACGCTTGCTGCTACTCGTGAAAATCAACCTGTTAACATTGCACATAACTGTTCCGATGGAACAATGTATTTTTGGAGGTATCTAACCCATGTTGAAGAAAAAGTTTTTTAAGACGAAAGATGAATGTGAAGTCACGTTCGAGGTGACTGTAGAAAATGCAGACCAGGTCGCTTTGGTTTCTGAGCACAATGGCTGGGAACCCATTCAGATGAAGCAAGTGAAAAAGGGGCCGTTCCGCACCAAAATTCGCCTGCCCAAAGAAGGTCAGTTCCAGTTCCGCTACCTGGTGGATGGCACCGACTGGCACAACGACGAAGCTGCGGATGCTTACTGGACCAACGAACACGGCGGCGAAAACAGCGTCGTCTTCACCGCGAACTAAGCATCCTTTCGCCAATTTCAACTTTTAATTAAAGGACGATCTGCTTGGCAAATCGTCCTTTTTTGTTGGCTGCTTACAGGAACATTACCAAAAGATTACACGTTGCGAAACGGCCGTCTCTACACCCTTATCTATTGCTATACTCCACTCAAAACATTACAAAAAAGGAGCAGAGCATGTCTGTTTTGCGAACAATCCCCTTAATCATTTTGCTGCTTTTGCTGTCAGCCTGCGGCCCTGCTAACAGCGGCACAGCCACCCCCGATCCCGATAGCGCAACCGATGAATCGGAGGCCCCGTCAGGCGAGTCGGAAGCATCAGAATCAGAAGTGGTGGCAACGGCCGTTCCCGCTGAAAGTGAAAGCAGTGAGGCCATTGAACCCAACACCGCCAATAGTGGCCCTATTGGCGACGAAGAAGCCCGCTCCCTCATGTTCAATCTTTCTGAGGGGGGCACGGGGGATGCGCAAGATGCGCTGGATCGCATTGTGGCTGCTGAGGATCAGCGATTTGTCTCCGTCCTCATCGAGCTGATGCGCGGGCGGCAAATTGGTCTGGTGCAGTATCCACCGTTCGACGACATTGTCAGCAGCCTGGAAGCGTTGAGTGGGCAAAGCTGGGGGGATAATTGGGGCGATTGGATTGCCTGGTACGGCGGCACCGACCTGACCCCGCCGCCTGGCTTTGCCAGTTGGAAAGGGCGTTTGCTGGCAGGCATCGACACCTACTTTGGCCTCTTTTTGCAAGATAGTCAGCCCTCCAAAATTCGGGTGGAAGAGGTGCAGTGGGGAGGCGTGGTGCTAGACGGCATCCCTGCGCTAGACAATCCCAACATGCTATCTGCTGCTGAGGCAGAGTATTTGGAACCGTGGGAGCCAGTTTTTGGCATTGCCATTAACGGGGATGCCCGCGCGTACCCGCTACGCATTTTGGATTGGCATGAGATGGCTAACGATGTGGTTGGGGGCGTGCCTGTTTCGCTGGCTTACTGCACCTTGTGCGGCGCAGCAGTGGCTTACGACGGCCGTTCTGTAGACCTGGAAGGGAATGACGTTACCTACACCTTTGGCTCCTCCGGCTTCCTCTTCCGCAGCAACAAGCTGATGTACGACCGCAGCACCCTGACACTGTGGAACCAGCTAACCGGTGAGCCGGTGCTGGGCGAACTGGCCGCAGGCGACATCCGGCTCAATTTGCTGCCGGTGGTGCTCACTACCTGGGCCGATTGGCAGGAACAGCATCCAGAAACCGTGGTGGTAGACATTGAAACCGGCTTTAGCCGTGTATATGTTCCTGGGGCTGCCTACGGCGATTATTTTGCCAATGACGAGCGGCTGTTCCGGGATGGCCTGATGTTCCCCGTGTGGCAGCAGAGCGACCAGCTCTTCAACAAGGATCATGTGTACGCGCTGCGGCTGGATGACATGCCTAAAGCCTACCCGGTGGTGGATTTGTTGGCGGAGCGAATAGTAAATGATGTGGTGGGGGAAACGGCCGTTACCCTCGTTGCCGCTGGTGAAATAGTGGAGGTGGAGGGCATTAGCCAACGTGTCGGCCCGGTTACGTACACGTCTGGAGCTGAAATCCGCGCCTTTGCCCGTGGCGAGCACAGCTTCTTCCCTGGGGCAAATGACTTTGAAGTGGTGGATGAAGACGGCCGACCCTGGCAGGTGACGGAAGAAGCCCTCGTTGGCCCCGACGGCGAAACCCTGGAGCGGGTTAACGGCCATCTGGCCTACTGGTTTGGCTGGTATGCTTTTTTCCCGGAAACGGAGCTTTATCAGCCGTAAAACAAAACCTCCGGGAGGTTTCCGTCAACAGTATCTTCTAGGGCAGAACCTCCCGGAGGTTAGTATTATTTCAGCTTGAAGGCATCTTTCACCATGTCGGCTTCAAAGTAGCCGCCCGTGTCGCCAGTGGTGGCAAAGCGGTAAACCGCTGCTGTGTAAATACCACTTAACGTGCTGCTCACCAGTGAGATGGCCACCAGCAGCAAGACCACAACAGCAACGGCCGTTACAATCAAGGCCACGCTACCAGAAGCCACCGCCACAATGATGAGTGGCACCCCTGCCAAAACAACCAGGAAGGAGATAATCCCGAAAACCAGCCCCACGCTGAGGTTCCCTGCTATTTGCTCACCCCAGGTCTCCTTTAGCAAAGATGCACTGCGCTTAACGGCGTCAATTGGGCCAACCTTCTCTACAACCAGCACCGGCACCACCAAAAAGGTAGCAATGTTCCAAACAAAGCCGATGAGCGAAACAACCAGACGCCCAATGGTGCCAGAGCGTTCGGAAATCATGCGCAAGATGGTGCCGACAGTGGCGGCAATCACGGCATAACCAAAAATGGTGCCGATTTTGCCAAAAGCGATGCGAAAGCCATCGCTGACGGTAGGATCGCCCCCCTCCAGCCGAATCATCGCCGCACCAACCAACGCCGTGTTAGAGAAGATAGTGACGAAATACATCACCGCATAAAACAAAAAGGCCACGATGTAGCTAAAAATGCTGAGTTTGCCGTTGGCAACGGCCGTATCCAGCACCCCTGCCAAAACGGTGGGCACGGCAAAGGTGATCATCACCAAAACTGAAGCGAAAAAGGCCACCACCGGGAAAATCATCAGCTCCTTGTCTGCCAATAGCACCCGCCAACTTGCTTTGACCAGCGCCCAACTATTAGAAAGTCTTTGAAACATATTTGCCCTCCTCGAGGCTTTACTTGCTCATTAAGATAGCTTAGTCAGCTAAGTACCTGTCCGAATATTGGCCACAGAGTTCACAGAGAACTTATAGAGCAATCAGTTAGAAATTGAACAACTTTTTGGCTGTGAAGCGTATTGCCTCTGGAAATATTGTCCAGCCTCATAAGGTTGTAAAATCTTTAACTGAATTATCTATTAGAGGCAAAGGTTCATTTCTCAGATTTCTCTTTTTCCTCTGTGGCTTTTTCGGATAGATTCTAAAATAGTATACGCGATAAATGGTCGGTTGTTGTAGAAATTGGCAATGACGGTTATTCTCTGTTTGTGCCATGGGCCGCAGGTTTCCTGGCAGTTGGCGGTAGAGAAAACAGTATGCAAGCAGCTCATCTTTTTGTTGGTTTAGATGTGGGGGCCACCAAAACGGCCGTTCTGGTAACGGATGCTGAAGGTTTCGCTCTAGCCGATCTGACACAACCAACCCAGGCTAGCTCTCCTCAAGTGCTGCTCAACAGCCTCAGCGACGCTATCCACGCCGCTCTAGCGAAAGCCAACGCCACCCCGCCCCACATCCGCCGCATTGGTCTGGGCGTGCCGGGGCAGGTAGACCCAGCCACGGGCATTGTACATCTGGCCGTAAACCTCAATTTGCAGATGTACCCGCTGGGGCAAGCATTGGGCGTCCGGTTCAAATCCCCCATCACCCTGGAAAATGACGTACGTACAGCCGCTATTGGAGCCTTTAAGCAGCTCTATGCAGCCGAGCCTGTGCAAAATATGGTCTACCTGAGTGTTGGGACGGGGATTGCAGCGGGGGTGATTTTGAACGGCCGTCTCTATCGCGGTCACAATGGCTTAGCGGGTGAAATTGGTCACATTGTGGTTGCGCCAGGTGGGGCGTTGTGTAACTGTGGCCTGCGTGGCTGCCTGGAAACCATTGTCTCTGGGCCAGCTATTTTGCGTCAATTTGCTCAGATTGAGCCAGCTGCTAGCAAAAAAGCGTACACTGCTGGCGACATTTACCAATTAGCGGCAGCGGGAAATGGAGCAGCACAGACAGTCGTGCAGAACGTCAGTCATTATCTGGCGCAGGCCATCCACCGATTACTCATGTTGTATGATGTGGAAAAAGTGGTGTTGGGCGGCGGCGTAAGCCACAATGGCGCTGCTTTTTTCCAACCCATTTTGCAAGAGCTAACGTTGCTGCGACGTCAGTCCCGCTTGGCAGACAGTGTGTTACGCGAAGAAAAGCTGTACCTGCTCCCTGCAAATTTCAACCCCGGCACCTGGGGTGCCGTTCAGTTGGCCCGCAACGGCCGTATCCCCTAAGTTATTCTCCCTTTTTATAGACCAATTTCTAACTGGGTATTGACGAACACAGAGTTGTTTGTTTATACTAGTAAGTATGTTTAATGAACTTACTAAGTCAGGTATCTAATGGCTAAATCCCAACCCTCTCCCAAAAAAGCGACCCGTCAGCACACCAAGCAGCACAACGCCCGTTTGGTGCTGAAGACAATTTACGATGCTGGCGATGTCAGCCGTGCCGATTTGGCACGCATAACTGGGCTTACCCGCGCCACAGTTTCTAGCATTGTGTCAGGTTTATTAGACAACGGTTTGGTAGCTGAAACTGGCTATGGCCCATCGCTGGGCGGCAAGCCCCCCATTTTGCTCAACATGGCTGAAGATGCCCGTCAGCTTATTTGCCTGGATTTGGGCAACGAGCAGTTTGCTGGTGCAGTTGTGAACTTACGTGGCCACTTTGAACATCAAGTGAGCGTGCCAGTAAATGGCCGTACCGCTGAATCTGCCCTCAATTTAGTTTATGAACTGGTAGACCAACTAATGGCCAACGTCACGGCCCCGGTGCTGGGATTGGCATTAGGCAGCCCTGGCCTGGTGAATGCAACAGCTGGCTTGGTCAAACAGTCGGTTAACCTCGACTGGCATGATTTACCCTTGCAACACTTGCTGCAAGAACGCTTTAACTGCCCTGTCTACATTGCCAACGATAGCCATTTGGCGGCACTGGCCGAATACTCTTTTGGTAACCACAACACCAGCAACCTGGTTTTAATAAAAATGGGTCAGGGCATTGGCTCTGGGATTGTGCTAAACGGCCGTATCTTCTACGGTGAAGGGTTTGGCGCAGGTGAAATTGGGCATGTAAGCGTAGTAGACAATGGCGACCTCTGCTCTTGCGGCAATCATGGCTGCCTGGAAACGGTAGCCAGCGTGCGTGCCATGCTGCGCCAGGCGCAAGCCATAGCCAATAAGCAGCCCGACGCTCTGCTGGCACAGCTACGGCCGTCTAACGACCTCATGACCTGGGAAACATTGCAGCAAGCGTGCCAGCAAGGGGATGCCACCGCCCAACAAATTGTGTCCCAGGCGGGCACCCTGTTAGGCACAGCAGTCGCCAATCTGGTAGGCATTCTAAACGTGAAGCGAATTGTAATTGCAGGCAACGTCGCCGGTTTGGGCGACCTGTTTATGGAGGCAGTACGCACCAGCATGAACCAGCGTGTTTTGCCCAAATTGACGGTGGACACATCTGTACAGTACGCCACCATTGAAGAAAATCTTGTTTTGCTCGGTGCCTCAGCACTCATTTTAAGTCAGGGCTTGGGCGTTATCTAATTAAGGATTTCCAAATGCAGGCAGCGCAGCTTTTTGTTGGATTAGATATAGGCGGCACCAAAACGGCCGTCCTGCTGGTGGATAGCAATAATACTTTGCTAGGGAAAGCAACCTTACCCACACGCGCCGCCACTCCTGATGAGCTTTTAGCCGCCATAGCCCGTGCCATCCACACGGCCTTAACCGAAGCCAATGCGACACCGCAGCAAATTGAGAGCATTGGCATGGGCGTACCGGGGCAAGTGGACCCGGCAACAGGCATCGTGCAGATGGCCGTTAACCTTAATTTACAAACTTATCCGTTGGGGGCTGCTGTTTCGGCTCATTTCAAAGTGCCTACATTCTTAGAAAATGATGTACGCACAGCCGCGATTGGTGCTTTTAATCATTTGTGCCAAACAGAACCGGTACAAACGATTGCTTACCTTAGCATTGGCACAGGGATTGCTGCTGGCTTGGTGCTAAACGGCCGTCTTTACCGAGGGCACAACGGCATGGCAGGTGAAATCGGCCACATGCTTGTCGAGACAGATGGCGAACCATGCAAATGCGGCATGCACGGCTGTCTGGAAACCATCGTCTCCGGCCCGGCTATCGTGCGGCAATTCCTGGCGATTAATCCACAAACAAAATCGCAGGTCCGGCACGCGGGCGATGTGTATTGCCTGGCTGATGAGGGTCATCCTGTGGCACAAAACGTTGTTAAGCATGTCAGCCAATACCTAGCACGCGCCATTCAGTGGCTCATCATGAGTTACGACGTAGAGAAAGTTGTGCTTGGCGGCGGCGTTACCCGCAGTGGTCACCGTTTTCTAGCACCCATTTTGCGCGAGATGGCAACCCTGCGTCAACAGTCGTCATTGGCTGCCGAACTGCTTTTAGATGAAAACTTGCACCTTATCTCGCCAGATTTTAACCCTGGCTTGTGGGGGGCTGTTCAATTAGCAAAGCAAATTTTTTTAGAGGAAGTGGCAGTTGCCACAGCAATTAATGCAAGTTAAACAAATTTATTAATTGACAAATAGATAACGCCACAATCGAGCGGCAAACTCCAAAATTGTGACGTTACCCAAGCTAAAGGAGGTGATCCCTCAACCACAATCATAATACCCTAAAACAACGGCCTTTTCGACAAAGCTCCTTTCTGAAGTGGCTCTCTCAGCAACTGTTTCGGAAAACGGCCGTATCCCATTACACCAGAGAGAGCCACAACCATACGTTCTACCTTTACCAAAAGGTAGCTTGAAGGAGAGATTTTAATGCGCAAGTTAACTTTATTTTTCTTGTTTGCTCTGATAGCCCTATTTGTAATTGCTTGTGGCGAACGTCCGCAAGCCAACGATAACGAAGCTAACACAGAAGCTGATACAGACACGACAACAGAAACGACCGAAACAACCGATGAAATGGACGAAGAACTGTCCGACTCTGGCGATGAAGAGATGGCCGATGAAGCTGCTGGTTCCTTCCTGGAACGCGCCAAAGCTGGCGAATTTTCTGGCAATGAAGTAACCGTCTTTGGTAAATGGACTGAGGCAGAAGGCGAAAGCTTTGTTGCCGCTTTGGCCCCATTTGAAGAAGCCACCGGCATCGACGTAAAGTACGAAGGATCATCTGAATTTGAAACGCTCATCACCGTGCGCGTGGAAGGTGGCGACGCTCCAGACATCGCGGGCTTCCCCCAACCTGGCCTCATGGCTCAATTTGTACGCGAAGGTGCCATTCCGGATCATGCTGAATTTTTGAACACCGACGAACTCAGTGCCAACTACAGCGACGCCTGGATCAATTTGGCAACCGTCAATAATCAGCTTTCTGGCGTTTTCTACCGCGCCAGTACCAAGAGCATTGTTTGGTACCCGGTGCAAGCATTTGAAGATGCTGGCTACGAAGTTCCCCAAACCTGGGATGAAATGATTGCTCTGAGCGACCAAATTGTCGCTGACGGCGGAACTCCTTGGTGCGTTAGCATGGAGCACGGTGGCGTAACGGGTTGGGTTGCTACCGACTGGATCGAAGATGCGCTGCTGCGCACCGCACCACCAGAAACTTACGACCAATGGGTGAACCATGAGATTCCGTTCAACGATCCGGCCGTTGTCAACGCAGCCAATGTCGTTGGCGACATCTGGTTCAATGAAGATTACGTTTACGGCGGCACCACTGGCATCCTGACGATTTGGGTGGGCGACACGCAAACCCCGATGTTTGATGAAGCGGGGCCGCAATGTTGGATGCACCGCCAGGCTGGCTGGATTCCTGACTTCTGGCCAGAAGGTACGGAACCGGGCGTAGACAGCTCATTCTTCTATTTGCCACCAATTGACCCAGCTTACGGCAACCCGGTTTTGGGTGGTGGCGATGTTTTCTCCGCCTTCAACACGCGCCCAGAAACGGCCGCTCTCATGGAATACCTCTCTTTGCCCGAAGGAGCTGAAGTATGGGTGAAATCTGGTGGGTTTATCTCCCCTAACCGCAACGTGCCTGCCGACTGGTACGCCAATTACGTTGACCAGGCGCAGGCAGAAATTTTGCAGGGCGCAACCACCCTCCGCTTTGACGCCTCTGATCTGATGCCCGCCGAAGTCGGTGCAGGCACCTTCTGGAGCGGCATGGTGGATTGGGTAGGTGGTGCAGATACAGAAGACGTATTTGCCCAAATTGAAGCCAGTTGGCCAGATGCAGAAACGGGTCTAGGCGGCACAGGTGATGCTGAAGCTGAAGAAGAGGAAGCTGCTGAAGATGCAGGCGGCTATGAATATCTGGAACGTGCCGAAGCCGGTGAGTTCGACGGCACAGAAGTAACAATCTTTGGCAAATGGACCGAGGGAGAAGAAGAAAGCTTCGTCAACACGCTAGCCGATTTTGAAGAACGTACTGGCATCGACATCAAATACGAAGGCTCTTCCGAGTTTGAAACGCTCATCACCGTGCGGGTAGAGGGCGGCGACGCCCCCGACATTGCGGGCTTCCCGCAGCCGGGTTTGCTGGCCGAGTTCGTGCGCGAAGGTTCCGTCGTTGATTTGGGTGCTACTATCAACACCGATCAGCTCGCTGCTGATTACAGCGATGCGTGGATCAATTTAGCCACCATTGACGATCAGCTTTCTGGTGTGTTCTTCCGCGCCAGCACAAAGAGCATTGTTTGGTATCCTGTTCAGGCGTTTGAAGATGCCGGATACGAGGTTCCCGAAACCTGGGATGAGATGATTGCCCTTAGTGACCAAATTGTGGCCGACGGCGGCACGCCCTGGTGCGTCAGCATGGAGCACGGTGGCGTAACGGGTTGGGTTGCTACCGACTGGATCGAAGACGTATTGCTTCGCACCGCCTCTCCAGAGGTATACGACCAATGGGTCAATCATGAAATCCCGTTTAATGCACCAGAAATTGTGAATGCGGCTAACATTGTCGGCGACATCTGGTTCAATGAAGATTACGTTTACGGTGGCACCACCGGCATCCTCACCATTTGGGTAGGCGATACGCAAACCCCAATGTTTGATGAAGCTGGGCCACAATGCTGGATGCACCGCCAGGCAGGCTGGATTCCTGACTTCTGGCCGGAAGGTACAGAAGCAGGCGTCGATAGCTCGTTCTTCTATCTGCCGCCAATTGATGAGGAATACGGCCGTCCCGTACTCGGTGGTGGTGATGTGTTTGCAGCTTTCAGCGACCGGCCCGAAGTGCTGGCCGTCATTGAATATCTGGCAACAGCTGATGCTGCCAAAGGCTGGGTTGAGGCGGGTGGCTTCATCTCCCCCAACCGCAGTGTACCAACTGACTGGTACGCTAGCTACGTCGATCAAGGTCAGGCAGAGATTTTGCAAGGTGCAACGACCCTCCGTTTTGATGCTTCTGATTTGATGCCCGCCGAAGTTGGCGCAGGCACCTTCTGGAGCGGCATGGTGGATTGGGTTGGCGGTGCCGACACGGAAACTGTTCTCCAGCAAATTGAAGATAGCTGGTCAGAAAATTAACCCATAATCATCATGTAATGTAGGGGCGGTTCGCGAACCGCCCCTACACGGGAAGAAGGATAATCTCATGGCTGGGCAATATGCCTCACCTCCTCAGCAAGAAGGAAATCAGTTCACAAATTTGGGGCGGGCTGCTTTATCCTTGGGCATTGCTGCGGCTGTTTACTTTGTGCTGCGCTGGAGCATTGGCTTCATGCGAGACAAAGAGGCGCCAGAACAGCTTTTGCTTACGATTTATACACGGCTGGGGCTGGATTCAGCTCTAGCATCTTTACAGGAAGTTGGTTTAGATCCACTTACCGGCAAGTTGATGATTACGGCCGTTGCCCTCATCGTCGGCATCGGTGGGGTGTGGATACTGTTTTGGGTAGCAAATGATTTGATTGGGCGGCTGCCATTCGGTTTGCGTGAACGGTTACGGCCGTTTGTCTTTGTTGGCCCGGCCATATTGTTGCTGGCCACTTATCTTATCTACCCCGTCTTCAACACACTCTACACAAGCTTCTCAGAAGATATTCTCAACATTCCAGAGGTCGTACCAGAACGATATTGGGCGTCGGACAGCATTGCCACCGATCTGGTAGCTGATGCTGATGACCTTATCTTTAATCGCTATCTTATTGATACCGATCAGTTTGAACTGGCCAGCGTAACCGCCAACGAACGAAACGTTTGGTTAGTCGTGCGCCCCAAAACTATTACCGACCCCGACAGTGAGCGTGAGCAGCGTATCTTTAGTTTAACGGCCGTTGGTTTACAAAATTACCAGTTCGCCCTCACCAGTCCAGACATGCGCGTTGCCTTCCGCAACAACCTGCTTTGGCTCATCATTGGCACAGGCGGCAGCGTAGCCATTGGTCTTATCATTGCCACCCTGGTAGACCGCGTGAAGCGTGAAGCATTGGCCAAATCATTCATCTTTTTACCGCTGGCAATTTCCTTTGTAGGCGCCAGCGTCATCTGGAAATTTGTTTACGCTTGGCAACCCGGAGACCGTGCCCAAATAGGCTTACTCAATGCCCTGGTTACTAGCTTTGGGCTAGAGCCAATACCTTGGCTAATTGAAACTAGCTTCAATACCTATGCCCTCATCGTCATTATGGTCTGGCTACAAACGGGCTTTGCTATGGTGGTACTCTCCGCTGCCCTGAAGGGCGTGCCGGGCGAAGTGCTGGAAGCAGCCCGCATGGATGGTGCTTCTGAGCTGCAAATTTTCTTCCGCGTTATCATCCCGATGATTCAAGGCGCAATTATCACCGTTGGCACCACTATCTTTATTGCCATCCTCAAGGTGTTTGACATTGTATTTGTCATGACCAGCGGCAAATTCGATACGGAAGTGATAGCCAATCGCATGTTTGTGGAGATGTTTAACTTTCGCAACTTTGGCCGCGCCAGCTCACTGGCGGTCATTCTGCTAATCGTCGTTGTGCCCATTATGGTGATAAACATCCGCAATTTGCGCCAACAAGGGATAAATCGGTAAGCAGTAAACCGATTACCGAAAAGAGGGAATTATGACAACTTACTCACAAGCTCGGCAAACCAATGCCGTACAGAAATTTTTACAGAAGGCACCAGTACGAACGGCCGTATTTATCATCTGCTTCTTGTGGACATTACCAACAGTCGGCATGTTCGTCAGTTCATTCCGCACCGCCAACGAAATTCGCACTACTGGCTGGTGGACAGCATTCATCCACCCCTTTGAGTTCAGCCAATGGACGCTCGAAAATTACAGCACTGTCCTCACCGCAGATGGCATGCTCAACGCCTTCATCAACAGCCTAATCATCACCATTCCCGCCACCGTCATCCCCATTACCCTCGCTGCATTTGCCGCCTATGCCTTCGCCTGGATGCGCTTTCCCGGCCGAGATTGGCTCTTTGCCGTAGTAGTTGGCCTGCTGGTCGTCCCGCTGCAAATGGCGCTCATTCCCGTCCTGCGCCTCTACACTGATTTAGAGCTAAATGGCACATTCTTGGGCACCTGGCTAGCGCATACGGGCTTTGGCTTGCCATTGGCTATCTACCTACTCTACAGCTACATCTCGCAGCTACCCACGGAGCTTTTTGAGTCCGCTTTCATTGACGGTGCATCCCACTACACCGCCTTTACGCGACTGGTGCTGCCGCTGTCCGTTCCGGCCATCGCCTCATTTGCCATCTTTCAATTTTTGTGGGTGTGGAACGATTTGCTGGTGGCCTTGGTCTTTTTAGGAACCAACCCGGATGTGGCAATTGTTACATCACGGCTGTCGGCAATGGTTGGCACTAAAGGTGAAGCGTGGCATTTGCTGACTGCCGGGGCATTTTTAACGATGATCATCCCGCTGATTGTCTTCTTTTCTTTGCAGCGTTACTTTGTTCGGGGGCTGCTTGCGGGGTCTGTGAAGGGATAAAAATTAGGAATCGGAAATGGTGAACTGTTAATGAAAGACAAGTTGGGTTACAAGTTTATGCTGGCATTTGAAGGGTACCATGTGCCAGCCCGCATTCGGGAATGGATTGAAGATCGGAATCCAGCCGGGTTTTCCATTTTCCGACCATTGAATGTGCAATCACCAGCACAATTGCGGGAACTAACGGCCGAATTGCAAAATATCGCCCAGCAAACCAACCAGCCGCCGCTCATCATTGCCACAGACCAGGAAGGGGGGCAGCTTAACGCTCTGGGTGAAGAGACAACCCTCTTTCCCGGCAATATGGCCTTGGGGGCAACGGGCGATGCCCAACTAACCCGCCAAGTGGGGCAAGCAATGGGCCGTGAACTGGCAGCCCTGGGCATCAACGTCAACTATGCCCCCAACTGTGACATCAATACCAATCCCAACAATCCAGCCTGTGGTGCACGTGCATTTAGCGACGAGCCTGAGCTGGCAGCAACGTTGGCAGCCGCTTTTGTGGAAGGGATGCAGGCGGAAGGCGTCGCAGCGACGATTAAACATTTCCCTGGAAAGGGGGGCACTAAAGTTGATTCTCATTACAGCATGCCGCTGATTGATCACAGCCGGGAGCGTCTAGCGCGAAAAGAGCTACGGCCGTTTCAATCCAGCATCGCCGCTGGTGCCAAATTAGTGATGACCGGCCATTTTTCTATCCCGGCCCTCACAGGCAATCGTGAGATGCCGGCGACGCTTTCCAGAAAAGTAATGCGCGATTTTGTACGGGATGAGCTTGGCTTTAACGGCATCGTCATTACCGACGCGCTGGACATGGGCGCCATTTCGCAGGGAGCAGGGCAAATTGTGGATGTGATTACGGCCGTTCGTGCCGAAGTGGATTTGCTGCTGCTAACCAAGAGCGAAGAAGTGCAAGAGCGTCTCTACGCTGGCTTGCAGCTCGCCTACAGCCGTGAACTAATTGATGAATCCCACCTAAAACCGTCGCTGGCGCGAATCATGGCGCTCAAGCAGTGGGTGGGTCAGACGCCACAGCCCTCGCTGGACGTGGTGGCCTGCACTGAACACCAAAAACTGGCGCAGACGGTAGCCAACCGTTCCGTAACGCTGGTGCGTGATGAGGCTGGGCTGCTGCCTTTACGTTTGGATTCTGCGGCTCTCATTGCCGTCATCATGCCCCAGCCGAAAGATTTAACGCCTGCTGACACCTCTTCATTTATTACGCCGACGCTAGCAACGGTCGTTCGTGCCCATCACCCTCATGTAGACGAATTTATCACCAGCCACCCGCCTACCGAAAGCGAAATCGCCGGCCTGCGAGACAAAGCCAGCAACTATGATCTGCTCATTGTTGGTACAATCAGTGCCTCGATGGGCGAGAGGCAGGCAGATTTGGTCAAGGAGCTTTTGGCAACGGCCGTACCCACCATTACCGTCGCCTTACGCACACCTTACGATCTTACCGTCTATCCGCATGCCCAAACGCACATTTGCATCTATTCCATTTTGCCCGCTGCCATGCACGCCCTCGCCGCCGCTATTTTTGGCGAGATTCCGTTCCAGGGTAAGCTGCCGGTGCAGGTAGGAGAGTTGTATGGGTTTGGGCATGGGTTGTCAGTAATCAGTAATCGGTAAGTCAGTAATCAGTTTATTGTAATTGAGTAATTTGGTAATTACTCAATTACCGAATTACTTTCTAATGATTTGCATTCAACACACCACAGTTTATGCGCCAGATGAAGTCATTGAAGACGGGGCGGTTTTGGTAGCGGACGGCCGTATCCAAGCCATCGCCTCAGCCAAGCAGATGGAACCGCCCGAAGCTGCACACCGCATCGATGGCACCGGGCTGCACCTCGTGCCCGGCTTTATAGATTTGCAGCTAAATGGGGCAATGGGGCACGATTTTACTGAGGATCCCCATACGATTTGGCCTGTGGCAGCATATCTGCCCAGCTACGGCGTCACTAGCTTTTTGCCCACAATCATCACCGCACCGTTAGCCAGTTCAACAGCAGCCATGGCGGTTTTGCAGCAGCCCCCTGCTGGATTTTCTGGGGCAACGCCGCTGGGACTTCATATCGAAGGCCCCTTCCTCAATCCGGCCAAAAAAGGGGCCCACAATCCAAACTATTTGCAATTGCCAACAGAAACGGCCGTTGCAAATTGGTCGCCAGAAGCAGGCGTACGGCTAGTGACGCTTGCCCCCGAACTGGCTGGCGCATTAGACGTTGTTAACGTTTTGAAGCAGCAAAATGTTGTGGTCAGCGCAGGGCATTCCACCGCAACCTTTGCCCAAGCAACAGATGGCTTCGACGCGGGCATCCGCTACGGCACGCACCTGTTTAACGCCATGCCATCGCTGCATCACCGGGAACTGGGGCTGCTAGGCGCGTTGCTGGCAGATGATCGCGCCACTATTGGCCTGATTGTGGACGGCGAGCATGTTCATCCGGCACTGGTAAAAATGGTGTGGGAATTGGTAGGAAACGACCGTCTCAATCTTGTCACCGACGCCATGGCCGCACTGGGGATGCCGCCCGGCAGCTACCGGCTGGGCGATTTTGACGTGACGGTAGATGAAACAACGGCACGGTTGCCCGATGGCACGCTAGCAGGCAGCATTTTGGCAATGGATACGGCCGTACGCAATCTCATCACCTACACTGGCTGCACCCTGGCCGAAGCGTTACCCACCATCACCAGCATCCCCGCCGACCTGCTAAACCTGCCGCATAAAGGGCGCATCGCCCCCGGCAAAGACGCCGATCTGGCACTGCTTACCCCTGAGCTTCAAGTACACTCAACAATCATCGGTGGGCAAATCGTTTACCAAAAGAATTTAGCCACAGAGAACACAGAGGGTTAGGCGGTTTTTTTCTCTTTTTACTCTGTGCCCTCTGTGGCAAGGATAAAAGAATGTCATTACACGCTGAGATTCACGAACAAACGGCCGTTTGGCAGCACAGCTATCAGCAAAATTTGGATGTGGTTCAAGCAATCACCCAGGCCATACCGTTAGACAAAATTCATCACGCCTTCATTGCCGCACGCGGCACGTCAGACAATGCCGCCCGGTATGCCAGCTATTTGTGGGGAGCCAAAAACCAACTGCCCGTCACGCTAGCAACCCCGTCCCTTTTTAGCCTTTACCAACAGCCGCCCAAGCTGCGCGGCGCATTGGTCATTGGCATTTCCCAATCTGGCCAATCCCCCGACATTGTCAACGTGGTTGCCGAAGGCAAGCGGCAAGGGAACCCAACATTGGCCATTACCAACGAACCAGATTCCCCACTAGCGCAAACGGCCGATTTTGTCATCAATATTCATGCAGGATTAGAAACGGCTGTGGCTGCCACCAAAACCTACACCAGCCAACTGCTGGCCATCGCCATGCTCTCTGCCGCTTGGCGACAATCCAGCGAGATGTTTGGGTTGATTGAGCGATTGGGGGAATGGGGAACGGCCGTGTTGGCGCACGACAAATCTATTGGTCAACTGGCTCAACGTTACCGCACCATGCAGCACTGTGTGGTGCTGGGGCGCGGCTACAACTACGCCACCGCCTTTGAATGGTCACTCAAGCTGAAAGAGCTTACCTACATCGTTGCCGAACCCTACTCTTCCGCCGATTTTCGGCACGGCCCCATCGCCGTCGTCGATCGTGGCTTCCCGGTGATGGCCGTCGCCCCCGCCGGGGCTATTTTGGCCGATTTACATGACCTGCTGCAAAAATTGGCCGACGAGAAGCAAGCGGAACTGCTCATCATCAGCAACGATACGTCAATGCTGATGCTGGCAACTTCACCCATTTCCCTGCCTGCTGATTTGCCAGAATGGCTCTCGCCGCTGGTCAGCATCATTCCTGCGCAGCTGTTTAGTTACCATCTCACCCGCGTTAAGGGATACAACACCGAAGCACCCCGTGGTCTCAACAAGGTGACCCGCACAACTTAAGCAGTGTCTTATGCGTAAGGGTTCATATCTTATAAGAGAGAGCTAAGCAAATAGCTCTCGCAACTGCTTTAACAAGGAGGCAGAAAATGTCATTCGTTCTTTGGTTAATTTTAGGTGCAATCGCGGGTTGGGCAGCTGGCAAGATTATGCGCGGAGGTGGCTTTGGGCTGATTGGTAATATTGTTGTTGGCATTATTGGCGGTGTGATTGGCGGCTGGGTATTTGGCCTGCTTGGGCTTGAAGCCGGGGGCTTCATTGGCTCGCTTGTTACGGCCATCGTCGGCGCTGTCATTTTGCTTTATGTGGGCAGCTTAATCAAAAAATAGTTTACTGCACCATTGATCTTAGCGTGAAGAAGGCCATCCTTGGGGATGGTCTTTTTTGTTGTGAGGATTACCAAAATAACAAAATATTAATGGTCGTACCTTCCCCTGCGTGTTAGAATTGTAGATTGCTTTTAGACCCTGAAAACGCCGTGACGGGTTCTCGCCCTCACTTTATTGCGTAGTGCGTATTGCGTAAACGATTACGAAATACGCACTACGCAACACGGAACAGCCAATGTCCCTCGACAAAATTATCGTACGCGGTGCGCGTGCCCATAATCTGAAAAATATTGATGTAGAGATTCCCCGTGATAAGCTGGTGGTCATCACGGGACTGTCTGGCTCTGGCAAATCATCGTTGGCTTTTGACACGATTTTTGCTGAGGGGCAGCGGCGTTACGTGGAGTCACTGTCGGCCTATGCCCGCCAATTTTTGGGGCAGATGGAAAAGCCGGATGTGGACCAGATTGAAGGGCTTAGTCCGGCCGTCTCTATTGACCAAAAGGGCGTAAGCCACAACCCGCGCTCCACAGTGGGAACCGTCACCGAGATTTACGACTACCTGCGCCTGCTGTTTGCTCGCGTGGGTGTGCCCCACTGTCCGGAATGCGGCCGTCCGGTACGGCCGCAATCTGCCGAGCAAATTGTAGACGCCGTCCTGCACATGCCGCAAAACAGCCGTATCCAAGTACTTGCTCCGCTCATTCGCGACCGCAAAGGTCATCACCAGGGCATCTTCGAGGACGTGCGTAAATCTGGTTTTGTACGCGTGCGGGTTAATGGCGAGGTCCGCTCGGTGGATGATGAGATTGAGCTGGATCGGTACAAAAACCACACCATTGAGGCAGTCGTGGATCGGCTAGTGGTGCGGCACGACCCGCATGACAGCAGCGAAGATGCCCAATCAGCCAGGAGCCGCCTAACCGACTCGATTGAAACAGCACTGCAGCTGGGCAGTGGGCTGGTAATTATCAACGACGTAACCGATGTGGAAAACCCGGTGGACAATCTATATTCTGAACATCTTTACTGCCCGTATGATGGCACCAGCATTCCAGAAATCGAGCCGCGCACCTTCAGCTTTAACAGCCCACACGGGGCTTGCCCAGCCTGCCAGGGCTTGGGCACCACCAAGATGATCGACCCTGATTTGGTCGTGCCGAATAAGTCACTTAGTTTAGAAGATGGGGCGATTGCTGGCTGGCCTACAGACGATAAGGCAGGCTATTACTGGCAATTGTTGAAGGCAACGGCCGTACATTTTGAAATCCCTACCAACGTACCCGTTCGTGAACTAACCGACGCTCAAATGCACATTTTGCTGCAAGGTAGTGGCACCGAGCAGGTGATTGTGACCTACAAAAATCGGCAAGGCGACCCGCGTCGCTACCTTACTAACTATGAGGGCGTGGTGCCAAACCTGTGGCGACGCTACAACGAATCCACCTCCGACTATGTGCGTGACAAGCTGGAAGCGTTCATGGTCAACCAGCCTTGCCCCGAATGTGACGGCTCGCGCTTGCAGCCCGTGGCGCGAGCGGTGGACATCGAAGGCACAACCATCAGCGAAGTGGTCAAGATGCCCGTTCTCAACATCGTGCCTTGGGTGACAGAATTGAACGATGAGCAAAATAGTCCGCTTACCGAACGGCAAGCCATGATTGCCAAACCTATTCTAAAAGAAATTGGCGATCGGGTGTCGTTCATGGTGAATGTGGGGCTGGATTATCTGACGCTGGATCGCACGGCTGGCACGCTGAGCGGCGGTGAAGCCCAGCGCATTCGGTTGGCCACGCAGATTGGCAGCCAGCTCATGGGGGTGCTGTATGTGTTGGATGAACCCAGCATTGGCCTGCACCAGCGGGACAATGAGCGGCTCATTCGCACCCTGCAAGGGATGCGCGACCTGGGCAACACGGTGCTAGTAGTGGAGCATGACGAGGACACGATGCGTGCCGCCGACTGGCTGATTGATTTAGGGCCGGGAGCTGGCACACATGGTGGGGAAGTGGTTGCCGAAGGAACTCCAGATTATATTGCGAACCATGAAAATTCACTTACCGGAGCGTACCTCAGTGGGCGGCAGGGCATCCCTTTGCCTGACCAGCGCCGCAAAGGTACGGGCGAGAAGCTCGTCATTCGGGGAGCGCGGGAAAACAATTTGAAGGAACTGGATATTTGCATTCCTTTGGGACAGTTTGTGTGCGTGACGGGGGTCAGCGGCAGCGGCAAAAGCTCCTTCCTCATAGAGATTTTGAGCAAGAAGCTAAGTCAACATTTCTACAAATCGAAAGCGGTGCCGGGCAAGCATGAGGATATTGAGGGTTTGGAGCATTTGGATAAGGTGATTGAGATTGATCAGAGTCCAATCGGCCGTACGCCCCGCTCTAATCCCGCTACATACACCAATCTGTTTAATCCCATCCGCGATCTGTTTGCCAGTATGCCGGAGAGTAAAATCCGTGGCTATAAGCCGGGGCGTTTTAGCTTCAACGTGAAAGGGGGACGGTGTGAGGCGTGCCAGGGACAAGGGCAAAACCGGATTGAGATGCAGTTTTTGCCAGACATTTACGTACCGTGCGACGTGTGCCACGGGGCGCGTTACAACCGGGAAACGCTGCAAGTGCGCTACAAGGAACTCAACATCGCTGAGGTGCTGGATTTAAGCGTGGAAGATGCTCTGGAATTCTTTGCCAAAGTGCCAACGATTAAGCGCAAATTGAAGACGTTGATGGATGTGGGCTTGGGCTACATCAAATTGGGGCAGCCAGCACCGACGTTGAGCGGTGGCGAGGCGCAGCGCATTAAGTTGAGTCGTGAGCTAAGCAAAATTGCGACGGGACGCACCATTTACATTTTGGATGAGCCGTCGGTGGGGCTGCATTCGCACGATGTGGCCAAGTTGATTGTGGCACTAAACAAGCTGGTAGATAAAGGCAACACGGTGATCATCATTGAGCATAATTTGGACATTATTAAAGTGGCCGATTATTTGATCGATATGGGGCCGGAGGGTGGCCATCGCGGTGGCGAGATTGTGGCAGCCGGGACGCCGGAGAATGTAGCCCAGGTAAACGCATCCTATACCGGACAATGGTTGAAGCATTATTTGAACGGCCGTTCCAGTTAAGCGTAAGAGTCAAAGAACCTTACCGCCACGGCCCACTAGCGGCCGCATCTTCAAGCTGCATTTGTACAAATTGACCATTCTCTGTGACCGTGCCGTCAACATTAAAAAAGCTGGGCGGCTCGTTTTTGCTGGAGTGGGTGTTAAAATTTTGCATTTGCAAGCACCCACATTGGTTTTGAATCTGAGGAAGGTGATATGAATTTTTGGGAACACGGCCGTTTGGCTATTTGCATGATCACTATTTTGTTTTTACTCATTGCTTGCGGCGGAGAAGATCAAGACCCTGCCCCAACGGAAACGGCCGTTCCCGCCACAAATACTGAAGCAGCCGACGGGGAAACGCTTTTGGCACTGCCCAGCCTTCCGGGCGAAGTCTATTACGCCCCTTTTCCCGTTGAAATTAATTTGGATGGCGATTTAACCGATTGGAATAACGTACCACGGGTGTTCATGCCTGAAAGTGCCGCAGAGGTTCAAGGCGCAACCTCTATCACCTTTGCGGCGGCGGCTGACGAGGAACTTCTTTATTTCATGGCCGACGTGACGGACCCCAATATTATTAGCGGCGAGCATGGCACCAATTATTGGAATGAGGATTCGGTTGAGTTTTACATCAACGCCTCAGACAACCTGAATCTTACAGAATATGCCGAGGGCGTGGCGCAAATCAACATCCCGCCGTTTAATGCTGGCCGTCCGATTGAAGAAGTTGTGCTAGGCGGCATACAAGGCGAAACGGCCGAAGCCCAAGTGCAGGTTGTGCTAAGCGAGAAAGGGTATATTGTGGAAACGGCCGTTCCCCTAACTAATAGCGTGTGGGACATTCAGCTCCAGCATGGCAACGTCATTGGCTTTCAGGCACACCTCAACGGAGCTTCCACAACTGACCGCAACCTGAAAGTCATCTGGTCACTTCTGGACACAGCCGACACTTCCTACCTGGACCCCAGCGTATTTGGCCAACTCGTCTTCTTTGAAGTCGGGCAGACGGACGTGGTGGCCCAACTGCCTGAACCCGCCGTGCTGCCCACGCGCATTCCGGTGCCTGCCGATGCCCCTTACAAAAATCCAGAGTTACCTATTGATGCCCGTGTCGAGGATTTGCTGGCGCGCATGTCGCTAGAAGACAAAATCGGGCAGATGACGTTAATCGAGAAAAACAGTATCCAACCCAGCAAAGTGACCGAACTGGGCATTGGGGGCATCCTTAGCGGCGGTGGGGGCTATCCTGAGGGCATTAACTCCCCAGAAAGCTGGGCCGATATGGTAGATGGCTTTCAAGCAGCTGCGCTGGATTCCCATCTGGGCATTCCCATCATTTACGGTGTTGATGCTGTGCATGGACACAGCAACGTCGAAGGCACGGTTATCTTCCCTCACAACATTGGCCTGGGTGCGGCCAACAACCCTGAGCTGATGACCGAGATTGGCCGCATCACCGCGCTGGAAATGATTGCCACCGGCATCTACTGGAATTACGCCCCGGCAGTCTCGGTGCCGCAGGACATTCGCTGGGGTCGTACGTATGAAGGCTACAGCGAAAATCCAGAATTGGTGACCAGCTTAGCAGTTGCCTACCTGCAAGGTCTTCAGGAAGACGATCTGTCTGCGCCCGACACGGTGTTGGCCACCCCCAAACATTTTGTTGGGGATGGCGGAGCCGTCTGGGGAACATCCACTACGGATACGTACAACATTGACCAAGGGGTAACCGACGTTGATGAAGAGGTTCTGCGAACGATCCACTTGCCACCTTACCCGGCCGTCATTGAGGCGGGTGCTAGCAATATCATGATCTCTTATTCCAGTTGGGGCGGCATGAAGATGCATGCCCAACAATATCTCATCGGCGACGTGCTGCGTGGCGAGCTGGGATTTGATGGCTTCATTGTCTCTGACTGGGCTGGTGTAGACCAAATTACGGATGATTATTACGAGGCAGTGGTTATCGCCATCAATGCGGGCGTTGATATGAATATGGTGCCGTACGATTACAATCGCTTCATCAAAACCATGGAGGAAGCCGTCGAGGCTGGCGACATTTCTATGGAGCGAATTGATGAAGCCGTGGGCAATATCCTCACCGTGAAGTTTGAATTAGGGCTGTTTGAAAACCCCTATTCTGATGCAACCTTGCTGGCAGAAGTAGGGTCTGAGGCACATCGAGCAGTGGCCCGCGAGGCGGTAGCGCAGTCACAGGTGCTGCTTAAAAACGAGGGGGGCTTGCTGCCTTTGTCTGCTGACCTGCCAACGTTGTATGTGGGCGGACAAGCGGCCAATGATATTGGTATTCAGTCTGGTGGCTGGACGATTGAGTGGCAAGGCAAAGAAGGGGCCAGCACAATCGGAACCACAATTTTGCAGGGGATTGAGGCGACGGTTTCAGCAGACACGGCCGTTATCTACGATGAATTCGGCCGTTTTGACGATCTGCCTGTGGGTGAAGAGATTGTGTGCGTCGGGGTTGTGGGGGAACGGCCGTATGCTGAAGGCCGTGGTGATAGTGCTGATCTGCGGCTGCCCGTTGGCGATCTGCGGGTGTTAAACCGGATGGAAGAGACGTGCGATCAGCTCGTAATTATCCTCATTTCGGGTCGCCCGCTCATCATCGCTGATCACATTGACAGTTGGGATGCCCTGGTGGCTGCCTGGCTGCCCGGAACAGAAGGCCAAGGCGTGGCTGATGTGTTGTTTGGGGAACGGCCGTTCAGCGGCACCCTCCCCTACACCTGGCCGCTTACCATCGAGCAATTGCCTTTCGACTTTGCCAATCTAGACGAAAATGAGCCTCTCTTCCCATTTGGCTATGGGCTGACAGGCGAGTAAGCACGAGAATATCTAAATTCGAGGTGACAGTCACTTCTGCCTTGATAATTTCTAATTTTTCTGTGTGGCTAATTCTTGGATGCGTGCGTGTTAAGCAGATTGAATGGTTGTCTGGGGAAGTTTTTGGGAAACGGCCGTCATCATCTCCTCCAGCGATGAAAATTGTTCCATTTCCTCCGCCGGAATCCAGCCCTGTAGCTTGTGGCCATCCCAAAAATAGGCGGCCGACAGGGGAACGGCCGTCAGGCCGTACTGTTCCGCCAGTTCATCCTTGTGCAGAAATTCAGCAGGCAAAGGCAGACTCTTTACAAACCGCCGCCAGCGGGGCAAGCCAGTAGGCGTGTAGGTAAGGGCGCACAAATTGCATGGATAGGTGGATGGGGAGAAGATTTTGTGGGCCGCATCCAAAATAAAGTTGATCACACCGCTATCTGCATTGTAGACAAAAACCAGTTTATTCATGCCTTCAGTTTAGCAAAGATTCGCAGGCAGTGTTGGCAGCCAGCTTACATTTGGCTCAGGCAAACCAGCTTAACCCCTCGCGCAAGAAGTTATCTACAATGCTTTCCAGGCTCATTGTCGCAGCCAGCACGTCTGCTGCCTGCTTCATTTTGGGATCAATGTTAGACGTCAATGCCTCCACCTTGGCTAAAACGGCCGTTTGCTTCTCATCTAACTTTTCATGGGCGCGTAAAAATTGGACCAGCGCAACCGCTTTGGCCTGTTCGCCACGCTGCCACTGCAAAATAGGCAAATAAACCACATTGTTGAGCAGATAAGCAGCAATGTGTTGATCGCGGGCACGATTCAGGCTGGCAATCATAAATCGGGTCATTTCACGCCATTGCTCACGTGCGTAGGCAATGAGTGCCTCAATATAATCGACCTCAACCAGATTGCGCTGTTCGTTTACCTCAGTAAATAAGCGTCGGCAAATGTGGGCCGCCTGCTCCGCCTCAGCCAACATGCCTTTATTTTGATAGTAAGATGCAAGTCCTTTTTGGGCAAAGGCCATTGTCAACGTCTGCTGGTTTTGGGCAGCGAGTGCGTACGCTTTTTGCAGGGCACCAGCCGCCTCATCGGGCCGTTTTAAGCTAAACAGCCGCCGCGCAATGCCGTCTAGCACAATCGCTTCGTAATAAGTGTCTTCTAACTCCTGGAACGCGGCCAACGCCTGCTGCGCGTAGCCCAATGCGCTTTCAGCATCTCCCATGAAATCTGTGTAGTAGGAAAGAGAAACGTACAGCATGCCAAACATTACCGGCTTTTGCGTTTCGGCAGCAATCGCCTCCATTTCGTCTAGCAGTTGGGGAATGGCGTCGAAGGTGCGCATTTCCAGATTGCTGCCTACCAGAATGTTATAAGCGTCAAACAGATCATCCAAAGCGACATTTTCTCTGAGAATGGGAATGGCGGCTTTGGCTGGGCCTACGGCCGTTGCCCTGTACGCACCAGCAGCATCATTTTGGCCCGATGCGCTTCTTCCAGCAGCGGCTCAACCGCCAATAGCTGATTGATGGTGTGCAAAGCGGCCCAATAATCGCCCGTCTGCTCATAGATAGCAGCCTGTTTTTGCATTCCTTCCATTGCCAATAGACGCAGGCGAGAGAGCGTCGAGCGGAAATTGGCCGCCGCCTGCTTGGGCGTACTTACCTGATAAAACATATCAATCAAACGCTCTCGTTCTACGGGACGATTTTGATGAAGGAGAAAAATCATCAACGCTTGGGAAGCACGCGTTGGCAGGCTTTTAACAGGTTGCCCTTTTAGCAGAAACGTAACGCCGCCAAGCAACCTTACTTCAAGTCGATCAGTCATCAAACTACCTAGTTTCTGTTTTGGATCGCTAATGGATCGCTTCGAGTTTATCGTATGTACAAAACGATTATAACAATGATTCAATGCAGATTACATAGGAGTTGTGAATGTTTGTTGTCCCCGTGATGTACCTGGTAATGAGTACGCTTTCCCCTGGACCGGTTACTGTTTTGACCATACAAAATACAACCCGCTACGGCCGTAAAGCTGGAACGGCCGTTGCTTTAGGTGGTGCGCTGACAACGGCCGTTTTTGTGACGGTTGCGCTCTTTTTTACCGCCAGCAACCTCATGAATGTATCTTTACCCACAGCCCATCTTTATCAGAAAGGCGGCGCAATTTTCATCCTCGTGATGGGATTGGTAACCGGGTACAGATGCCTTTTTGCCAAAGAGAAGCCGCAAAAAGAACTGTCCTCAACCAACCAGGTTGCGAAGAGCTTTTTTACTGGCATGGGCTTGATGACCCCCTACTTCCCCCAAGCAATTTTATTTTATACCGTCATTTTGCCGCACCACATGCCAACCGCAGAGTTGAGCAGCATTATTTTACTGATGGGATTAATCAAAATCGCTTTGACCATTAGCTGGTATTCTTTGCTCTCAGTGACGGCAAAATCAATTCAGGATTGGTTTTTCAACCAGCGCATCCAAAAATTTGTTGAGTTCACGGTAGCCTGTCTGTTGGTGGGCATCAGCGTAACCATGCTGACCGGATAATGAACTACCCCGCCTGCAAGCAGCGGGGTAGTCAATCCCTAAAGGGTAAATCAGATAGCTGTCAAATTAAGGTGTGGTTTCCTGCATATCCCGCCCCCGGTTCTGGCTAGCAATACGGCCGTTGCGATACAGCCAGCCCGGTATAGGAATAACCTTCGGCACACGCTGCTGGTAATTTTCATACGCCTCTCCCAAAGAAGCCCTCAAATCTTTTTCCTCAAAATAAAGGCCGATGAAGATGTAAATTGTTAGAGCAATGGCTAGGAACAAGTGCGTGAACGTCATCGTTGGCGTAGACCACAGGCCAATTAGCACACCAAGTTGGAGTGGGTGGCGCACCAATCGGTACAGAAACCGCTCAGTAAAGTGGGGAGGCAGCTCTGGCTGGTTCCTTAGATTGCGGTACGCCTGCTGCAAGCCAAACAGCTCAAAATGATTGATGACAAACGAGGCCAAAACGGCAAAAACCCAGCCAAACAAATACCCGGCAGTTAAAACCGCCTGCCCCAGATTGGATTTAACAATCCACAGCGCACCGTCAATGGGCTGCCAGAAAAGGCAAAAACTTAGCATCATCACCCCTGAGGTGAATACGTAAGTGCTTCGTACGGCCGCTTTGGGGATGAACCGCATAAGCACCTGCTTAAAAGCTGGCCGAGCCATCACTGAATGCTGCAAACCAAACGCTAAAACCAACCCCACATTGATCAATATGGCGTGGTTAACGCTCAATGTCGCCCCCGAATCAATTTGATGGGGCAAAAATTTCCAGTTGCCAAGGAACAAGATAAAATAGACGAGACCGCCTAACCCAATTACATAGGCGATGATGCTGTAAATAAATACAATTAATCGTCCAAACAGCTTTTTCGTTAAATACATGGTGCCTCCTAAGATTTTTAGTTTCAGGAAGGTTAGAAGGCAGGCATCCTCTAAACGCCCCAGAAAGCGTCCCTCAAAAATATTTGGCTTGGGAATCTTTTAACTGGGGCATGATGGCGCACAGCATGCAATTGAAGGTTTCATTGTTTGGCACCCCAAAATTTGAGCGTGACGGCCGTCCTTATTCCATTGGGCGGCGGAAAGTTATCGCCTTGCTAGCCTTCCTGGCACATGGCGGGCAACCTTATACCCGCGAATCTTTAGCGACATTGCTATGGCCTGAGCATGATCAATCCGGGGCATTAAAAAATTTGCGGCGCGAACTGGGTCGGCTCAAAGAGTTTGTAGGAGACAGTTATTTAGATGCCGATCGGATGCAAATCGGGTTGCGTACAGGGGGAGCATTTCAGGTGGATACGGCCGTATTCCAAGCACACCTGCAAACTGTAGAAAACCACAATCATCCCCCCGAAGCAGTTTGCTCCGAGTGCACCACTGTACTGGCAGAAGCGGTCACCCTTTACACCGGCGACTTTATGAGCGGTTTTAATTTGCCAGACTGCCCCGAATTTGATGAATGGCAATTTTTTGAGCGGGAAGCGTTGCGCCAAAAGCTGGGAGAAACCTTGCAAAAGCTCATCCATTGGCATCGAACCGCAAATGAGTTTGACAAAGGGATTGAATACGGCCGTCGCTGGTTGTCGCTTGATTCGTTGCATGAGCCGGCCCACCGTGAACTCATGCAGCTATACGCTTGGGCAGGCCAGCATAGCGCCGCTATTCGGCAATATGAAACGTGTTTGCAGCTTCTGCAAGAAGAGCTTGGCGTAGAACCGGCACCTGAAACGTCACAAATTTACGAGGCAATCAAGCGTCGTGATTTTGCATCGCCAACGCCTCCGGAGCCAGTCGTTTTCACGCTGAGGCAACCCGTCTTGCCTACACCAGCCACGCCGTTTGTAGGGCGGCAACAAGAATTGGCAGAGATTGTCCAATTGCTCACAACACAGCCTGAGTGCCGCCTGCTCACCATTGTTGGCACGGGCGGAATTGGCAAAACACGCTTGGCACTTTCGGTGGCCAAGCAAATGCAGGCAGATTTCAACAATGCTGTCTATTTTGTGCCGCTGGCGGCATTAACCACTCAAGAAGACGTTCCCATTGCAATTGCCGAGGCGATGTCTATTCGTCTATCCGGTTCACAAGACCCAGAGCAGCAGTTACTGCAAGCGTTGCAGGACAAAACCGCCTTGTTGGTGATAGACAACTTTGAGCATTTATTAAGTGGCGTTCCTCTGCTCGTAAAGCTACTGGAAAGGGCATCTGGTATAAAAATTTTGGCTACCTCACGCGAACGACTAAATTTAGTTGGGGAACAACTGTATACTCTTCATGGTTTGGAAATACCGGAGACAGAAACGGCCGTTTCCCCTGAATCCCACAGCGCCATCACCCTCTTTTTGCAGCATGTCAATCTGGTTCGGCCCAGTACGGCCGTTCAGCCAGATGAGTGGCCTGAGATAGTGCGCATTTGCCAACTTGTGCAGGGAATGCCCTTAGCATTACTGTTGGCTGCTGGCTGGGCCAGTATGCTCTCCTTTGCAGAGATTCGGCAGGAGATTGGGCAAAGTGTGGATTTCCTGGAAACAGAGCTCAAAGATTTGCCGCAAAGGCAGCGCAGCATTCGCGCCATTTTCAACGCCACCTGGAAGCGGCTCACTGCGGAGGAAGCGTCTGTTTTGCCCAAGTTATCTCTTTTTAGTGGTGGGTTTACCCGCGAAGCTGCCCAAAACATTTGCGGTGCCAACCTAAAAGTGCTGCGACAGCTAACAGATCGCTCGATTATCACTGTAGATGACCAGCAGCGTTACTGGATTCATGAATTGCTGCGGCAATATTCTATTGAGCAGCTGCCCCCCGCTGCAACAGAGCAGCTATACGGCCGATTTGCCGCCTACTTTGCCAACTTCATGCAGCAACAATTGTATGATATACAGCGTGCGGCGTACCAACGCGCCCTCGATAAAATTGTTTCTGAGCAGGGGAACCTGACGCAAGCCTGGGAATGGCTGATAACGGCCGTAACCAGCCAACCCGCCACAGAAGAAATTCTCAACTATTTACCACCCTTTATTGAGAGCTGGCAATTTTATTACTACCTTAAAGGGCCGATGAGCACCGCCCTGGATTTCTTTTTAGACGAGCTAAGGGTTTTGGAAACGGCCGTCTCCCAACCAGCAATCAAAGACGCACCAACAGCCAACCTTTACCAAACAATGATTGCCAACCTACAAACCAAAGCGGCCTACTTTAGCTTTGGCCTGGGCCATTACCAGCAGGTTGACGAGCTACTGGCCCAAGCCATCCCCTGGTTAGAAGAGACAGAAAATCGGTCGCTTTTGGCGTTTGCTTACAACTGTTGGGCCAAAGCCAGCGTGCTACGTGGGCAGCGCGACCTCGCGCAGGAACAGCTACTAAAGGCATTAGGCTACGCCCAACTTCCCCAAGATTATTTCATTCAGGCCGATGCGCTAAAGGTGCTGGGCGTAGTGGCTGTAGACGCAGGAGAGTATGAGTTAGCCCATGCCCGCTACCAAGAGTCGCTGGCTCTGTTCCGGGAACAAAACTTTGCCCCCGGATTAACCATGCTGCTACACAACATTGGCACTGCTTATTCGCGGCAAGAAGAAACCGAGCTGGCTTTGGAAGCATACCAAGAGGCATTAGGATATGCTCGGGAAGCGGGCTTTACGCGGCTAGAAATGGAATGTATCGGGGCAATGGGAGGCGCATATCGTACATTGGGTGAATTCAAAAAGTCGGAAAGCCACTTGCTAAGGAGCATCGCTTTGGCCAAACAAATCGGCGAAAACCGAGTGCTTGCTTCTCTATCGAAAAATCTGGGAATCACCTATTTGGACGTTGGCGATGTGCTAAAAGCGAAAAAGACGCTGAAATCTGCCCTGTCGCTCAGTTGGGCGACAGAAACTGTGCCCGACGCGCTTTCAATTTTATCTGCCTATGCCAGGGCCGTCGCCAGTCAGGGGCAGTTAGAAAACGCGTTGGCCATTTTGCTGTTTGTAAAAACAGAAGACAGAATTCGCCAAATTGATGTTGACAACAATCAGCCCATTATTGATGAGCTTACAGCCGAATTGCCGCCTGAATTTGTTTCACGTGCTGAACAGTCCGCCGCAATGTTTACGCTCCCTGAATTGGTCAGCCAGATTATCTAACCGGGCAACCACGGAACGCCACATCACCCTCATTACAGTTGTTGTTGATAGATTGAATGAGCTGTAACGGCCGTATTCATAAAATGTTGCCTTGCTGGTGACGGGAGCTGTATGCACAGTTCACGTTCGCCGTAATGAAGCTGCTGCTGCATAGGCAAGCCGCTCCGTTCAAAAATGCGCATCATGCTGCCATTGGCTGGATGGACAACCACGTTGAAGCACGCAATTTGGTGAGCAACGGCCGTTTGGCACAAAGCGGAAAACAGTTTCTTGCCCAATCCTTGCCCTTGATACCAATCATCGACCACAAAAGCAGGCTCTGCACTGGGCACCTGGCTATCTTCCTCTACGACGTAGTAAGCCAACCCAATAGCTAGCTCACGGCCGTTTTGCGTGGTTGTGGCCACGACACCCGCACCCTGCGTGGCAGAAAGGTTCGTAATAAATTGAATGTCTCTAACCGTTGGCCGATAAAGTCGCAAAAATCGTTTATACAAACTTTCATCAGAAAGCCGCATATGCAGATCCATTAGCAACTCCGTGTCGCCAGGTTTCATGGGCCGGATGTTTACGGCCGTCTGGCCAAAGGTGCTTTTTAGTTGATAGCTCTGATAGGGAATTTGTTGTTTCATCGGGAACCTCCGTTTCAACTTGATGATGGCATCATATGAAACGGCCGTCCTTTCAACATCCCCCGAAACGTCCCTCCTGTGAAATGCGTTTTTTTCGCATTTGTTTTATACTTGCCCCACCGATTCATGTAAATCACAAAAGCTGTTTTAATGAAAATCGAGCCGCGAAATTGTGATTTACGTAAGTAAAAGCGGGAGAAATGACTCTTCTAACTTCAAATTACTTTCCCGCTTTTACACAACAAACGAGATAGCCCAACCCCTTGGCGGTGACACATGAGCGAGCGCTTCGATTGGCAAATTGGCGAAGAAGAGAACGATCTGCCTCCGCTGTCGGACACGGCCGTTTCCCGCAAATCTCTCCCCTGGTTCTGGCTGGCACTTATAGCCGTCCTCATCGTGGCGGGCGGCTGGCTGTGGCGCACCGCACAAACGGAGCTGGCCGACGCCGAGCAAAACGCCATCAAGCTCACCCAGAACGCGCTTGACTTTGAACGAGACGCATATCTGGCCGGGGATGGCGATCTGTTTTACAGCTTTCAGGCAAATGACCCTGACTGGTTTACGGTCCAACTGCTGCCTCTGAACGGCCGTCTCTACCACCACGATCCCATCATCACCAACGCGGAACAACACGAAAATACGATTTGGGCTAACCTGCAATGGGCAGAAGGCACACAAACGTACCAGCGCGTTGCCTTCTGGCAAATTCAGCCAGACGGTAGCCTCATCCGCCAGCCAGATGCGCCCGGCTACTGGGGCAATCTTACCTTTACTGATTACGCCTGGGGCAGGCTGCGTTACACTCAAACCGACGCCGACTTGGCTGAACAAATTGGCAATCAGATCACGGAGCGCATTCTTACGCTGTGCGTGGCAGATTGCCCCACGGCAGAACGGCCGTTCACGATTACTATCTCCCCCCACTTCCAGGAAACGGCCGCTGCCGACCAGCTCATCCTTCCCTCGCCCCGCCTGGTGGGGCTGGCTGAAAATGGTGAACCGTCCGATCTGTTTTGGCAATTGGTAAACGGCCGGATCGCCGACCGCTTCGACACGGTCACCCTCCGCTTCGGCATCCCCAAATCGGAATACCCTCTCATTGATTACGAAACGGCCGCTGCCCAATTCATGGCTCAAAATCCGCGCATCACCATCGAGCTAATCTATCTGGAAACATCGCACCCCACTCTTGAAGATATCGCAATGCTCGATGTCGTTGGCAAAGCACCCACGGCCGAATTACTGGCAGCCGGTGCGGTGCGTGACCTCACTGCGATGATGCAGACAGACACTATTTTTGACCGCGCTGACTTTTATGAGCAGCTCTGGCAAGGTGCCTGGTGGCAGGAGCATATGTGGTTTATGCCGCTGGCAGGGCGGATGAACGTCATTTACTACGACAAAAACGCCTATCGCGCCGCTGAGCAGCCAGAGCCAACCCTCCGCTGGACATGGCAGGAGATGGAAGCAGACATGACGGCCGTTTCCCACGGCGATGCTTCCCAAAACGGGGTGCTGGAGTGGGGCTTTTTAGATGTGGGGGCAGACGTGCTATTTTCGTATGCCTACAACTGGAACAATACCTGCGAAGAGGTTACCGTGCGCTGCGACCAGCCGCTTACGCCGGAGGCAGTTGCCGCCACGCTAAGCTGGTACCAATCGTTAGCGGGCCAGCCAGGGCAAATGGCCGATTTTACGATGATGAGCGAGGTGGAACGGGCAGGTGTCCTTTCAAACTGGCAATCTGCGCGGCGTCGGGCAGCCATCTGGGTAGAATCTCCGTTGCTTTATGAGCTACGCTTCCAACTGAACCCAATGGGCGTATTGCCCTTCCCTGGCTCCAATCGATTTGATGGCATTACGCCGCTGTGGGTAGATGGCGCGTTTATTACATCGAGGTCGGAACGGCCGTACGCCGCTTGGGAATGGCTCAAGTTTCTCACAGAGCAAGCTCCTTCGGCCCGCTTCCGTTTTGTACCGGCCCGTCCCTCTGTGGCCACCAGCAGCCAATTTTGGGGTCGCCTGCCGCATGATTTGGACAACGCCATGCGTACAGCTTTTCCCTTTAGCCGCCCCGTGTTAATTGAGGAACAACATCTGTTTAGCTGGGAAATGTTGACGGCCGTTCAATCCAGCACGCCCCCCGAACAGGCCGCCCAGTTCCGCCCCCGCCTACTGTGGTTTCAACAATAAAAAAACGGCCGCTTCAAGAAAAGCGGCCGTTTCTGTTTTTACTGATTACTGAAAACTGTACGCGAAGCGGTCGCTAAGCGACATTACCGCTTACCGGAATCAGTGGTGCAAAATCTGCGACAAAAACAGCTTCGTCCGGTCATTCTTCGGGTTGGTGAAGAAATTTTCCGGCGTGTTGATCTCCACAATCTGCCCAGCATCCATGAAGATAACCCGATCCGCTACCTCACGAGCAAACCCCATTTCATGAGTTACCGCCAAAATGGTGTAGCCAGACCGCGCCAAATCCCGCATCACATCCAGCACTTCCTTAATCATTTCCGGGTCCAGCGCCGACGTAGGCTCATCAAACAGCAAAATATTCGGCTCCATCGAGAGCGTCCGGGCAATGGCCACGCGCTGCTGCTGTCCACCAGAAAGCTGTCCTGGATATTTGCCCGCCTGCTCCGGGATACCCACGCGGGTGAGCCATTTCATCGCCACCTCTTCCGACCGCTCCCTGGACCATTTGCGCACATGAATCGGAGCCAGCGTCACATTTTCCAGCACCGTTAGGTGAGGGAACAGGTTAAACTGCTGGAACACCATTCCCACATCCCGCCGAATCTCAGCAATGTTGCGCACATCATGGCTCAACGTAATGCCATCAATAATAATGTCGCCACTCTGATGCTCTTCCAAACGGTTGAGCGTGCGGATAAACGTCGATTTGCCAGAACCAGATGGCCCTAGAATCACAATTACTTCACCAGATTTGACCGTCAGGCTGACATCCCGCAAAGCCTGAAAATCACCATACCATTTATTAATATTGTGGGCCACAATTACATCTTCCATCTGTGTAAGTGTTGCTGCTGTTGTCATTTTTCTCTCCTGAAAGTAAGCGGCTGGTGGTTAGTCGCTAGTGGCTGGTAAAACAACTAGCCACTAACCACTCACCCCTGTCATTTTATCTCTCACCCAATCCTGTTTGTTTTTCCAGTCGGCGACTGTACGCGGTCATCAACGCAGAGCCGACAAAGTAGAGAAGCGCCAGGAAGATATACGGTTCACGCCGTACGCCCAACCAATCTTCCTGGGCGGCGATGGCGTTGGCCACACCTAACACATCAAACATGCCAATGATGGCGACCAGGGTTGTGTCTTTGAACAGGCCAATGAATTGTCCAACGATGGCTGGAATGACCACACGGAGTGCCTGGGGCAAAATGATGAGTCGGTATTTTTGAAAAGCGTTAAAGCCTAGCGAATCGGCCGCTTCGTACTGGCCTTTGGGAATCGCTTGCAAACCGCCGCGCACGTTTTCGGCCAGGTACGCTGCGGCAAAAAGGGCAACGGCCCACAAAACGCGCCAAGTGTTCAATATTTCCACGCCTGGAGGAAGCAAAATTGGGAAAAGGATGATGCTGCCAAACAGGACGGTAATCAATGGCACGCCGCGCACAAATTCAATGTAAAGTGTGCTGAAAGCCGCCAGAACATTACCGTCAAAGGTGCGCTGGAAGGCAAAGGCCGCAAGCAAAACGAGGATTGGCCAATAGGCGAGCACCAGTTCAAAGTTGTTGCGCGCAGCTTCAATCATCCCTGGGGTGCTTTGGGTAAAGCCCCAAATGGCAATAACCAGTGCTGCGCCATAGGTTAGCCAGGCCGGGATGCCGCGAATCTTGCTGCGGCGTCCCAGTGCCATCAGCAAGCCAATGGGGAAAGAAACCACAATGGCAAAGACGGTGATGATGATGGTGAGGAGGAAGCCACCCCAGTTGACATCTGGGTCAAGGCTAGAGAAGATGGGCTGTTTTACTTCTTGCAACACGCCATTTACCGCGAGTTCACGAGTGTAGCTTAACGAGCCAATGAGCATGCTAAACACCTGGAGGAAGGCGAGTAAAGCGTAAACGGCCGAAATGATAAAAATAATTCGCAGCACCGCCCGGCCAAACCGAGCCAATTCTCCCTCGTGATCTTTTTGCGGAAAACGGCGATTCAAGAAGAGCGATAATCCGCCAAAAAGCAGGAAGCCCAACAGCCCGAGCAAATATTGATTGCCTGAAAGCGTTGCTTGTATCCGGGTCCAGTTGGAAATTGGCGTTAGGGTACCCCCCGGTCCGCGCTCTAGCGGACGGCCGTTTACATACGTAATGCGCCCCGCCTCTTCTAGCTCATCAATGAAACCTGTCCAGGCAAAGGTGTTGTCCCAAATGCCTTCAACCACGGACGCAGAGCCATCCACCTCAAAAGGCACTGGTTCCACCCCGCGCAGAAACAGGAAAATGATAAATGGCGATGCTAGCCAGGCATACGTTAACATCTGACGCACCCGCCTGTTGTTAAAGCTAGCGCGGTACACAAAAGTCGTCGGTATAAACAACACTGCCAACAAAATGATGACCGCCCAGATGCGCCACGTTTCGTTCCGGTTAAAGCGGAAGATCATCATCGTGACCATGTTTGCTTCCACAGCCCCCCAGTTGGCACCGGTAAATTCTCGTTCTACGGTAAAGAAGTCGGGGGTTTCGGCGGTGCTGGCAAAACAGGTAATCCCGTTTTCCGGGTCGCCGGGCTTTTGGTCAAAGCAAAACGAAGACGCTTCTTCCCCAACAGCCAAATTGCTCGGCGGGGCGGTCAGATCGGCTGTGGCAAAACAGCGTTCGGCTGGGTCTGCAACAATAGCCGTAGCCGAAATATCTGTATCAATTCCCCCCATTGTGAAGCAGTACTCTGCACCGCCTGCTTCAATCAGCTCTGCCCGATAATCGGATGCCGGTATGGCCACAAAGCTGGCATTAACCCAAGCATAATTGTAAAAAGCAATAACGGTCGCAATAATGCCCAACACAATCAGCAAACTAATCTGCGTGTTGGTGATATTGTTATACATGTTGTTTTTCAGCCAGAGCGAGAGCGCGTTGTGCTTGTGGCGCAGTTCATTCATCACCACCAGTGCCACCGTCACCACCCAGGCCACCAGCACCAAAATGGTAGAAACTGGCGCAGCCTGCGCCCGATTTACAATCATGGCCACCGTGAAGCCAGTCAGCAAAATCACCCACAGGGTCAAAACCCAGGAGCGGGTAATTTGCTCAGTCACAAATCGGTTGATCTGCACCTGAAAATCTTCTGGTAAAAAGTCGAATCGCGTTTGTTTTTGAGGGTATATTGTCATGATTATCTCTCCACCAGCGCAATTTTGTTGTTATACCAGTTCAGGAAGAAGGAAATAAACAGGCTGATTGACAGGTAAATGAGCGCCATAATCACAATGGGCTGAATCGGTCGCCCAGATTGGTTGATGATGGTATTGATATTGCGATACAGGTCTGGGAACAAAACGGCCGCTGCCAAACTAGAGTTCTTCGTCAGGTTTAAATATTGGCTGGTAAGCGGAGGGATAATCACTCGCAGTGCCTGAGGCAATACCACCAGCCGCAGCCGCTGCGTTTCAGAAAGCCCCAACGCCCGCGCCGCTTCCGTTTGGCCCTTGGATACCGACAAAATGCCCGCCCGTACAATCTCGGCCACAAACGCCGCCGTGTACAGCACCAGCCCCAGCAAAATGGCGGCAAATTCCAGCGTCAGTTTGGAGCCGCCCACAAAGTTGAACCCTTCCAACTTCGGTACAGACAGCCGCACTGGTGTTTCTGGCAAAGGCACAATGAGCTGATCGGCACTGTTTTCCAGCAAATCACGTTCCGCAGCTAGCGTAGCCTTGTTGGCCACAAACATTTCACAGTCGCCCGCCGCATAGCTCTCAATCGCCTGATCCGCACGGTCACTGCGCTCCACGTCAAACGGTACATTGGCCCGGCGGAGCTGCGCCGTCAGATTAATTTCTGAAGCTGATTCATTGATGGCGCATATTTTGAGTGCGGCTTCATCTACAGCCTCCTGCGCCAGCGTTCCGTTTTCTAGCCTCGTCTCAATATCGCCAATATCGTTGATCCCGAGCCGCCGTTCAACCAGGGCAGGGATGTCGTCGAAGTCACGAATGCGGGAGGCGCGCGAAACGAGCACCGCTTCTGTATCGGCATTGCTGCCCGCAATAAACCAGCCAATGATGACCACCACCACAAAGGACAGGATCGCCCAGCGTCCCCGGCTACTTTCTTGCCCAGTCTGCTCCTCGCGCCGCCCCAACATCACCCAAAGCAGCTGCGCCTGCACAAGGCCCAGCACAATGAATGCTGCCCAGGTAGCAAAGGAAGCCATTGGCACAAGTGAGGGGTAATTCATGCCCCGCTGACTAACAAAGATGGGTAAGCCCAAGAGAGGTTGGACGTCATTTACTGAGGGCAAGCTAACTAGGAAAATGACGAAGTAGATAAAAAATAACTGGAGCAGCAGCGGCGTGTTGCGCATCAGGTCGATGTACCATTTAGCGATGTTACTCACCAGCCAGTTGCTAGAAAGCCGGGCAATGCCGGTAAAAGTACCCAAAATGGTGGTGAGAATGATGCCAAAAAAGGCAACCTTGGCCGTGTTTAGCACACCAATGCCAATGGCCCGCCAGAAGGAATCGGTATTGGGATCGTAGTCGATAACAGATTCACTGATGGGGAATTGGGCTTCGCCGCTGAGGAAGTCGAAAGCGCAGCGATAGCTGGTGCCGCCCTCCCTACAGCTAAACTGCCCCGCACCCAACGCATCCAAATTGTTGCCAATATTGGTAAAAAGCCAATTAAGGCTGAGGACAAGGAGAACAACGAAGACAATTTGCAGCAGAATTCCGATGATACGGCCGTCTCGCCAGGGTGGAATCCGTTCATTGCCTCGCAGGGATGGTTTTGGTATGTCCGACATAGACGTTACCCCTGTGGCTCACCTGCCATGAGGACGTTACGCAAGGACTCGTGGCAGGCAGCTTTCTTTTGTTAACTGCCCACTTGTGCCAGGCAGGCACACAAGCAGGCTAGAAGTCGCTAAAACAGGTTTGTTACAGCACAGCCCGACACGAGGTCGGGCTGCATGAAAAATCTAAACGTGGGCGTGGCTGCAAAAACAACCACGCCACACGACCCCAAATCTTAACGGAACGGAATGGGGTAGATGATACCGCCATCGGTGTACAGCGCGTTGCGGGCGCGTGCCAGGTTAAAGGGCGTGTCCGGCCCCAGGTTGCGGTTGTAAATTTCTTCGTAGTTACCAACCTGCTTAATCACCTGGTAGCAGAAGTCGTTAGACAAACCAATTGCCTGCCCATGATCGCCCGTTTCACCCAGAACATTCTGGATAGCCGGGTCGTCGCCACCTAAGAAACTGTCTACGTTCTCCTGATTGATGCCTAGCAGTTCACCATTGAACGTACATTGCACCACCCAGCTTACAATATCGTTCCAGTTGTTGTCGCCGTGACGAGTTAGCGGCCCCAGCGGTTCACGGGACATATCTTCTTCCAGAATTGTGTGGGCAGTGGGGTCAGACAGTAGAATAATTTGAGAAACCAGACCCGATTTGTCAGTAGTGAAGCCGTCGCAAGCACCAGAATCGTACGCGTCGCGGGTGGCTACAGCGTCGTCACCAACCAGCGGGGTGTAGGTAACGCCTAGAGCCGTCATGTAGTCAGACAGGTTCTTCTCGGTGGTCGTACCAGACTGCACGCAAATGGTTGCCCCTTCCATGTCGCTAATGCTGCTGATGCCACTCTCGGTACGCACCATCATGCCTTGCCCATCATAAAAAGTGACTGGAGCAAAGTCGAAACCCAGAGCGGTATCGCGGCTGCTGGTCCAGGTGGTGTTACGAATAAGCACATCAACTTCACCAGATTGCAGCGTGGGGAAGCGGGACTGACCCGTAGTGGGGGTTACTTCAATTGCTTCAGAATCGCCCAAAACGGCCGCAGCAATTGCTTTACAGAAATCAATGTCAAAACCGCTAAAGCCACCGGTATCTGGGTCCAGGTAACCAAAGCCAGGCACGTTGGCGTTGCCAGCACAGTTGAGCGTGCCACGACCTTGAACCTGAGCCAGAGTGTCGCCACCGCCAGCAAATTCTACGGCTACCTGCTCAGTGACAGTTTCAGTGACGGTTTCAGTCACAGTCTCGGTAACAGTTTCTACAACAGTTTCCGGGTCACCCTGTACCTCAACGATACGGGTCACTTCAACAAACTCGGTAACGGTTTCAGGCTCACCGCCACCACAGGCTACTAAAGCCAGTGCGAGCAACAGCATTGCTAAAACAACAATTTTCTTATTCATATGGATTTTCTCCTCCAGGTAAAAACCTTAACAAAAATATTGAGTCAGAGAGCTTCTCAGATTATTTTTACGTTGTTCACCACCTCCTTCTCAAATATATTTGGCCGCGTTGGCCATCTATTATTTTGTACACACTGAGTTCCACCAGACTGTTGGGATGCGCCATAGTACATTCAGGGATGCGCGTTTGTTAGCAACAGATACGCAAAAATACCGCCTGAATATTGGGTCAGGTGGCTTTTTCGGCTACTGAGTTGGCAGACTAACGTGAATTTGACGAATTTGTCATGAAATCGCCCAACAGGCGTTCAGAGCCTGTGTGTTGAATCGCTTTCTTTCTTCCCTAGAAAATGCGGGGCATTTTAGTGACAAAACCCTTGCATTAGCAGTTAATTAGTATAGCGAGGCTGGGCAAATGAGCAAATTTTGGTGCGGGGAGGGCATGAAACGGCCGTCTTCAGGCAGGTCACTCCTTACAAAAACGAAGCAGTGTGCGGCATTAAACAACTAATTGTCTGTGTCCTGAGCGGCCGTTTCCGTTTTGGTGCGAATAAAGTCAATAAGCTGCTCCACTGTGGCAAACCCTTCCTGTTCGCCTGTATGCGGATTTTGCAGCGTGGCGCGCCAGGGCATTCCCGCTTCTTCGCGCCAAATACGTAACAAATATGCGTGATAATGGTGCAAGTTTTTATTCATAAGCGTCATCTCAAGTCGATTATCCCAAATGCCACCCAACTATGACACTACAAACTGATGATTTACCTTTCGATTCATAGTTTGAAGATAGGTAAAAAATGCAAAGCAAGCCTCTCATTTGTCATCAGAGTAAGCTATAATCAAATTGGGTGAGCAAAATTCTTCCCGAATCTATTAATGAGTTTACTTTTAGAACGATCCGAAAACGATCCACTAGCAAACACCTGAAATATCATCAATGACAAACGGGCTGAAATTAACCCTGCTGGGTGAAACAACGATTAAACTCAATGGCAAATCGGCCGGGGGGCTGGCCTCGCGCAAGGCAGAGGCAATGCTCATCTACCTGGTTAGCACACAACGGCCGTATTCCCGTGAACTCCTCGCAGATTTTTTCTGGGATGACCGTCCGCCCGAACAAGCAATGGCCAATTTACGCTCCTTGCTTTCTGGGCTGCGCCGCAAATTCAAGCCATATCTGGAAATCACCCGCCAGACCATTGCCTTCAGAGAAGAAACGCCCCACTGGCTAGACACAGCCGAATTCCACGCGTTAGCCGAAAGCGACCAAGTAGCAGATTGGGAGCAAGCGATTGCCTTGTACCGGGCTGACTTCCTCGTAGGGTTCGACATTCGAGACAGCCGAGGTTTTGAAGAGTGGGTATCTTTGGAGCGCGAGCGGCACCAGCGCACGGCCGTTCATTTGCTGCGACGCTTGGTACAGCATCATTTAGACACTCAACTGTATGAAAAAGGAATCCGCTATGCCGCCCGACTGCTGGCCATCTCACCCCTGAGCGAATGGGCGCATCGCCAAATGATGCTGCTGCTGGCACGAAACGACCAGCGTGCCGAAGCGGTGCGCCAATACCAAACTTGCTGCGACGTTCTGGTAGAAGAACTAGGCATAGACCCCTCACCAGAAACCACAACTTTGTACGAACGGATTCGTGCAGCCGTAGATATCCGCCGCCACAACTTACCCGTAGCCACCACCCCATTTGTGGGGCGTCTTGAGGAGCTAAGCCAAATTCAGGCACAGTTGGTACGGCCGTCTTGCCGCTTGCTAACGTTGATGGGGCCTGGCGGCATTGGCAAAACCCGTTTGGCTCTGGAACTAGCCAGAACGGCCGTTGGCACCACCCTGAACGGCGTCTATTTTGTGCCGCTGGCCGCTGTACCGGCTCCAGAGTTTATTGTGCCAGCCATTGCCGAAGCGGTTGGCTTCACTTTCTCTGGCGCAGCACCACCCAAAACACAGCTTTTGGCATACTTAGAAGCCAAAGAGATGTTGTTGCTGCTAGATAATTTTGAGCATCTGCAAAAAGGAAGCCAGCTACTGGCTGAAATGATCCAGGCATTACCAGACGTGAAGCTGTTGGTTACCTCCCGCGAACGACTCAATTTGCAAACGGAGTGGACGTTTGAAGTGGGGCCGCTGCCATTGCCCAACGGCCGTACCGAGGCCACGGTCGATTCGCTGCAACTATTTACTCAACTGGCCCAACGCGCCCAAGCTGATTTTGCCCTCACCCCCAAAAATCAAACGGATGTCGCTAAAATTTGTCGGTTGGTGGCTGGGGTGCCGCTGGGCATCGAGCTCGCCTCTGGCTGGGTGCGGCAGCTAAGCTGCGCCGAGATTGCCAGCGAACTAGCGCAAGATATGGATTTTCTGCAAACGCGCGCCGGGGACGTGCCAGATCGACATCGCAGCTTGCAAGCAGTATTCGATCACTCTTGGGCATTGCTCACGGAAGATGAACAGCAAGTGCTGGCGCAGCTCACCCTCTTTCGGGGGGGCTTCACCCGCGAGGCAGCGCGGCAGGTCACCCAAACCTCTTTTTGGACGCTCACTACGCTGACAGACAAATCGCTGCTGCATCGGGAGGCAAACGGCCGTTTTGAGATGCTAGAGCTGGTGCGCCAATTTGCCGCCGAACGGCTGGCCT
The DNA here is from genome assembly GCF_965223285.1 of Candidatus Leptofilum sp. Classification (GTDB taxonomy): domain Bacteria; phylum Chloroflexota; class Anaerolineae; order Promineifilales; family Promineifilaceae; genus Leptofilum. Next base: position 3,855,199 of record NZ_OZ244997.1, on the reverse strand, counting down.
CCTGGCCCGAACTGGCTAGCATCGCCCACGCTCGCTACGCTCAATATTATTTAGGGCTGCTTCACGCGGAGGAAAAGCATTGGTACACCGAACAACGCCAGCAAGCGATCGATCAGCTGTCGCCTGAAATTGAGAATGTGCGCGCTGCCTGGCGCTGGGCAGTTGCCGCTCTGGAAAATCTGGGCGCACCTGATGAAGCAAACAAGGCATTAGGCTATATCGACCAAGCGTTGGTCTCACTTTTCTTTTTGTATGAATCGCGCGGCTGGTTCCAGGAAGGGGCCGCAGCGTTTGGCTGGGCCATGGCCGCCTTGGAGGAAATGGATGCAAGCAGTGACCCGCATCTACTTTACGGCCGTTTGCTGGTGCGATACGGCCGTTTTGCCACCTTCCTGGGGCAGTTTGAAAAAGCGGAGAAGGTGCTGAACCAAGCACTCGATCATGTGCAGCCAAGCAACAACGCCAAAGAGATTTCACTGTGCCACAGCTATCTGGCCATTGTGTTGGGCTTTCAGGGCAACTACCAGCAAGCCATCGCCGCTGCGGAAACAGCGTTGGCACTTACGAGCGAAATCAGCTACAAGCCAGGGCTGGCTTTTGCCCGCAACCTGCGCGGCACGCTGGCGCACCGGCAGGGGGAGTATGAGGCGGCGCAAAAACATTACGCGGCCAGCTTATCTTTGCGGCGTGAATTGGGGGATCAGTATGGAACGGCCGTTGCCCTCAACAATTTAGGCAACTTGGCTCACGCCCAGCAAGATTTTGCGGCCGCGCGTACTTATTACGAAGAAAGCCAACTTATGTTCAAGGCAATCAACCACCAGCCGGGGCGAGCAGCTACCTTGGGCAACGCCGGTGTGGTAGCCATGCGTCTGGGCGAACTGGCTGAATCACGGCGGCTACACGAAGATTGTCTCATCCTCAAGCAAGAGCTTGGCAATCGACGCAGCATCGCTATTTCATTGATAAACTTGGGGGAAGTGACCCACCTGCTTGAAGACATTGATGCTTCTCGCCGTGCCTTCCATGAAGCGTTGCGCATCACGCAGGCCATCCAGGCACAGCCGCTGGCACTGGATGCGTTAGCCGGATTGGCCAGCCTACTCGCCACAGATGCACAACGGCCGTTAGCCATCCGCCTGCTCCAGCTAGCCCACCAGCACCCGGCCAGCACCCGAGAGACCAAAGAAAAAGCGGCTCAACAGCTTTCCAAAATGGATGTCGCCATTGAGCCGCTAGAGTTACCTGATTTAGCTGAGGTGATTACGGAGGTTTTACGGCCGTACACCTAAAAAGAGGGGGAAGACATGACAGGTTTCCTCGGGAGGAAGCTACCTTTGTGAAAACCTGCCATGTCTGGGAAGAGGGGTTAGCGATTCAAATATTCAGGTAGCGGTGCTTGTACAAAGAATTCCACCAAATCCCCGGTATCCGTTTCTCCAGAGAATTTCCATGTAGGCTGCACAATAATGGTTGGCTGCACTTCGTAACGCAGTTCACCTTCGTCGTTAGTCGGCCAACTGTAGGTGGTGTAGTAAGCCAACGACACCTCATTCACCGTGAATGATTCGTAGGTGAACGGCTCGAAGACAGGCTCCTCAACAGGTGGCTCTACTGGCAGCAGCTCTTCGTCTGGCGGAAAGTTAACGATTTTGTCGATGTTTTCCCAATCCACTGCTGGATATTCCAGACCCAGGTCGCGCGCTGTCCAAGCAAACAGATACACCTCAGTGCCATCTTCCAAATCCGCTGGCGCGTCGGGCACGATGTACACGCTGCCCGTATCATTGTTGGTAAAGAGCACCTGGTCGCCGCTGCGGCTGATGATGCCAGGGCCTGAAATTGGCTCGTTAATCTGTTCAATGGGTTCCCAGCCCGTCAACTCGATCGTATCACCATCAGGCCCTACCTGCCCCCAAACGTGGGTTTGCTCACCCACGCGCTCTGCCAGGGCAGCCAGCGTGGCGGTATCTGCCTGAATAACGTAATGACGAATTTGAATGCGAGGGTCGCCGTTACCGTCGGCGGGCAGGAAGACGATTGGCCACTCGTACAGATGAATTTCATCTCCGGGGGCAAACTCACGCATCCAAAATTGGTACAGGTCGGCAGCAGGGTCTTCGAGAAAAACAGGTTCTTCAATAGCCAGCTCTGGCCGAGCGGCATATTGGTATGGGATATTGTTTTCCAGCACGCCACTTTGCAAAAGTTCCCACGCTTCTTGAGCCGTAATGAGCGGATAACGACCTACAATTTCGGCGTTACGCATCACCTGGTAGCTGACGAAGTAAATACGGCCGTCGTGGCTTACGCCTACCGTCATTTCCGGCTGGTTGGTCGGCTGGCCATTAATGGTGCGCACAAAGTTCACATCCGCTCCCCACAGTTGCATGGTCTCGTACTCAAAATCGAGCAAGCCACGCTCCTGCACAAACGCTTCAGCAATGGGAACGGCCGCTTCAAACGAAATCGGGTTCTCAAAATCATTCTCAATGCTGCGGTCGTTGTAGTACACACCCCACGGATCAATAATCAAGCTGCGTGGACCGTCAAAGAGATGATAAACAATCGGTGGCTCAAAGGTTGGGAACCCCTCTTCTTGCTCAAAAACCGGATATTGCTCCTGGTAGATTTGGCCCGTGAAGCCAAACCGGGAGGCCAAATCACGCACCGCGTCCAAACTCATACCGTCACCCGGCACGTTTTGCAACACAGGGGCCAGACCTGGCTCTGTGGGCAAGGTGGTGTTGAGCGTAAAGAGCGTGCCAGAAAATGGGTCGGTGAAAATGAAGCTGCTGTCTGCCGCCAGCGAGGCACTTTCTGCGGCAATGCTGCCACCGCCACCCTGAGGCCGCACGTTGCCGCCACCACCGCCGCCCAAGCCAGAAGCCTGGCCGCTGCCATCTAGCACAGGCAAAGGTGGCAGGTCAGCAACTTCTGTTGCCTCGTCTGGCGAATCCGGGTTGGTTGCTGGCTCGTCAACCTCGCTGCTGACCGATTCGTCCGTTTGTACCTCACTGCCAGTGGCATCTGCGACTGGCTCGATATTGTCATTGCTGCCTCGGTTAAAGATTACGTAAGCACCCACAACAACAAGTGCCAACACGCCGAGGGCACCGAGTAGATATTTGTTGCGATTCATGATTGTTCCTTCCTTAAATAGTTGTGATAGCTGCTGCCAAAACGACGGCCGTTCTGGCGAGTTAGCCCTATTGTCTGATTTTCGTTTTTGAGTAGCCCGGCGAGCCAGTTGGCTGCCCAGAGAGGCCACAAAGTCCGGGTCTGGATGGGTATCTTGCGCCAGATTGATGAGCCGGGTGGCCAATTCAGCTTCTGGCTGGATTGCTTCGCTCACAGGCGGCTGTTGGCCTTGCAGATCAGCCTCAATGCGTCGGTTTAGCTCATCCGCCAGGATGGGATCTTCTTTTTTCATACGTTTGCCTCCTGGTTTGGATTGAGCCGGGTTTGTAAATCTTGCAGACCTCTGTGCAGCAACATGCGCACAGCTGGTTCTTGCTTGTGCATGAGGCGTGCAATTTCTGGTATACCCAGCCCACCAAACAGACGGAGCGATATTGCTTCGGCGCGGTCAGGTGAGAGTGTTTGCAGTTTTTCAGCGACCGCTTCTATTTGTAATTTTTGGCTGACAACACTATCAGGTGCCTCTTGGGTATCGACGAGTTCACCAGCGGCTTCCAGCATCAGTTCCGGTTTTTGCTGACGGTATTTATCCGCCACTTTGTGCCTGGCAATGCCAAACAACCAGGCGAGGAACGGCCGTTCCCCACGGTACTTGTCCAAATTTTCCATCGCCACCAAAAACGTTTGCGACGTTAAATCTTCCGCATCGGCCACATTGCCCACCCGCACCAGCAGGTAGCGATACACGCGCATCACGTGCCGTTCATACAGCTCGTTGAAGGCACGCAGCTCCGCACGGGCCGCCTGCACCAAGGCTCGATCATCTTCAACGGTGACCGGGGCTTCGGTCATAAACGCATCGATTGTCAACCAGATGGGTGCCTGCGGCACCGGAACAGGTTGGTTTATTAACATGCATGTTCTCCTAAAGTCAGCAGCAAATCAGCTTCATTTGCCGTTCTATGCAATATGTCGTGGGGAGCAGTGAATTTGTAACAGGCAATTTTAGAATTGGTTGAAACATCTTTGTTTTCCTGACAAATAGTGTAGCCGAATTTGCCAAACAATTGGTGCCAACTTGCAAAAACTCTCACCACATTTTGCCCAAATCGCCGACGCCAGACACAATTACTGAAAAGCAACCAGCTTTAAAGAACATGGCACACAGAAAAACACGGATACACACAGATATATGGAGATGATGATGGATGTAACGGCCGTTCTCAACACACTCTTACACGGCAACCAGCTTAAACGCACGCCCCGCACGGGCTGGGTGCAGCGCGGCGTACCGAATGCCGAAAACGTGGCGGCCCACAGCTTTGGCGTACTGTTTGTCGCCCTGGTCTTGGCCCAAGTTGTTGAAGAAGCTGTAGATTTGGGACGGCTGCTGGCCATCGCCGCCCTGCACGATCTGCCAGAAGCCCTCACCACCGACATCCCCACCCCCGCTTGGCGTTACCTTCCCCCCGGCATTAAAACAGATGTAGAGCGGGGTACGATGCAAGAAATGTTGGCAGATACCGAGTTCGCCCCCACCTTCATAGATTTGTGGGAGGAACTCCACGCCAACGAAACGGCCGAAGCCAAGCTGGTGCATGACGCGGACAAATTGGAGATGTTTTTACAGGCAGCCATGTATGAAAAGCAGACGGGAAACAAGCAGCTAGCGGAATTTTGGGAACGGCCGTACATCTTCCACTATCCCCAAGCCCAGGCTATTTACGACGTGCTTGCCTCACAAAGAGACAGTGTAACCAACTAGCCTGCGCTGCATCAAATGAAACAGTTGTAAGAATAACCAGATAAAATGCGTCTAACTAGCAGATTTTGTTATCATTTTAAGACGCTAACCAACCAATAGATTTTTTAATAGAGACAAGACTTACGCTGTGAAGACTACAAAAGTCTTATACCCTTTGGAATTAACATCATTAGACCCAGACTTTTGTAGTCTGATTAGGGCAAATGCGTAAGTCCTAAGAGAGAAGAATTCACATGCAAAAAGAACGTGTTATTGTTATCGGCTCAGGCCCCGCAGGCTTAACGGCCGCAATGTATACCGCCCGCGCCCAATTAAACCCACTTGTTATCGCTGGTACCCAAATTGGCGGGCAAATTGCCATTACCCATGAGGTAGAAAATTACCCTGGCTTCTGGTCAGAAGAGAAAACCCCAACCGGGCCAGAGCTGGTAGAGATCATGCAAAAACAAGCCGAGCATTTTGGTGCCCGTTTTGAGTATGACGAAGTTATCGAAGTCGATTTCAGCAAGGGTGCGCCCTTCTATGTAAAAACCTACGGCAACGAGTATGAAGCCGACGGCGTAATTGTGACCGCTGGAGCTTCTCCGCGTCACTTGGGCGTTCCGGGCGAACAAGAGTTCGTAGGACGGGGCGTCAGCTACTGCGGCACTTGCGACGGCTTCTTCTTCCGGGGCAAAGATGTGGTCGTCGTTGGCGGTGGTGACAGTGCCATGGAAGAGGGCATCTTCCTCACCAAGTTTGCCAACAAAGTCGAAGTCATTCACCGTCGCGACGAATTACGTGCAGGCACGTCGCTGCAAAACCGCGCCTTCGCCAACGAAAAAATCTCCTTTGTCTGGGACACAGTAGTTGAAGAGATTCAGGGCAACGGCGTGGTGCAAGGCGTGCAAACCCGCAATGTGAAAACGGGCGAAACCAAAAAGCTGGACACTGATGGCGTTTTCATCTTCATTGGACATTTTCCCAACAGCAAATTCCTGGTTGGTCAGCTGGCGATGGACGAAGAAGGGTATATCATCACCGATGAACGGTACCGCACCAGCGTACCGGGCGTTTACGCCGCTGGCGAAATCCAGGATGCACACTTCCGCCAGATTGCCACCTCTGTGGGGCAAGGTACCGGGGCCGCTATGGAATTGGAGAAGTGGCTGGCAGCCCAAGAATAATCATACCTTGCAGGAGTTTCTTGTTCTGGACTTAGCTTTAAAAACCTCCCGCAGGTTGCCTATCAAATGAATGTTTTGTAATTGCGCAATCAGGAGATTACCTGATTGCGCAATTTTTCTTTATAATCGGCTTCATACCTCATTTGTAACCTCAGATCACGCAAATTAAAGTGCGAATCTGTGTGAGCTGCAAAATCTGCGGGATAGGAATAGGCAATGAACAGTGTGAAAAACTGGATTACGAGTCATCCGAATTTATCTGCCTGGTTTGTGTTGGCACTGGGTATGGTGGTTTTGCTGGTGTATGAAGCGCGCGACGTGGGCTTGCAGGGCAGCCAATGGTTTTGGCTGATTGTGGTCACTATTTTGGTCGCCGGTGCCTGCATTTGGATTATAAGCTGGGGTGATGATGATGAAGATTTAGCTGACGCCCCTCCCAGCAGCGAATAGTTATGCAGCAGCAACCCTCTCCTTATACAGCTCCCCCTCCGGTTGTTTCCCTGGACAAAGTTGAAAAGATGCGGCGCGGGATAGCCCATTTGTTTTTGGTGGGTGACACGACGCTGGATGAACCGCACAAAGGGTTTGTGCGGTATCGCGGCCGTTTTTTGGTGGAATCGGCCGACTGTTTTGATGAAATACGGGAAATATTTGAAGCGCAGGGGTTTACGCCTACGGTGAGGGAGGAGGAGAACGGCCGTATCGCCATCGTTGCCATTCCCCAAGTTTTTAACCCACCCGCCTCCGATTGGCGCATCAACCTAGCCTTGTTCATTGTCACCGTGCTAGCAACCCTGTTAACAGGCTCGATGAATAGTGCAGAAACTCAGGAGCAAGCCTTCCAAATTTGGCGAGGCTGGCCGTTTAGCTTGAGCATTATGCTCATTTTGGGGGCGCATGAGCTGGGCCATTACTTTGCCGCTCGTCACCACAAAGTGGCCGTTACCCTTCCTTATTTCATTCCCCTGCCACTATTTTCGCTTTTTGGTACGTTAGGAGCCTTCATTCGCATGAAGGAACCTGTCAAGAACAAGCGTGCCTTGTTCGATATTGGCGTCGCCGGGCCATTGGCTGGGCTCGTTTTTGCGGTCCCCATTTTATTGTATGGTCTGGTCACATCGGAAACTGGCCCCATCTCTTCGACGGGCCTTTTGGAAGGCAATTCGATTTTTTATTATCTGTCAAAATTTGTCATCTTTGGTCAATTTTTACCGAGCGAAACCAGCGATGTTTATCTGAACCAAGTGGCTTGGGCCGGATGGCTTGGGCTGTTGATAACGGCTCTCAATTTAACACCTCTAGGTCAACTGGATGGCGGGCACATCATGTTTTCACTTTTTGGCAAAAGGGCTGGGCAGTTGTTTACACCGGTCATTGTGACCCTGATTGCTTTAACTTTGGCGTCTTTCCTGATTTACGGTACGGCTACCTGGGCCCTTTGGATTTTGCTGCTCTTCTTTCTAGGGAGGACACATGCTGAACCCCTAGATGATGTCACCCCACTCGACCCACGCCGTCGTTGGCTTGGCATTGCGACAATGGTCATTTTCGTGCTGATTTTTACGCCCGTTCCGCTGCGATTTTTGGGCTAATTTGTAAAAGCCAAGAACTATTTTGAATTAGATAGGACTTACGCAAATTTTGAGCTGTGGCCGGCGTCTCGCCGTGTCACCTAGCCGGCGCGGCCAGGAGACCGGCCGGAGCAACTGTGTAAGTCCTATTAGATTGAGCGCGAATTTAGCTTTTACTTGAGTAAATCACACTTTCACGGCTCAGTTTTCATCAAGATACTTCTTGTGATTTACATTTTTGCCACTGGTGGCAGAGTTGGCTATAATTCCGTTCGCTTTTGGCGCCATAGCTCAGTTGGTCAGAGCGGGGGACTCATAAGCCCTAGGTCAGTGGTTCAAATCCACTTGGCGCCACACAGAAAACACAAAGGCCGCTCCAAAATTGGGGCGGCTTTTTTCTTTACATAGTTAGGACTGGCTGTCCTTTACTTTTGGTACTTATTTTCATTGCAACGAGGACAGCCAGTCCTCTGGCAAACCTATTTAGATAATTGGAGGCTTGTCTTGAGCAGGGTCGAAGGATTGGAGATTAAGTGGCTAAGGTGGTTGGCAATTTTGCTGGGCGTGGGGCTGGTGCTGCTGTGGGATTGGGCGGGCGAACCGGGACGGCCGTCCACGCTCACCCCCATCACCAACCCGCTACTGGCAACTGATGTGGCTCAGGGCAGATTAAACACTGTACCACCAGCCCCGGCTGGCGACGTGCAGATCACCTACCGTTTTGTGGCGCAGCAAAATGGCCTGCACGAGATTGAGCTGCTGCTGGCGCGGAATGGCGACCCTAACCCTGACGAAAACGGCCGTTTCACCCTCACCCTCTCAGACACACAAGGCAACCAGCTAACAACACAGTCGCTGCCAACCCGCCAGCTACGGCACAACCAGCCCTTTGTGCTGCGCTTTCCTGTGCAGGCAGATTCAGCGGGACGGCCGTATCAACTCACCCTCAGCGGCAGCAACGACAACCGCGTTACCGTTTGGGGCTACACGGTTGATTTGTTGGCAGACACGGGGTTAACGCTCACCAGCGGCCCGTTGAGAGATGATGTGCCAGAAACGGCCGTGCAAGAACTCCATTTCACCAGCCGCTACCAGCTTGCCTGGGGCGACGGGCTGCGCCGATTGGGAACCCTGCTGGGGCAATATGGTGCATTAATGCTATTGGCCTTGCTCTTTTTGCTGCTGCCCGGTGCGCTGCTGTTGCAATTACAGTCGCTCCGCCATAAATTCTCCGACCCATTGGCCAAAGTAGGCGTGATGCTAGTCTTGGGAACGGCCGTCTGGCCCATAACCTGGTATCTGTTTTCATTGTTAGGTGGGCGATTTAGCAGCTTGTTGTTGTGGATTTTAGTTGCTAGCGGCTCGTTGCTAATAATTTACCGCCACCTTGTCACCAGGTCACCTCGTCACCCCTTCAAAAATCTACACCGAGAACATCTGGCTTTAGCCGCAATTTTGCTATTGGGTCTAGCCGTGCGCCTGCTCGCCGTGCGCGACCTTGTCTTCCCACCCTGGGTAGATTCGGTGCGACATGGGTTAATTACGGCCGTTATGAGCCAGTCAGGCCAAACCGTCACCCAAACTGGCTATGCACCATTCTTGCCGATTGAACGCTTTCCCTACCATTATGGTTTCCATACCATTAGCAGCAGCTTGGTACTGCTAGGCGGCTGGGAGATTCCCCACTTGCTGCTGGGGCTGGGGCAGCTGCTCAATGCATTGCTGCCGCTCACGGTGTACGCTGGCGGCTGGCTGCTCACCGGGCAGCGACGCACTGGGCTGATTGCCGCCTTTTTAGTGGCACTGCCGCTCTTTTTCCCGGCCTACTATGCCACTTGGGGACGATACACCCAGCTTACGGCGATGCTGCTAATGCCTGTGCTGCTGGGGCTAACGTGGCGGCTGCTGCGCGGGGCGCGAGGTTGGCGGAGTGCCTGGTGGCTGGTTGCACTGCTGGCGGTGGGGCTGTTCCTGACTCACTTTCGAGTATTTGTCTTTTACGTGCCGTTTGCAGGGCTGGTTTGGCTGTTAAGTGGCGGTCGGAACGGCCGTTTCCTTTGGCTAGCCACAGGTTTGAGCATTCTCATTCTCGCACCACAGATTTTCTATCTATTCCAAAACAGCAATCCCGGCGTAGCCTTGGCGGCACGCGCGCCAGATTACACCAGCTTCCCAACCAGCTACTATACGGCGGGTTGGGATCGCACCTTTTTATGGATGGCAGGAGGATTGGTGCTTTGGATTTACTTAACTGGGTTTTGGCGATGGCGCGTGTGGACGGCTCTTCCAACTGCTCTGACTATTTGGTCTTTCTTGGTATTTCTGGCTCTGTCGGGCAACTATCTGGGCTTTGCCGCGCTACCGTTGGTGAATTTGAACAGCTACTACATCACCACCTTTTTGCCGCTAGCCCTGGTTTTGGGCAGCATTGGCAGCGCGTTTTGGGGCTGGCTGCGACGGCAGGCGGAACCGCTGCGGTTGGCGGGGATTTTGCTGGCAACGGTGGTGGGTACGGCCGTCACCCTCTTCGGCATTCAGCAGCAAATTGGCATCATCAACCCACAAACAATCCTGGCCCAACCTGCTGATGTGGCGGCATTGGCCTGGCTGGATGAAAATGTACCCGAGGAGGCAACAGTGGCAGTCAATAGCTGGCTCTGGCTGCTCAATGCCTGGTCCGGCAGCGATGGGGGTGCCTGGTTGGTGCCGCTCACCGGACGGCAAAGCAGCACGCCCCCAGCAGATTACACTTACAGCAAGGCATTGGTCGAGTTTGTACGGCCGTTCAATGAGGAGCTAACCAAAATCACCGATTGGCGTGACCCTGAAACGGCCGTTTGGCTGCAAGAGCAAGGCATCACCCACATTTTTATCGGAGCCAAAGGGGGGCAGATGGACCCGGCTGAATTGTTGCAAAATCCGGGTGTGACAAGCGTGTACGGCCGTAACGGCACCTTCATCTTTGAACTCAAAACAGCTACAAATTTCGCAGATTAACGCAGATGTTTGGGTGTAATGAAAAGTTGTGTAATGGAAGCAAGAAGCAGAAAATGGGGGGATGAAAAAAGAACTCGATGAAATGCTCAACAGATTGAACCAGTGGGAAGCAGAGAACAAAGATGCCAATTTGACACAAATGGAAGAAGCGATTGATGCTGAGTTAGCTGGAATTAGGCAGCAATTGCTCGCACAAATGGCCAGAGAAGGGAAGGCGGCTAGGGTGGACTGTCCAAACTGCGACCAGCCAATGATGAAAAACGGGAAGAAAACGCGAACGTTACGAACCAAAAACGGCGACAAAGTCACAATTGAAAGGGAGCAAATGAGGTGTCATGAATGTGGGATGACACTTTTTCCCCCTGGATGAAAAACTCAGGTTGCTGAGAGGCGCGTATACGCCGCAAGTGCAAGAGGCCGTAACCCGATTAGGTAGCCGGCTACCCTATGCAGAAGCCCAAGAAGAGTTAGAAATGATGTGGGGCCTCGACATCTCCGTAGCAACCGTACGAGAAATCACGCTGCGAAACGGCCGTCTAGCAGATGAGCTAATTGAAATAGAAAAAGAACATCTGGAAAAGACAGCCCCCAAAGCAATAGCCAAACCAAAGCAACTCATTGTAAGTGCAGATGGGGCAATGGTACAGCTAAGAAATGGCGAATGGCGCGAAGTAAAAACGGTTGCCTTCGGTGAATTTGAGACTATCTGGGATGCTAAAAAACAAGAAGTCGTGACCAAAACAGGCAAGATAAGCTACTTCTCAAGTGCAGATAAGGCAGAGTTGTTTAGCGACAAGGCAATTGTCGAGTGGCAGCGACGGGGTGGGGAGAATGCTGAAAAAGTTGTCGCGGTTAATGATGGTGCTGTCTGGATACAGGGCTTCATCGACTATCATTGCCCCACAGCGACACGCGTGATTGATTTTGCCCATGCCCAAGGGTATATCGCCACGATTGGCAAAGCCCTGTATGGGGCAGAAAGTGACCGTTTCCAACAATGGTATCCCCAGATGTCTAAACAGTTAGGCACAAAAGCACCCCAACGAACGCTGAATGAATTGCGTTTCCTATGGACACAAAACCAAGCCCACCCAGCAGCGGATGAAATAGAAGCAGCGATTCGTTATCTTGAGCGACGTCAAACGATGATAGATTATCCACATTTCAGAAAAAACGGAATTCCCATTGGATCTGGGATAGTAGAGTCTGGGCATAAGGTGGTGATGCAACGACGGATGAAACAGGCTGGGATGCGCTGGGCGGATGAAAACCTCAATCCGATGCTTGCCTTGCGCATGGCAATCTGTAACAAGTGCTGGCGTGCTTCTTGGCAAGCGATTCAGGCTCATTTTCTGGCTACAAAACAGGCGCACCGTCTGCTGGAGAAGGCAGAAGCTCCGCAATCTCAGCTTGTTACTGAAGCAGATGTTGAGAATTTAGAGAAGCTGGCGGATAGGATACCTAGGCGTTCACAAAAGAGGCAGCCGTGGCAAGACCATCGGTGGATTTTTCCTCACAGAGCACGGCCGTTACACAAAATCTAATTACACCCCAGATGTTTCTTGACCTTGACGAATCCCGGCCCCCATGCTACCATGCGCCCATTATGAAATTGCACATTTTCAGCTACTACTACGGCTATACTTTTGCAACACGGACGCCGCAGGCGTGTGGGGAGGAAGTTGGCTGTCACTGACAACTGAACCAAGACACCAGACCTACCAAGACGCGGCTAATCCCCGCGTCTTTTTTGTTTTTTTTGCCACAGAGGACACAGAGTTAAAGAGAGAAAATTTGCGTAATCTGCGGATAAGTTTTGTAGGAGACGACCTCATGAATGCAATTGAAGAACTGCGCTGGCGCGGCTTTGTTTATGACCATACAGAAGATGTGCCGGATCTGCTAACAAAACAAAAAGTGACCCTCTACAACGGGTTTGATCCCACGGGTGACAGCCTGCACATTGGGCACCTGGTGCCGATGATGGCGATGGCCCGGTTGCAGCGTTTTGGTCACACGCCCATCGCCCTGGCCGGGGGTGGCACGGGCATGGTTGGGGACCCAAGCGGCCGTTCCACCGAACGTAATTTGCTCACCTTGGATGAAGTGCAGGCTAACCTGGAACGCATTCAGCAGCAACTCTCCCGTATTCTGGATTTTGAGGTCAAAAGCAACCCAGCCCGAATTGTAAACAACGCCCATTGGCTCACTGAAGTTAGCCTTATGGAATTTTTGCGCGACATTGGCAAACATTTCACAGTGAATTACATGATGGCCAAAGATTCGGTGAAATCTCGTCTAGCCCGCGAGGATGGCATCTCCTACACAGAGTTTAGCTACATGCTGTTGCAGGCGTATGACTTTATGTACCTATACGAAAACCACAACTGTGTTTTGCAGATGGGCGGCAGCGATCAATGGGGCAATATTTTGTCTGGTGTAGAGCTAATTCGTCGCGCCAAGGGCAAAAAAGCACACGCGTTAGTTTTTCCGCTCATTACCCAGGCAGACGGCACAAAGTTTGGCAAAACATCCGCTGGCACCGATGCGTGGCTGGCGGCAGACCGCACTTCACCATATCGGTTCTACCAGTTCTGGCTCAATACCGACGACGGCGATGTGCTTAATTACTTGCGCTACTTTACCTGGTTAAATCGGCAGGAGATTGCTGAATATGAAGACAAGCTGTACAACGCTCCGGAACGACGGGAGACGCAACGGCGGTTAGCGCAAGAAGTCACGCGCATGATTCATGGTGAAACGGCCGTTCACAAAGCAGAAAAAGCCGCTAACGTGCTGTTTGGCGGTGATTTGGATGGCTTGGAAGCGGCTGACATCCGTGACATCTTTGCCGATGTGCCATCTAGCGAGCTGGCTAAAACGGCATTGGAGGGGGATGGGCTATCTGTGGTGGACCTACTGGTCGATAGTGGACTGGCTTCCTCCAAAGGAGATGCCCGCCGCTCCATCAAAGGGGGCGGTCTCTACCTCAACAACGAGCGCATCACCGATGCTGGACAAACCGTGACGCTAAACCAGAGTATTGATAGCCAATTTGTCATCCTGCGCAAAGGCCGCAAAAAGTATCATCTGGTACAAATTCAGCAATAGCATACAGACGAATTTTGGGGGCTATCGGCAATTGCAAATTAGCTTAAGGGGGCAGTTGGCACGAGGTGGTATTCCTCGATAGCGGCAGCGAGATCATCGATGCGAACAGGTTTACTGAGGTAGCCATCCATGCCTGCCCCCAGGTATCGTTCGCGGTCGCCTTTGAGGGCGTTCGCCGTGAGGGCGATGATGTAGGGTTGACTCTTGCTGTTTCCATTTTCGCGAATGCGCTGGGTGGCCTCTAGCCCGTCCATCTCCGGCATTTGCACATCCATCAAAATAATGTCGAATGGCTGTGTTTTTAGGGCAGCCAACACTTCCAGACCATTTTGAGCAACCTGGGCTTTGTGGCCGAGCCTTTCTAACATGCGCAGGGCAACTTTCTGGTTCGTTATGTTGTCTTCGGCCAATAAAATGCGCAGCGTGCTTTTTGGTTCGTCATCATCGGCAACGGCCGTTTCTGGCGAGACCTCATTAGCCATACTTCCTTGCCATACCTGCAATAAAGCGCGTTGCAAATTGTATGGTTTAATCGGCTTGTTGATTTGCAAATCGAACAAATCTTTCCCCTCGTCCCGCTCTAAATATCCTAGCGAACTCAATAGCACCAAAGGGAACGCCTGACGGCCCAACTTCTGTTTGATCGCCCAGGCCAACATCAAACCGTCCATCTGCGGCATTTGCATATCCAAAATTGCCAGATCAAAGGCGGTATCTTTGTCCAACAGTGCCAATGCGTCAGCACCAGAGTCCAACAGTTGGGATTCCACGCCCCAATTCACAAAGTAATGCTTAAGAATGAGCCGATTGATGGGGTTGTCATCCACCACAAGCACACGCTTACCCGCGAGAGGATTTGGTGAGGAAACGGCCGTTTCTGCCAAATTAGATTCAGAATGTAATGGTTGAACCAAGATGGTAAAGCTAAATGTAGAGCCTTCACCCGATTTGCTATCTACCCACATGGTGCCGCCCATCGCTTCAGCCAGCCTCTTGCTAATTGCCAACCCTAACCCCGTACCGCCATATTGCCGCGTTGTTGAAGAGTCAACCTGGCTAAACGATTGAAACAGGCGATCCAAACGGTCAATAGGAATGCCAATGCCGGTATCCAAAACAGAAAAACGAAGCTCACGCTGATTGTTTTTAGTGCCAAGACAAATAACCGAGAGGAAAACCTCCCCTTGGTTGGTAAATTTGACAGCATTACCGAGCAAATTCACCAATATTTGGCGCAGCCGCGTTATATCCCCCATAACCAGCCCAGGCACTTGCTCATCGATGAGATAGGCCAAATCTAATCCTTTTTCAAAGGCTGGTGCTGCAACCAAATCCAAGGCGTCTTCTACCGTTTCGCGTATGCTAAAGGGGATGCGCTCTAGTTCCAAATGGCCTGCTTCAATCTTGGAAAAATCGAGGATATTGTTAATGATTTCCAGCAAGCCATCGCCGCTGTTGCGTACAGTCTTCAAAAAATCTTGCTGCTCATCATTAAGCGGTGTGTCTAGCATGAGGTCTGTAAGGCCAATGATGGCATTGAGGGGTGTGCGAATTTCGTGACTCATATTGGCCAGGAACTCGCTCTTGGCGCGGTTAGCCACTTCGGCAGCCAATCTCGCTTTGGCGGCTGCATCAAACAAACGCGCTTTTGTTATGGCACCAGCTAATTGTCCAGCCACTGTCTCAGCCAATCGTACATCCTCTTCAGTAAAAACGTAACCCGGAACAGTTCGATCTATGCCAATGCTGCCAATAATCTGGCCTTGAGAGCGTAATGGTATGGCCATCAGGCTTTGGGTGAGGCGAATTTCCATTACCTCACGCAGTTTCTCATATTTCGGGTCTATTTGGGCATTATCTGTGTACACAGATTGGCCTTGCAGCACCAGTTGGGTACCCAAATCATCTAACGGCAGCAGCAAACCGACAGAATCAGGCTCAGCAGGGTCTGGACTATAATTGGCAACAACCCGTAGCTCTGTGCCACCTTCATTAAGCAAAGCAATGCCGCAACTACGCGCATCTAATAAAACCGCCAGCTCTTTGGCAATGACGTTCAACGTGCTTTGCAAATCCATGCTTTCTGTCAGGGTTCGCGCAATCTGGTTGAGGGTGGAAAGATCGGCGATGGTTTCTCTTAGTTTATCGTTAGCTATTTTTGTATCGGCGATGGCTACCCTCAGGGCGTCTTCACGGTTGCGCAATTCTGTCATGTCGCGGGTGATAGATTGCCAATGAACGCGCTCATCATCTGGGTAGGTAAACGGCCGCATACGACACTCAACCCAAATGTAATGGCCTTCCTTGTGCTGAATTTGTGCCTCGACGGTGAAATCCTTTTGCTGCTGAACAGGCTGCAAAAATGCAAGGGAATTAAAGTGAGCCAATGTGTCTGGATGAAATAGGCGGAAAGGTCTCTTGCCTAGCAGCTCACTGGGAGAATAGCCTAACAATTCCTCAACGGAAGAGGAGAGGTAGACCATTCGACCGTCTGGCTGGTGCAAGCAAACCAGATCGTTGAGGTTTTCTGAAAGAAGCCGGTATTGTTCCTCACTTGTCTGCAAGGATTGTTCGATTTGCTTGCGTTCATTTAACTCGTGATTCAACCGATAGCTCAAATCTTTGAACTTGCCGATAAGCACGGCGGCCATTAAGGTGACGGCATGGCCGGGCAAGCCATCTATAAAAAATTCTGCGGGGAATGGTTGTTCAATGGTGTAGATGATGGCTAAATTGACAACATAACCTACAAAAGAGGCAATAACGCCAACCCGAAGACCGTAAAGCCAGGCGAGAGTCAGCACAGGCAACATAATCAAGCTGGTTACAATATAGTTCAGCACGGGATGCAAGGCATAGAAAACGACTGTGTAAACGGCCGTCATCAACCCCGCAACCAATACAATTTCAACTCTTTGT
This sequence comes from Candidatus Leptofilum sp., assembly GCF_965223285.1. GTDB lineage: Bacteria > Chloroflexota > Anaerolineae > Promineifilales > Promineifilaceae > Leptofilum. The sequence goes on along the minus strand of NZ_OZ244997.1, from coordinate 3,838,529 downwards.
GATAAGAATTTATTACGCCAATTTGCTGCTTTTTGCCAGAGTGAACCCATCATCCATTCCCGAGCCTGCTACTACGATCTTCTCCTATTTTGTAACACGCCCTCCTGACTGGCAATCTGACTTTGGTCATCTTAAGCAGATGATTGCCACTGTGCTAAATGATGCTGAATGTAGTGAATAACAGCCTGGTGTGCCTGTTTGTTGTTGGTGATGTGGATTGGTTGACCAAAGGCCATATAGATTGGCTGGCTGCGATCCAGCGGGCCAAAGTCGCGTAGGTAACGGCCGTTAATCAAAAAGTCGGTTTTGACGGCGATAGGCACAACCGGAACCGCTGCCCGCTTCGCCAGTTTTACGCCCAACGAGTTAAACTCTTCAGGAACAAACGTTGGGGTGCGCGTATGTTGCGGAAAGAGAATAACGGAACGGCCGTTTTGCAACATCTCCACACCATTTTTCAGCACCTTTTGCAAATCCTCACGCGGGTTTGTGCGCCCTACCGTAATGGGGTCTCGCGCTTCCACCACGGGACCAAACACGGGGTAGCGTGTCAGCGACTCTTTGATGACATAGCTTACTTCCTGATGATGCGGCAGCAGGCAGCCAAGCACATTGCCCTCCAGGCTACTTACATGGTTGCTCACAAACACCACTGGCTCACTGAGATTGCGAATGTTATCTAGCCCTGTGATGTGGAAACGGCCGTTGCATCTCTCCACCATTTTGAATATCGCATACGACGTGTCTGCCCAGGCAGCCCGTGTATATTGATTCTGAGCCACCAGCCGCCGCGCCTTGGCAATTTCCCAAATAAAGTAGCCGTGTAACGCTACCCGACTGCCTAAAAACAGGCGATCCAGCCAATGGCGCGGCGTGTTGCTAGGGGTATGGTAGCTGTCTTGGGGAAAGTACGGATTCATGCCGGAAATTATACCCGGTTCAGGAGAGAAATCAGCCGTCTAGGCAGGTTTGGAGCCAGGCGAACAGTTGCTCAATGGCAAGGGCTTGTTGTCCTAACTGCCACAATTCGCCATTGGCAAATAGCGTTTTCCCCAGTTCGATAGCGGCATTCGGTTGGGGAACGGCCGTTTCTACTATATCTACCCACGGCTGACGCCCCGTTCGCAACATTGCTTCTACAAAAATCACCAGCAGCAGTTCCGCCAATCCATTGTTCTCAGATGTGTAAACTGGTAATGGGCCAAACGCTTGATACGGCTTTGTTTCTACTAAACAACTGCTACCCGCAACTGGATCAAGGCAGGCAAACTGTACCGTGCCGATGCGCATCATCCGAATAGCCCCCATGCACATCATGCAAGGCTCCATTGTTGTGTAAAGTGTGCAGTTTTGCGACAATATGCTCGTTTGGCTAAGGCTCACTAAGGCGTTCATCTCGGCGTGCGCCAGGCGGCTGCCATGCAGCGGGAGTTCAGATTGGGGTTCATGAATGCCGTTGCGCCCTTCTGCGACGATACGGCCGTTCCGCTCATCCACAATCACCGCTCCGATGGGCAAAGACCCGGCACAGTATGCTTCCCACGCTTGGCAAACGGCCGTTTGCCACGGAAGTGAGAGCGATTGCCAGGGCATAGATTTAGCCATACGAAAACCACTCATCGAGTTCGTCGTCCGAAGGTTGTGGCGTGCCTGCTTTGCGGCCTTTCATCTCTTCGTAGAATGTTTCGTCGTAGCGGCGGGAGCGTACGGGAATGGGCATCTTCACACCCCAGCCTAGCAGCAGCACCTCTTCCTTTTCTTGCAAACGTGCCAACATGCCGCGCAGCTGGTCGCGCCCCGCCAGCCCCGTCAGCACGGCCCGAATGTCATCTTCATCCCCCAGCCAGCCAGTGATGCGCGTGCCTAGCTGACTCATTACCTCGTCGTCGATGCCAGACGGCCGTTGGTCCACCACCAGCAGCGTCACAAAATATTTACGCAGCTCGCGGGCAATAATGCCAAACGCCGTCTGCCCAGAAAGATGCGGGTTCAGCAGTTTGTGTGCCTCTTCAATGGCGATAAGCAGCGGCCGCGGCGCGGCTTCACCGTGCGTCTTGTGCCGCTCTGTTTTGCGTACCCAATGCTGCCGAATTCGCCGCGTCAAAATGTTGGAAACCAGCAAGTAATCCAGGTCGTTGTCGTATTCACCAAAACTGAGGATGACGTGACGGCCGTTTTCCAGTTTATCCACAATTTCCGTCACAAAATCCTGCGCGGGCCGCTCCACGACGTAAGGCTTGTCGTAAATCACTGCCAGCTTGCGGTGCAGTGCCTCGGCCGCCTTCTCATGCACATTGTTTTGCCGCGCCCACCCCGCCACTGAGTTATCGGCAGGGAACGTTTTGCCGCTTTCCGGGTCTGTTTCTACGGCTCCCGGCTCCAGCTTCATAAATTCAGCAAACCAGTCTGGGCCAAAGGCACGGAACAGTGCATTCAACGTCACGCCCGCCGTGTCCGTCAGGTTCAATGCCTCAGACAGCAGTTCAATATCGTTCGTCTGAAAATCTTTCAGCGCAATTTCCAGCGTAAAGTCCGGCGATTTGCCCCGCACCAGCGCCCCCTTGCCCAGCGCCGCCACCTGCACCTTGCTGCCAAACAGCCCGCGCAAGCCGCGCACCGTCACCATCCGGTCGGTGTCCGTGTCGTCGAAGGCGTATTCGTTGTGCATGTCAAACACCAGCGCAGCAGCCACGTCTTCGCGCATCAGCCCAGCCAACACCATGCGCGTCAGGAAGCTCTTGCCCGTTCCCGTCGCCCCAAAAATGCCGCTGCTGCGCTTCACAAACTTCTTCAAATCGAGCCGCACTGGGTACCCCTGCTCGATGGTTTGCCCCACCACAAACATGCCGTCGCCCGCTTCGCCAAAAATTTGGGCCACGTCCGCCTCATTGGCCTGGCGTACTTCGGCGTGATGAGCAGGTACTGTTTTCACTGGCTTTGGCCCCGGATTTTCTTGCTGGTTGGCCACCCGCTCTTCCCAAGCAGCACGATCCGGCGAGCCAAACTCTGGCCCGGTGTCCATGAGCAGCGTCGGGTACATCATCAAGGTTGTATAGAGGGTTTTGCCCAGCAGCGCTTGCTGGATGGCGGGCTGAAGTCGGTCTGTTTTTTCGTCGGCAAAGCGGGGGTCTGTGCTGCCCAGCTGTAAATCTGTGATGAGGCCGTAGTAATGGAAACGGCCGTTTTCACACACCACAAAGCTCCCTTCCTGCACCCGATCCGCAGGCACCGTCAACCGAATGCGAAAGCCTTCCTTCAGCCCACCACCCACAATATAGCCAATCGGTTCGTTAGAATGTGTATCAATCATCAAAATCCTCATCAATGAGTGGCGCATCAAACCATTCAGCATCCACTATTTCGTTACCGTTGTAGCCGCGGATTCTTTCCGCGCATTTAGAACTCGGAAAGAATCCGCGGCTACAAAAATCATCTTAACTTTGGGCGATGTTCAAATCACGGATTCCCAAATTTGGAAGGGCATCGCTTAATGCTTCCAATGTGGGAATGAGGATATCGTAGTTGCTGCGCAGCAGTTCGATGAGTTCATTAACGACTTCAACAGCCCACGTTTGGTCGTTGCCACGCAGGGCATAAACGTTGCTAATGTGCGCCACGAGCAGTTGATCGACAGGCACGTTGCTACCTACGGCGCGCAAAATGAGACGCAGGTAGCCTAAATTATCGGTGAATGCGCCAATGTCATCAGAATCAGTGACCAATTCGACCGGATCGAGGTTGAGCGGAGGGCGTGGCGGGAGGCCATGCTTCACGTCGCCGTTGAGCTGGTAGCCCACGGCCAACACGCTCATTTCGATGGGCAACAGTCGGTTGTTGCGCTGGTCTTCAATGACCGAGGGTGCGGGATTTTCGGCCAGCACCAGCCGCCGCACCAGCGGATCGTCGTCAATGCTCATGTTGTAGATGAGGCCGTAAATCGCTTCCCGATCATCTACCGGTTGGGCACGCACCAACCCGCCAAAGGCAGGCACGCCCAGCTGCCCCACGCGGCAGCCCACGGCAAACCCCGTCGTGCTGGCCCGCAAAATACGGCCGATTTCCTGATTTTTATTTTCAATCATTTTTGCAAGTCCATAATTTTTTACACAGATCAGATTTTAGATTTTAGATAGTTGATAAATGATGTGCATGAAAGTAAGAAAAACTTCGCGTCAGCGGCAGAGAGGTTTGGCTCCTCAAGCATCGCATGACGTATGCCATGGGCATTACTTGTATAACCATACAAACTTAAAAAGGATCGCTTAAGTGCTGGATGTAATTCACCTTTTGACTCTAGCACTTTCAGAGCATCCCCTAAAGTAGCTGTAGAGGTACCAGTAATAATATTTGCTAAACTCTCTACCGCTGAGATCGATTCTTTAATTGAATTTCGATAGTCGGGAGATTTTTTATCGCTAAGAAGAGCAAGTGCCCGTCTCAAATGAGTTGCAACCGAGGGGAAATCTAAATCAATAGTTGCCTCTGACAACATTTCAATTTCTTGCTCACCCGTAATATTTGAACAAACACCCCCTATAAATCTGAACCCAGCCAACTCCCTCTCCAAAATCATGTTCATTCCTTCAACTAACTCTGTGCTACCAAAATAGTTGATTACGTATTCAAGAAAATCATAAACTTCAAACCACTGACATTTCTGAAAATATGTCCATAGGTGGTCTACTTGTTGTCCCTGATGGCGTGACATTTGATCCAGGGGGATTTTAAAATAATCAAACCAGAGTGACGTAAAAAAGCCCGAAATGCTTTTATAGTTGTATGATTCATTATGATATTTTCGATAGGGAAGTAATATGTATACATTTAACACATTCCAAAGGGAATGTCGTAAATCCCCGTTCATATTATCAATTTGAATAGTTGAAGAAATGGATTTGAAACCCGTTCGCTCACTAAATTTTCTTGTTGGTATCGAAAATTCAATTAACTCCTCACGCTTCTTCCTTGCCTCCCGTTCCGCAGTCTTTTCAGGATCGTGAAGATGGCAAAAGCCAGATGCTCCCGCATCGCGTTTACATCTAGCACCAGATTTTGTCTGTCCTTTACACTGTTCCATTGGAATTTAAATCCCTTCGTGGCGGGTACGGCCGCCTCGGGCTAAATCTTTGCTGCCTTGTTTGGAGGTTATGTCATTGCTAATGCCGTGCCGCTCCATAATGACGTCAATCATGAAGTTCAGTTCGCTGGCGTCTTGTCGCCCCACCACGGCCATTTCGTCGGCGCGGGCGATGACGTAGGGGTAGTTGCCCATGATGCGGCATTGATCGATGAGGAGGCTGTGTACGGCCGTTACCGCCCCAGCATCCTCCGCCACCCACCGGGGAATATCCACCCGGGCAATATTTTTCCCAGACAGCCCCGGATTCAGGTAGAAAAAGCAAACCTCGTTGGCTTCATCCTGCGTCATGAACACGCTATTGGCGTCTGAAATGTTGGCAAAAACGGCACTGCGCTCGCCCGGCTTCAAAATTTGGGCGAAAATGTCGGCGTCCGTCACGCCCTGCGTTGCCTTTCTTTTACCCAGTTCCTTCCAATCAAAATTTGCGTCTGAGAGTCCGGCAATGGAGCGCAACAAGGTCATCACCGCGCTGGTGCCGGGGCGATCAATGTAGCCACAGAGCAATGCGCCTGCTTGGTGAACGCCGGTCATGTGCTCACCCCAGGTTGTCACAGCATAATTGTCCGCCACCCCCGCAGAGCCAATCGGCCAATAAAGTAAACGCTGGTCCAAAATGGACAAAAGCGGCTGGGCGTTGTGTCGATTGGCGGCCGTTTTCCGCGCTAATGTTTCAATTTCCTTCAAATCTCGCTCGATGCTCACAGCACCGGGGGTATCGTTGAAGTTATCAATCGTTTCATCACTGTCGGGGTACACAATGTCTGGCTGGGAGAAGGTTTCTGGCGTACGGCCGCTGCCATGATGATAAATAATGCCGCCTACGTTGATCAGATAGTACAGATGCGCCGCGTGGCGGTCGGGCATGATTTGGCTACCGTCGGCGGCGACGATCGTGGCTTGGGGTGGCGGCGACGGAGCAGGAATGTGGCTGTCGAGCGGTTCGTTGTGGGAAAACGGCCGTGCCGAGCGGTAATATTTCTCATCTGATTTTTCTTGGGCAGTTTGCAGGGCTTGGGCAACGGCCGTCCAATTGGTGCGGTAGGTTTTTAGCGTGTCCAGCCCCTCGGCCACGCGCTCACGCCGCTGGTTCAGGCGACGAGCGGTGGTTTGGGCCATCTTTTCCAAATCGGCGGTGAGTTTTTCAAATTCCAGAGTCATGGTGCAAAAAGTGTAGCACGGATGAGCTAAGAGCGCGAGGAAGGTTCTTGATACAAATCTGGCGAAACGAAAGGAGCAAACGCATACGCTGTAGCCAGGGCAAAGGTTTCGCCGCGCAGCACCAGGCCGTTGGTGAGTGCCCCCACCGCGCCTCCTTTTTGCTTGGTGTTGTGATCGCCTAGAATCTCATCCATCACGTGGCCGAGTTCGGTGCCTGCCAGCACTTTTTGGGCAATGTGGTCGGGCAAAGGTAATCTGCCGCCACCACCAATGCCGGTACGGCCGTTCCTATCCACAACCACCGCCCAACCATGCAGCGTCAAGCCAAATGGTTCTGGATGCACGCCCCCTTCTAAACCCACACCAAAATCCGCATCCAGCGCATTGCGGGCAGCGATAGCCCGATTGTGCGCCCCAATGCGTGTTTCTTCGTCGGTCATCGGCATGTCGCTGACGCCGCTGGGAACATTTATCGGAACAATCTCGGCTTCTGGCCAGAGGCGGGTGATGGTTTGGCGAACGGCCGTAACTTTTACAGGATTGGTGGAACCAACGGCAATTTTCATGGGAGATTTTTCAACGCAAAGAACGCAAAGCAGCAGAGGGCGCAGAAAAATCTATTGTCTTTTTCTCTGCGTCTCCGCGTCTCTGCGTTAATGCTTTTAACCAATTTCTATTTTGGTGACTGTTTCAAAATCGAGGGTTTTCTGGCCGCCCAACACTGTTTCCAGCGCCATCTGGGCAAATTCAAAAAAGGCTTGCAGGTCGTCAATACGCTCCAGGTAATATTTGGCTAATTCTTGCTCTTCGGCGGTTAGCTCGTCGTTGGCAGACTGTAGCTTCTCCACGCTCTCGCCCAGCACTTGCAAGGCCAACTGCACTTCCCGCCGCTCGCGGCTGTCTAGCACGTTGCGAATCACTTGCCACAGATCAGATTCGGCCTGGTAATACTTCTTGCGCTCGCCGCGCATCCACACCTCGGTGGCCATGCCCCATCGCTCCAGGGCGCGCATGTTCATGCTCACCGAGCCTTTGCTAATCCGCAGCGTGTCTGCCAAATCATCCAGCGAGAGCGGTTCTGGACTCATAAGCAAGGTGCCATAGAGCCGCCCCATCACTTCACTGAAGCCAAAAAAACGGGCCAATCGGCCCAAGCCAGCCACGGTACTATCATTTACGGCCGTTAAGTTGTTGTGCATCGCTTTCCCCTACGTTCAGAACGTTTTGAATGTACCTGATGTTAGCAAAGTTGTGAACGTGCGTCAACATAAAAAGTAGCGAGTGGTGGGTTTGCAAGTGGCATGTGACGGCCATCCCCTACGTTTGCAAACTCAAAAAAGTGCCAGGGGGCCATGTCCACCGCCAAGCTCCCACTCGGCGGCGCGTTGGATGGCCTGATGCGTGTACTGTTGGGCTTGGGCAACGGCCGTTTCCGCTCCCAACCCTTGCGCTAAAAATGCACAAATTGCCGCCGAGAGTACATCCCCGGAGCCGTGCGTATTCTGCGTTTCGATCAGCGGCTGGCGAAATTCGGTAAACGATTCACCATCAAACAAAACATCCACCACTTCTTGCTGTTCGCGCCAGCCTTTAATAAGTACATTCTGAACACCCCAACGATGCAATGATTGCGCGGCTCGGCGAATTACCCCTAGGCTGTCCAGCGTCGAGGTGTTGAGCAAAACGGCCGCTTCCGTCACGTTTGGTGTTACTAGCGTTGCCAATGGTAGCAGGTAATAAAAGTAGAGAATACGCACCTCGTCGGAGAACATCGGTTGGCCGCGATGGTTCACCAATACAGGATCAATGACGACATGAGCCGGGTGATATTTTTGCAGCATGGCAGAAACCGCAATGATTAGCTCAGTTCGACCCAGGAAGCCTGTTTTTACGGCCGTTGCCCCATAATCACTCAACACCGTCTCCAGCTGCGACTGCACAAATCGAGGCGTCATCCAGGCCACATCCTGCACGGTGAGGCTGTTTTGAGCAGTAACGGCCGTTACCACACTCATCCCATACCCACCCAGCACCGTCCAGGTCTTCAAATCTGCTTGAATACCCGCCGCCCCGCCGCTGTCGCTACCGCCAATGGTGAGAAGTTTGATTGGTTCTTTCATGGTTGGCTGTTCCGCTTACACTGGCGCATGTATGTTAGGATGGATGCGGCCGTTTCTGGCTTCCAGCCGCTGCTCCAACCATGATTTCCCTTGAACATCTCATACACCTCTCCGTGCCGCCGGATTTGTACATATGCCCCAGGGTCAGAGGGCGAGGAGTGGCTGGCATCATAAAAACGAAGTTCGTGCTTTTCGGGCAAGGCTCGCAGCGTGGCGCGCACCGTTTTTTCCGGCAAATGTGCCAGAGCCAGCTCATGATTGCGCCGCTCATCCACGAAAAGCACCTCAATAAGTGGACTGCCCTGAACCAAATCTTCAACTGAATTGTCCTGCTCGTGATACCAACGCATGATCGGATCGGCCAAAATGGTACGCCGCTCATCTGGCTTCAGCACAAAGCGGGCGATGGCGGGTAAATCTGCCCGGATAGATTGCTTGAGGTGGAAGGTGAAGCGCGGATTGGCCAGCAAATTGGCGTACCAGCTTCGGGTGCCGGGCGTGCCGGTAATGTAGGTACGGCCGTTTACCTGCCGAAACCAAATCTCAATCCGCCGGGGCTGCCCACTTTTACGTCCTATCGTCGTAATGTCGATTGTCTCATCCACAGCCAAAGCCTGTTTAAGTTGCTCATTCATCGCTGCTTTCCTCATCTGCGTCCCAATTTTCGCCTGCATTTTAGCATACCCGTTACCGATTCGGGCGAGTATAGAAACGACATTACGTCCGCTTGTTACAAATGATCGATTTCTGATCGATACCTGTTTACACTGCTGAATATAAACGTCTTTTTTTATCAACATTGTTCTGTAAGGAGGTTGCAAATGCAGCAGCGACGTTTTATTGTTGGCAGTTTAATTCTATTTTTCTTTATTCTCACAGGTGGACTAACCAGCTGTGCCTTGTTTGAAAACGCCTCTGGCACCGATCTCACCAACGCCGTGGGCATGAGCAATGAAAATGGTTCGGGTCCAGGCTCAGGCCAATGGGTGCCGCCTGTGCCGCAAAACCGCAATCAATGTTTACAGCTTCATGGGGTGGGCGTCACCCTCAAGGAAAATTTAGATAGCAACGTTGTGGAGATGGAAAGAATCCGCAACCAATGCGTAGATACAACCGGGGCATTTTTGCCTGGCGTTGACCAGGAAGAGTGCATCAAGCGGTATGATCAATTCTTTGCCCCAGCAGAACTCATTTTGGCGGACCTCATTGTTGGAGGCACGCGGTATGAAGATAGCTGCATCTCCGCTGATGAAGACAATACGCTACCACCTTGGCCGGAATTAGCCGAGAAAGAAGGGGAGGAAGAAGCACCAAAGGCAACGGCCGTACCTGAAGCAACCAAAGCACCAGAAACCGGCACTGGCTCCAGCGGCGGGTCCACCTGCTGCTGGTGTTTAACCTGCACCCACCGAATCGACACGGGCTACATCATGCGGCCGTTAATTATCTCACCAAAAGGCTAAATTTCTGATTCCGAATGTTTTGTAGCCACAGTTCTTGAAAATCTTAATTGCAGTATGAGACTGTGGCTACAATCAGCCAAAATATGTTGCTTCGCAGAATTAAATGAGTAAGATGGGTTAGAACCTCGGTTTCAAAAGTCCATTTTATTCACCGACTCAAACCTAAGGAATTTCAATGCCCGTTTCTTCAGCAAACCTTGCTTCACCCTTGCCATCTGATTCAAACTCAATTCAAGAATTCGCCCACTTGCAGTCAAAGCACAAACAAGTATACGTCATAATCTCCCCCCCAAGGTGCAGCTCAACCGCATTTTCTAGGGTTTTTTGGGAGCAACCTTCTATTCGATATTACAGCCATGAACCATTCGAGGTAACTTACTATGACGATGAGGGGTTGGCATCTGTGCTGGAAAAATTGAATAAGCCGCTAGATTTACTTAACATCGAGCGCATTCAAGATAGTTCTGGCAGCAGCTTGCTGATAAAAGAAATGCCTTATCAGGTAGGGAAGAACTTCCCGATCTTGTTTGAACTTGCCAGTAAGCCCATCATCTTCCTAATTCGTGATCCAAGGTTGAATATTGCCTCTAGAATTGAGAAAAAACGCATGGTGGGTGAAAGTATATTTTTTCCTCATATTGAGACTGGTTGGGAATTGCTCCAGAAGAAAATCACATATTGTGAGAGGCAGGCAATCCCTCACATGATTGTGGATTCTACCGACTTTAGAAATCATCCGAATGAGATGTTCCCCCAAATTTTTGCCCAATTTATGTTGCCCTTTTCTGCCGACATGCTGGCGTGGAACCCTTGTGAGGATGCGGTTAACCTCGACAATTTAGATGGGAAGCATCAACATCTTTACGCCAGGGTGCTAAACAGCAATGCTTTACAACCTGCCACGGAAGCCATTCCAGAAATTGATGAATTTCCTGAAGAACATGATATTCGTGAGCATGTTGAATTTTGCCTGGACATTTACAAGACGCTAAAAGGGTCGCCCAACAGAATTCGCCCTCAAACTTTGTCCGTGGCTACTACCTAAAACAACGCGACTGCGTTTGGAATGTGGTTTGCAATTTCAGCGGCCAGTAAGCCGCGATCTTGGCCGCTGATTTTGCCAGCCAGCCCATGCAGAAAAGCTCCCAGGCGGGCAGCATCGTATGGTGACACTCCTTGCCCCAGCAGTGCGGCAATGATGCCGCTGAGTACATCGCCGCTGCCGCCAACGGCCAATACGGGGCTAGCAAAGGGCAGCAGGGTAGCACGGCCGTTTGGCGATGCAACCATCGTATAGGCCCCCTTCAGCAGCACGACCTGGTTCCACTTTTGGGCCTGCTCCAGTGCCACTTCGATGCGATCGCGCTTTTTCAGTTCTGCCAGCGGGATGCCCATCAGCCGCGCCATTTCGGCCGGGTGTGGGGTAAGGACGCAGTTCTGGGGTAGTCGTTCCCACCACTTTTCTAATCGCGCTAAACCGTTCAGTCCGTCAGCATCAATCACCATTGGCACGTTTGGGGCAGTGGCGTCGGTGGGGAAAAGGGTGGTGATAAAGTCGTCGGCGTCGCCCAGGCCAGGGCCGATGAGCAGGGCGTCGTAGTTGGTGGCGGTTTGGTGGATAGTTTGGGCAGTAACGGCCGTTAACGCCCCATCTTCCTCCACTTCTGCATACGTCGCCTCTGGCAGCGCAATGGAGATACCCTGCCGCAAGGCAGTTGGCACGGCTAGCGTTACTAAGCCCACCCCGGCGCGAAAGGCTCCCCGCGCCGCCAGCAGCGGTGCGCCACGATATTTATCGCAGCCAGCGGCGATGAGCAGCTTACCAAAGGTGCCTTTGTGTCCATCCTTGGGTCGGGAAGGCAGCAGGTCGCGAGCCATCTCCAGCGTAGCTACCTCAATTGGCACGTCGGCCACCATTTGTGGCGTGATGCCAATATCTGCCACGACCAGCTCGCCAACGGCCGTTGCCCCCGGAAAGACAAAATGCCCACGTTTCGGCCCGGCAAAGGTCACGGTGAGATCGGCCGGGGGAGCCAGTGGATCAAGCTCGCCCGTGTCACAGTTGAGGCCGCTGGGACAGTCTATGGCGACTGTGACCGGGTGACCGGGTGAAGGAGTCACTTTGTCAGAAAAATTAGTAAGATTGGTTAACGGAGAATGTGCTGCCTCAGCTAAATCCGCCCGGCGTTCGGTGAGGCCAACGGCCGTTTGCTGCATCAGCTTGGCCAAATCACCGGTGATGGGACGGGTAACGCCAGTGCCTAACAGCCCGTCGATTAGAATGTCGGTGATGCGCAGCCGGGTGCGCAAAACGCGAAACCGTTGGTCAAAGCCAGCATCTATGGCAAAGAGGCCCATCTGCTGAATTTTGGCGTAATTTTCATCAGTGGCGGGATCGCGCGGCTTGAAGAGGTAAAAGGCAACATCAGCCCCGGCTTCAGCCAGGTAACGGCCTGCTACAAGGCCATCACCGCCGTTGTTGCCGGGGCCAACCAACACCAGCACGCTAGCGTTTTCCACCGACCAACGCGCCATGATGGCTTCAGCGAGGCCACGCCCGGCAGTTTCCATCATTTGAGCGTAGGCGTTACCTTGAGAATCGGCCGTTTTTTCAGCGGCCACCATTTGTTCAACCGTAAAAAGTTTCATATGGGTGATCTGCTTTGTTTGCTCACGCAGTTCAGCGGTTGCTGGGTACCTGGGCAAACAAAAATGCCTCAATTTGCGGAATTAATTGGTTGCTATGAACCACGAAGAAGATATGCCCACCATCCGACATCTCCACAAAATGTGCATCGGGCAGCGATGTTGCCAAGGTTTGTGCATGAGCAACTGGTGCCAGGGGATCGTTGACGGTGTGGCCAATGAAAACAGGAACAGTGAGTGCATAATTTGGCTCTTCGGGAAGCGCATTGATTTGCTCATGGTCGAGGCGCATCCCTTTACGGCGTTGGCTGGCATTTGTAATTGGCCTGTAAATACCTTGTACAACGCGGCGCAAATGAGCATCCTGTAGCACTCTTTTGGCCTGAGCTGCGGTTAGGCCATTAGAACGCACCAACTGCTTTAAGCCATATTTATAAGCGAATCGCCACAGCCAATCGGCACGCATCATCACATCTTGAAACCGAATCATTGCCCGAAAAAAGGCAGGCATTGGGGGCGGGGCGGCAATGATGGCCGAGAGTAAGACCAACGCCCAGCAGCGATCAGGATAATTTTGGGCAAAGCAGATGGCAGCTGGGGCACCGCCAGATAGGCCTAAAATCGCGGCCTTGGCAATGCCTTCAGAATCAAGCAGTTCAACAAAGGAGCGTGCTTGCTCGTTGGGGGTGCGCCCGGTAGAAGGCGCAGAACGAAGGTAGCCAGCACGCGACACAGGGACGAAACAAAACTTCTCCTGGTTAAAGAGGCCAACAATGGCCAGGCTCTGGTCGTACCCGCCCAAAGTGCCGTGAGATACCAACACGGCAGGGCCTTTTCCAGCAAGCGTATACTCAATTTGTCCACCAGAAACAGTTGCAAGTTGGCTCGTTCGGTTTTTCATTTTACAGGTTTCCTATCGTCGCTTCTTGAGTAAGCCTTGCTGCCAGTACCATTCTAATGTTTGCCTGGCCCCCTCGGCAAATGGGGTTGGTTGAAAACCAAGTGCGTTAGCTGCTTTTTGGTAAGAAACATGCCAATCCTGAAAAACGTATGGGGCCATGTTGATGGGGTAAAACGGCTCGCGCTCGGTGTATTTGGAGAGCGCGGTCCAGGTGCGGGCCAGTAGCAGCACCATCCAGGTGGGGAAGTTAAGCCGCCAGTTGCCAATGCCTGCCAGCTCATTGACAATGGCGTTGACGCGGTTATGCTCCAGTGATTCGCCGCAAATGTTGTAGGTTTCGCCAGAACGGCCGTTCCGCAAAGCCAACTCCACCCCTTGCACCACATCCGGCACAAAAACAGGGAAGGTAATGTGACGGCCGTTGTCTACCTTAATGCGCCACCCTTTTAACGGTTCCTCGAAGAAGAGGCGGTTAAAGGCGTACCGTCCCCATGGGCCATAAAACGCGCCGGGGCGCAAGATAATGGTGGGTAAGCCGTCATTTTTGTGTGTTGCCAGCACGCGCTTTTCAGCCTCTAGCTTGCTTTGCTGGTACGGCTCCAGCGGGTTGCAGGGCGTGGTTTCATCAATGGGGCGGTTTGTCGGGGGCTTGCCAACGACGGCAATGGAGGAAATATGGATGAACCGCTGGATGGGATGTTGCTTGGCGGCTGCTTTGCAGGCTTGCAGAACGGCCGTTGTGCCCTCTACATTGGTGCGCCAAAACTCATCCCTCTCCCCCCAAAAGCGAAACAGCCCTGCCGCATGGATAATTTGCTCGCAGCCAGCACACGCTTGCCTAATCGCAGCCACGTCGGTAATGTCGTCGGCGTAGGCCAACTCCACGCCCTGCGCTTGCAAAAATTGCGTATCGCTGCTGGGTCTCACCACCGCACGCAGCGAGTGACCCAGCTGCACCAAACGGGGAACAAGATGTCGGCCTAAAAAGCCTGTTGCGCCTGTGATTAAAATCATAAGGAGTGTGTCGGTGTGCAGGTGTTTAAGTCTTCAGGTGTGCAAAGATTATTTTCAACTTAAACAGTTGTACACTTTTGAGAGAGGTACCCCAGGAGGGAATCGAACCCCCAACCTACAGATTAGAAGTCTGTTGCTCTATCCGTTGAGCTACTGGGGCAAGCTGTTAGGCGGCAATTCTAAACGGCAACGGTGGGGGCGTCAACTTTGCCTAAGAGCCAAAGCCGCAGGCACAATTTCAGCCAGAAAACGGCCGTTTTCCATCAAATTAAACAAGCTATCCAAATCTGGCAAAATGTCGTTGGCTGTGAAGCGAATGGCCCAATGATGGACAAACGGCGTAATGGCAATGATGTAGGTATTGCTCTGGTACGCTTGCCACATCTCCATCGCGGTACCCATGCTGGGCAGCGGCAGATAGGCAATGAGCAAATCCGACTCACTGGCTTTGTTGGTCATGGTGAGGAAGGTGTGGCGCGCCTGCGCCTCTGTGTAGTTGACGCTGTTGGGATTTTCCGCCCACGGGTCAATAAGCTGCACGTCAGGAACCTGTTCCTGCAATCGCTGGCTAATTTGCAGGCGATAATTTTGGCTTTCAATTTGGGTATCTCGGCGATTGGCCTGCATCACTCCCGCAATAAAAACGCGCAGCGGCTCACTGCCCCCAGCCGACGGCGGGAAAAGGCTCACCTGATCACGGTCCTGTAGGACAGTGTCCAGTTCGGCTGTTTCATTGTTGATGGCCACAATCGTCAGTAACCCTTCTTCAATTCCCAGCGCGTTGGCAATGTGAACGGCCGTTGCCCCCGCAGGCAAGCGCATCTCAAAGGCATGATGCGGTAAGCCCGGTGCCTCTGCCGGGCGATTGGCTCGCAACATACCGTACAGTTTTACATCTATCTTCACGAAGCTCTCCAAATGATCGCATTTTATGTGCTAAGAAAGCGCGGCTACGGAAAACAAAAACCGCCGAGCCTGGAAGCACCAAACTCGACGGTTGTAAAAAGCCAATCAAACATCAATCTTCCAAAATAGGCCGCACGCCCTGGTAAATTTTGGGGCCACCCATTGTTTTAATAATTGTTCTGGGGGAACGCTGTACCTTTTCAGCAATTTCTGTGGCGGTCATTGGCTTGTTGGCGTTGGCCAGCAGCACACAAAAAACTGCATCCACCAATGAGGTGCGGGTGACAAAATCATCTGGCACCTGGCTGAAGTACGCCTGAACCACGTATTGAAAGCCATCTACACGGCTCACTTCACCGGTTTCGGCATCGACCAAATCCACTTCGTCGGTTTCGCTTTCCAGGTTAATATCTTCACCTATGTCCAGACGGGTGAGCAAATATGTTTTCAGGTCCAGGTCAGATTTATCCCACCAGTCGTAGTCGATGTAAAAGCGGGTATCCGGCGTGGCTCGTTTGAGCATAGACGGATTGAGTTTTGGTCGTGGACTTTTAGCCAAAGTAATTCTCCATATCGGTCAAAAAAGATCAGGCACCATTTTGCCAGCGGTTGCGGTCAAACTGCCAGTAATGATCGCCAACGGGCACAAAGGCTTGATGACGTACCAGTTCGGCAAAGAGCGGTCCGGGCGGTACGCGGCGCAGCATGTTAATGGCACTGTACAGCGTTTTTGCATGAACAGCACTTTGCGGCGTGAGATCGGACAGTTTGGGGAAAATCTCGGCCAGCAATGAGGAAACAGTGCGCTGCTGGCTGTCGGCGCGACGCCAAAGTGCGTCGATGGCGGCAACCACATCAGTGCCTACAATCATCAAATCATCAAAACCACACCCCACAGAGCGGCGTTGCAGCTCAAACTGGATGCGGTTGTCTACAGCCGTTGCCAAACGTATCCATTCCCGCTGCGGCCGGCGGCGATCAAAGCCGAGGCTCAGTACACCCGGTTCTGGGCCAGGATTTATATGCACAAAGCCGCCAATAGGGATGCCGTTTTTCTCGTACCAGCTACCTAACCCGTAGATGTAGCGGGCTTCTTGTACCACCCAACCCACAACTTCCTCCTCCGTTTGGTCGTCAATGAAGATGACGCGCTGGCGGGGGGAGTTACTGGGGGGGAACAACGGCCGTATCCGGGAACTCAATGGAATCACCCCGGCGTGACGGTGCGGAAACATGAGCGTAAAGACCACTGGCTGCGGCGAGGCTGGCTCTTTCAGATCAGACCATTCATCATCCAGTTCGCGCTCAAGCAGCAGCAGTTGCGGGCTAAGTAATGCCCGGTCATGCGGAATTGGCTGGTAATTGAGCCGTTCTGGCGTGGTGCGCACTTCATCTGGCTCCAGGCGATTCAGGAACCAGGCCGCTGCGTCTTTGGGGGCTACCTCATCAAAGCGCGGGTCTTCCAGTAGGTGGTAATTTAGCGAAAAGTGCTGAACGGACGGGTCTAGCGAGGGATCCATGTCTAAATGCGGCACAATTTCCTCGGTGGGCAGCGGGCCACCTTCGTTAATTTCTAATACCGCTTCGGTCAAATGCAGGTGCCCGGCATTCACTTCGGCCATGAGCTGCTTTACAAACCAGACGTCTCCCAGCTTAACAAATTCGGCGCGGTCAACCAATTCTTGGGCAACGGCCGTTTTCACCCAATCGCCATATTTCACCACCAGTTCATCTACATCTACCTGCAACAGCTCTTCCACCGCGTTGCCATTGTCGGCATTTAGGGCATGGTCTGGCTGGAGTGCAGCGGCAAACTCGCGTGGGGAATTCTCCACCGTCACGGTAATCACTTTGAACTGTCCATCATGTGGATTGTAACCATCCCGTACGGCCGTCACATCCCCGTGGGCAAATTGCAGCGCCGGAAACACCAGCTTGTCGCCAATGTCGTAACTGTTTTGTGGCTGGTAAACGGTGCGGCCTGATAACTTCTTTTTTACCTGACTGGCTTCTTCCGCAACGCGGTACGCCATGATCATGCGAGTAATATCATCTGCCGTTTGCGGCCGTTCCACCTCTAAAAAGTGGTTATAAATTTGTTCGATATCTGTGTCGGTTAGGGCAAAATCCACTCCCCAATAAGTTTCAGTCTGGGTTCGAGGCTGAATCACAACAATCTCCTCATTGACAGGGAAAATTTGGTTTTTTGGGCGTTGGCCAAAAAGATGAATTTTTTGAATAGCAAGGCCATCGCTTACGGAAGCACTCCCTGTTTGGGATTTTTTCGTTAAGTGCTTCGTTTACGGCCGTATAAGACGGACAAATGCACAACGCAGGATTATACCAACCTGCCCCCCCTACGCCAACGCGCGCACGCTCACCAAATTGGTCTGCGTTACGGAAAAGGCGTCTCCAGCCACTGCAAACCGTTAACTGGCACCCCATGCACACGTAAATCCCAATGCAAATGCGGCCCCGTTGAGAGGCCTGTCGAGCCGCCAGCGGCAATGGCTTGGCCGGCAACAACCACATCCCCAACCGCCACAAACGTTTCTGAGAGATGAAAATACGCGGAAAGTATCCCCTGTCCATGATCCAAAATGACAGTGTTGCCGCGCAATTCCAGAAAATCGTTAAAAACTACCGTTCCGTTCGCCGGAGCCAATATGGGGGTGCCAATCGTCCCGGCAAAATCGACGCCTGAATGGTAAATGGTGACAGGTGCCCCATTGTAAGAGCGTGCGTCGCCGTATGGGGCGGTGACAATCGTCGGCGTGACGGGCGAGGTGAACAGCCCCTCCCACTGGCGCGTTTCGCTACTTGTCAGGTAGATGGTTGCCAGCATTTCATCTTCCTGCTGGCGCAGCTCCGGGTTGTCGTCGAGGGGGATTTGCTGCAGGGCATAATTGCCGGGATTGACCAGCACCTGCTGTGCAAACGGCCGCCACGGACGACTGCCGGAGCCTTCCAAACGCAGCGCAAAAAGTCCTGGCTCGGCAAAGGCATCTATACCAACCAGGGCGGCAAACCCGTCATCTTGGGGGAAAAATTGCAGGAGCTGGTTGCCAAACTGGCCAGACGGCCGGCCGTCTAGCTCATTCTCCACGTAAATGGAAACGGTATTGCCTGGTATGATGGGAAACGGCCGTATGACCACCTGCTGCCACTCGCCACTCAAATATTGGTACGGCGTATCGCCAGGAATGCGCAAACGCTGCCCAGAGAGCAGGTACGCTGGGTAAGATAGGTCGTTGGCAGCCGCCAATGCTGCCGGAGAGATATTGTGTTGGGCCGCAATGGTGATGAGCGTCTCGCCAGGGGCGACGACATGGGGCGTGCCTGTGACATTCTGAGGCAATGCCGAGCCGGTACGGCTCACCACAGTAATCGTTTGGCCAACGGCGGGTGGCTGTGAGGGATTGATCATCCGGTTTGTTTGTAGGATGGCGCTAGGGGTGGTGTTGAAAACGGCCGCAACCTGCGCGAATGTGTCTCCGCCAACCAATGTATAAACTGTAGCAACTGCTTCCCCTTCCCCACCAGGAACAATGAGCGTCTGCCCTACAAATAAATTGTCGGCATTAGGCAGGCCGTTCAACGCCAGCAAATCGTCCACGCTAATTTCGTACAAGCTGGCAATGTAGGTTAGATTTTCTCCCTCAGCAACGGTGTGGACGCGGGGAATTGGGTTACTCGCTTCATCTGGGGACGGTTCCGGTGTGGGATCGGCCGTTTGCGCCAGCACAGGCAGCGGAAGCAATAAAAGCAGTAGCAAAATAAGTCCGATACGTTTCATAAAAAACGCCCAGCCATAAATGGCCTGGGCTACCTATGAAAGCCCCCAACGGGGCTTCCCCAACTAGCCGGGGGCTTCAGCCCCTGGCGGATTTACAAATTGAATGTGGTCGCCTACCTTGACCTTGTTCACCAGCTCTGGCTGGCCCTCAATAACGTAACGGGCAGGTGCAGGCGGCATGTAAGAGAGACGCCAGGGTTGAGCCACGACAGTGCCAACAACTTCGCCAGCATCATTCACCCAAATGACGCCCAGGTCAAAAAAGACAAAGAGCATGTGGATGGCACTGTTCACCCGGTTGTCTTTGGCCTCAACCAGCACCAGGCCATCCTGCGACCCCAGCCTGCGCCGAAAGGTGAAGCCACGCAGCTTGCTGCCAAAGCCATCGCACCATTTGGCCTGCGGTATGAGAATCTCGCCGCTTTCTACATGAACAATCTGTCGTGTACCCATCGGCTGGAAGTATAGTGAAGGGGTGAAGGGGTGACAAGGTGACTGGGTTCTGCGAATGCTTGGTGAACCGGAAAACGGTCTCATAACTGGTTAAAGCAAAAATGAATATCGCTCAACGATTGCCAGACGCGGGATTGACAGCCTTAGGAGTCGTCAAAGTATACTTTGTGTCTGTATTGCACAAGGTGAGGTAAATATGCGCCTACAAATTTTTCTATTGCTAGCAGCTATAGCTTTTTTATTTGGTTGTGATGTAGAGCAACAGTCTATTGCCGATCCAGAGACAACGCCAACCGTCGCTTTACAAACGAATAGTATTAAAATTGACCGAGAGTATCTACCGCCCGCCATGAATGAGGAAACTGGAGCGGTTGATGATTATCTCATGGTGCCGCATCTGATCGCACCTGCTGAATTGTATGAGGATCAACCCACAGACACCTCGATCACGGGTGTAGCTGGCTTCCCGGTAGCACGTCTGGCTAACACGCAGACCGCAGATGTACAGCGTATGGCAATATTTGTGGCAGAAAGCGGCGCGTTTACCGATGAAGACGCAGTAGGTTTTGGTATTCTCTCTAGCATTCGGTACACGTTTGGGGACGGCCGTACCCTCTACATCTCCACAACCCATCTTTCACCAGCGGCTATGGAGCAGACAATTTCCTTTAGTGGGAGTGTCGTTATGCTACCTACCCAAGGTGAAGCGTGGCTGGATATGGGCTTGGGCTTACCCACTACGCCGCGAAGCCTCAATTTTGTCAAAGATGGTTTCATCATTACGGTGACAGGCGACGTCAATAGAGAAGAGCTGATATCTGTTGCCGATCAACTTGTGCTTGAGTAGAGCTCCTGTCGTAAATAGTTTGGATATGAAGGAATCGGAACGCATACGGCCGTTTCCACAACTTGGCACATCGAAATGGCTGAGGAGTATAATATTGATCGTCACAACTTCTGCTATAATTCTGCCATGTTAACATAAATACCTAGACAGCGATTGGCATTTCTGGCAGAAGCCCTGACAAGTCAACCTGTCCACATAACCTTATTGAGTAATCAGATGAATCTTGCCGAACTGGTCATAAAACCTGCACAAGGTACCACCTGGGAGCTTGGGGGCACAATCACCTGCAAGGTGGCTGGTGCTCAAACGGCTGGGGCTTATTCCCTGCTGCTGATCTTGCTGGAGAAAGGGCAAGGTGCACCCTGGCACATCCATCAGCGTGAAGATGAACTGTTTTACATCTTGGAAGGGGCCTGCACCTTTGGCCTTGGCGATGAAGTTGTGGTGGCTGAAGCCGGAACAACCGTCATCCTCAAAAAGGGTCTGGCACATTTTTTCAGGAATGATGACGCCACTCCTATGAAAGCCCTCATTACGGCCGTTCCCGGCGGGCTGGACAGGTACTTTGCCGAAGTAACCCGTGCCGTTGCCTCTAATAACCTCGACGAAATAAAGAATATCAATCGCAAGTATGAAATCCAGTTCCTCTAAGTTCATAATCGCCAGCAAAACAAGACGTTAGCTAAAACGGCCATTCTCCACGCCCCTCCCAATAAATGTGACACTAATCGCCACAACTTCTGCTATAATTATGTCATGTTAAAACAAAAGCCTGGACAGCGGTTGGCATTTCTGCCAGAAGTAGATGCAGAACATTTGGCAGCTTGCCTGGTGGCTCTAGCCAACGGTGATGGGGGTTTGATTGTGCTGGGGCTAAACGAAAACGGCCGTCCCGTCAATGACATCTGGGAAGAAGAGGCGGAAGGGGCTTTGCTGGAAGCCGCCCGGCTTTGCCGTCCCCCGGTGCCCACCCAATGGCAGCAGGTAGAAACGCCGCAAGGCACGCTCATTGGCATTGAGGTGCCGCGCAGCACCGATTTACACACATTGGATGACGGCCGTGTGCTCGTGCGCAGCGGCACGGCCAACCGCCCCCTGACGGGTGACGAAGTGCGCAATTTGGCCAACAGCAAAAATACGGCCGAATATGAAACCGAACTCGTCCCCGGCGCACGGTACACCGACCTGGACACATCTATCGTGCAGGATTATCTGGACCGCCGCGAACAACGAGGTCAGGGGCGTACGCTTTCCGCCCGCGAACTGCTGTTTGAAATTGGGGCAACGGATCGAAATGGGCATCCAACCACGATTGGCATTTTGCTGTTTGCGCGTAATCCGCAAATGTTTTTCCCGCAAAGTGGCATCGTGTTTGTAAAGTTCCCCGGCACAGAACCACGTGGCGAGGATGGTGGCATTGGTTACGGCCGTCGCGATGAGATCATCGGGCCAGCAGCACGCGTCATTGAACGCACCTGGAATATCATCTTTGAAGAGATGCGCGTTGGGGCCACCGTCAATCAGCTAGAGCGAGAAGAGCTGCTAGAGTACCCTCGCTTTGCCGTGCGTGAGGCACTGGTTAACGCCGTCGCCCACCGCGACTACCGCATCCAGGGGCGGCGCATCGAAATCCGCATGTATGCCAACCGGCTAGAGATCATCAGCCCTGGTGGCTTGCCCGGCTACATGACGTTAGATAATCTCGTCGAAGAACATTTTTCCCGTAATCCGCGCCTGGTTAACGGCCTCTACCAATGGGGCTACATCGAGGAACTGGGGTTAGGCATTGATCAAATGATTGAAGAGATGACCCAGGCCGGCCACAAGCCTCCAGACTTCAAGGCAACGCCACATCTCTTTACCGTAACTCTGCACAACAAGCGGCAGCGGCAGCCTACGCCTAAATGGACCAAAAGCATGAACGAGCGGCAAACGCGGGCGCTTACCTACGTGCGTGAAAATGGCTCCATCACCAACCGCGAATACCAAAAACTATGCCCCAACGTTTCTGCCGAAACCCTGCGACTTGACCTGGTTGATCTGGTCGATCGCGGCATCCTGCTCAAAATTGGCTCCAAAAAAGGCACGCATTACATTTTGAAATAACCCAATTTATCCCAAATTTATCCCAAGTTTGCTTTTGGGATAAGTTGGATAATAGGTAAAATCTCCCCTATATATCCCCAGATTTATCCCAATTTCCCAAATTTTGTAAGATTAAAAGTTGGTATAATGGCGCACACTATAAAGAAACGGAGCAAGGATTGGGCCTGAGTAAATGACCCTAACGCAGCAATTCTTAATTATTTCGACTTTGCCTTTGAGTTTTATTGGCATGATCGTGTATTTATGGCGGGCACGGCTGAAAAGACGGCCGTTATTTTTTCGTTGGTCGCTTACGTTGCTGTCGGCAGCGGTGTGGGCTAGCAGCGTCATTCGTTTTTTTGGCGGCAACAACTTCTCCGTAAACCTCATCTACAGTTGGGGGATTGTGGGAAACTATGCGCTGAGTTTAACGGCCGTACTCCTCCTCTACACTACCCTCACATTCTTACCGATTCCGCGTGGCTTTGGCCAAATTGGGCTTACCCTAAGTCTGCTGCTTTGGGGCATTTCTATTCCCCTGGACCCTAATATTTGGCCCAACGTCTTCTCAAACTTCACGTTGCTGGGCCAATCCATCCGCCAGTTTGATATTTGGGCTTCCGTTTGGATCGCTAGCTGGGTGCTTCCGACTGTGGCTACCTGGATGCTCACGCAAAAGCTCAACAGCAACTTGCCTCCCTCACTGTTTCGTAACCAGGTGCAATATTGGCTCCTGGTTGTGCTGCTGCTGGCACTGGGCAGTGGGCTAGGCTCGGTGCAGCAGCCGGGGCAATTAGGTTGGCAGCAGGCGGGCGTTCTGGTGGTGATGTTGGCCGCCCTTACCGGCACTATCAGTCTGGCCAGCACCACCTTGCCCGATTTGCAGCTATCGGTGCGGCAGCTCCTTAGCCGGGTGGTTAGCGGCCTCATTGTGTTTGGCCTAACCTGGGGGGCCTTGACCCTGCTGGTGCGCGCCGTGCGTAACCTTCCCGAAAACACACCGCAAAATGGGGAGATTTTGCTACTTCTGGTGGCCGCTGCGCTGTTTATGGGGCTGTTCACGTTGGTCAATCACTTTATTACGCAGCTCTCAAGCCGCATCTTTGTACCCAACACAATGGGGCAAGAAATGGTTACGGAGGAGTTCAGCAACGCGGTTGGCAATCTGCCAGAACCGGGGCAGCTAGGGCAGCTTTTTCTACGACTGGTGCAGGCAAATCTGGCTACAGATGAGGCGTGGTTATTTACGACAGATGATGGACCCGCAGGCAGACTAATTTTACGGCCGTTAGCCAGCCTGGACAATCGCGCCCTCTCCTCTTTAACCTTGAGCAAAAGTAGCCCCGTAAACCAATTCCTGCGCCAAAATCACGTACCGTTGGTGCAATACGATGTTGACACACTGGAAAAATTTGCGCAGTTGCCAGAGGCAGAACGAACCTCGCTAGACAATTGGAGACGCATTCTGTACAAACCGCTTCACGCTGGCGATAGTCTTATCGGGGTTTTGGCACTTGGCTTAAAAACATCTGGCGGCACGTATGATCAGCCCGATTACGATCTACTGGACAGTATGGCCCGGCAAATTAGCCCGCTGTTGGCCCAGGCAAAAAATATCACCAGCCTGCGCCAAATCAATGAATATGTGTTCCGGCAAAACCAGACGCTCACCCGCGACAAGCAGCATCTACAGGAGTTGGTTGCTCTCTATTCCCAATTTGTCGATTTGATTTCGCCGGAGTTAAGACGGCCGTTCAACACCCTCACCCGCGAAGTTCAACAGCTACAAACCAAAGAGGATGCCACGACCCTGAAGCTCGCCAGCCAAATCGACCAGCAGATAAGCGAAATAAAGTTGCCTATCGAAAAGCTCATCAACATTTCGAGCCGTATCCAGATGCGCAATGCATTTAACTTTCAAATTGTGCGGCTGGATGAAGTTGCTCAACAAGTCATTCGCAACCTGCGGACGATGGCCGAAGCGCGTCGTGTCGTTGTGGAATTTAACGCAACTACCCCGTACACCACCGTGCTGGGAGACGAAGACCAGCTTTTGGAAGCAGCGCAGCATGTGCTTCACAATGCCATCAAGTTCAACAAGATTGGTGGCGTCGTGCAGGTAGAATGCGGTCTCGCAGGGAACGATCTCTATTTGCGCATGGTAGACACTGGCGTCGGCATTCCCCCGGAACGTCTGGAAGATATTTGGTCTGGTCTGGCGAAATTAAAGGCAAACGGCAACGGCCGTTCCGCAGGCATGGGGCTGGCACTAACAAAATTTATCGTAATGGCCCACGGTGGCCGTGTAGATGCCCAAAGCAAGTATGGTGCAGGTTCCGTTTTCACTATCTACCTACCGGTCCATTTTGCCGATTAAGCAAAACACCACATACTACACCTGCACATTCACCTGAGGGGATGGCCTACAGCACATCAAACCCACAACGTACCACTGCGTCGGGCAATCGCACATTAGATAACCGTCAAAAACCATTCCCCAAACCAGTAACATCCCCTATAATGCCCCCAACCGATTATTGATTACTGGCATATTGATTACTGAAACGTGAACTTCACCGCCCCGCTTGCCCTCCTGCTTTTGCTAACAGTTCCCTACTTTTTCTGGCTAGGGCAGCCCCGACGTGCCGCTGGGCGACGCTGGCGCGACTGGGTGAGCCTGGGGTTGCGCACTCTCATTATGCTGCTGCTGGTGCTTAGCCTGGCAGGAACGCAGTTCGTCCGCGCCGCCGACGAACTGGCCGTTGTCTTTTTGGTAGACGCCTCCGACTCCATTAGCCCCACCCAGGCAGAAACGGCCGAATCCTACATTCGCACCTCGTTGGAAAACATGACACCCAACGACCAAGCGGCCGTTATCTTGTTTGGTGCCAACGCATTGGTAGAACGCCCTATGAGCGGCTTGGCTGAACTCGCTCCCGTCAGCTCCGTGCCACAAGCCCTGCAAACCGACATCGCCGAAGCGATCCGCCTGGGCATGGCCCTATTTCCCGCCGGTTCAGCTCGTCGCCTGGTGATTTTGAGCGACGGTACAGCCACCGTGGGCGACGCCAATGAAGCAGCACGGCTGGCGGCCAACAGCGGCGTAGAAATTAGTTATGTGCTGCTGGGGCGTGAAGCCGCTGCCGCCGAAGCATTACTCACCAGCGTCAGCGCACCTACCCGCATTAGCCAGGGAGAAACCTTTCGTCTGGACATTACGGCCGAGAGCAGTGCCGACATGCCCGCCACACTGCGCGTCCTTTCTGGTGGCAACGTGGTGTATGAAGAAGCCGTGCAGCTGCGGCGGGGCACCAATAACTTTGCCGTGCGGTTGCGCGCGTTGGAACAGGAATTTGCCCGCTACCGGGTGCAGCTCACCCCCACCAATGACACCTTCTTCCAAAATAATGAGCTGGCTGCCTACACCGAGATTACCGGTCCGCCGCGCGTGCTGCTGGTAGCCAACGACGGCACGGTAGACGATAATGGCGTTCCTCAGCCAGATGAATCCCCCCAGCTGCTGTTGGCACTGGAGGCAACCGGATTAGTAGTGGATCGCACTACACCGGCCGACTTGCCCGCCAGCCTGGCCGAATTAAGCAATTATGCCAGCGTGATTTTGGTGAACGTCAACGCTAAAAATCTCTCGCCGCGCAAGATGGAAACGCTGCAAAGCTATGTGCGCGATCTGGGCGGTGGACTGGTAGCAGTCGGCGGGCCACAAAGCTACGGCATGGGTGGCTATTTCAAAACGCCGCTTGAAGAAACACTGCCTGTGGAGATGCAAATCAAAGATCAGGAGCGATTCCCCTCGGTGAGCATTGTGATTGTGATTGACCGCTCCGGCAGCATGAGCGCGCTAGAAGGGGGCGTGACTAAAATTCAGCTCGCGGCGGAGGGGGCTGTACGCGTCGTGGAATTGCTCAATGATTTTGATGAGATTGCCGTTTTTCCGGTAGATACCCAGCCGGACAATCCCATCGGGCCGCTGCCAGCAAGCGAGCGGGAAGAAGCAATTAATTTGATTCGGCAAATTGGTGCAGGCGGTGGCGGCATTTATGTGCGAACCGGGCTAGAAGCAGCGGCTGCCGCTTTGGCAGACAGTCCAAATCAGGTGAAGCACGTCATTCTGCTGGCGGACGGTGCTGATTCCGAGCAAAAAGAAGGGGTTGAGCCACTAATTGCTTCTCTGGTAGAGGAAGGGGTTACGGTAACGGCCGTTTCCATTGGCGATGGCCCGGATGTGCCCTGGTTGCAGCAGGTGGCGCAGTGGGGCAACGGCCGTTTCCATTTCACCAACCAGGCGGCCAACCTGCCCCAAATCTTTACGCAGGAAACCACGTCTATCCAGCGAACGTACCTAATTGAAGAGCGGTTCTTCCCCAGCTTGGTAAGCAACAGCCCAATCTTGGCGGGGATTACGGCCGTGCCACCGCTTTATGGCTATGTTGGCACCAGCCCCAAAGACACCGCCCAGGTGGTGTTGAGCTCGGAACAAGGAGACCCTGTGCTGGCCGCGTGGCAATATGGCCTGGGCCGTTCAGTCGCCTGGACGTCTGACGCCACGGGACGTTGGGGGCGTGATTGGGTTCAGTGGGATGGCTTCCCAGCCTTTTGGGCGCAAGCGGTGCGCTGGACCATCTCGCAAGAGCGCGATAGCAATGTAGAAAGTGTGATCACCTACACCGACGAACAGGCAACGCTGACGGTGGACGCACGCGGCAGCAGCGGCGATTTCCTCAATAATTTAACAATGGAAGCCAATGTGGTTACGCCCGATGGCTCGGTGCAAAATATGACTCTGGCTCAAGTCGCCCCCGGCAGGTACGAAGCTGAATTTGAGCCAGAAACAGATGGCGCGTACTTCATTCGCGTGGCTGGCTCTGACGGTACGGAAGAAAATGTGGTGGGGCAAACCAGCGGCTGGGTGCTGGGTTATTCTCCTGAATACCGCGAATTTGAGACGAACCCACAGCTCTTGGAGAACATTGCAGCCGTGACAGGTGGGCAAGATTTAGCAGGTTTGGAAACGGCCGTCTTTGATCACACCCTCCCTTCGGAAGCCACCACTCGCCCCATTTGGACCTGGCTGACGCTGTTGGCGGTGCTGCTCCTGCCTGTAGACATTGCTGTTCGTCGCCTAGTCATCACCCGTCGCGATTGGGAACGCGCCTGGGCGGTGACATTCGGCCGTTTGCAGCCCGCAACGGTGGCACCAACACCGCGCACAGAGCAGGTATCACGGCTGTTTGAGGCCAAGCAACGCGCAGAAAAGAGTACCACATCGCCATCGCCACCCACTCAAGAAGCAGCCCAACCTGTATCAACTAAAGATAAAGAGCCTGCAAGGGCAAGAGTGAATGAGAACAGGACGGCCGTTCAAAAACCTCCTTCTGTAACAAATAAGCCAGTAGAATCAGCCAAACCTGGCACCCTGGCTGCCCGTCTGCTCCAGAAAAAACAGCAGCAGGATAAAGAAACATGACAATAGCCATAGAAATTCACGCAAATTGTCACCTTTGAATTATTGTCTTTTCATCCATAATCTGCATAATTGTCCAAATCTTGCGTTGCGCCCTCACTGTCCTTGCATCGCTCCCCCATTGTGAACCTTGCGAAAACCTAATAGAAGGAGTGTTGAATATGTCAAAGCGTTACTTGGTAATTAGCCTGGCAGTTTTATTGGCGGTACTGCTTATCCCCATGGCAATGTTTTTTGCTAACGGTGGGATAGTAGAGTTAGCCGAAGGTATTTCTAATATGACTGGCGGTTGGGCTTGGACCGGTGGCTGGGCCTGGACTGGCGGTTGGGCCTGGACTGGCGGCTGGGCCTGGACTGGCTAAATTAATCTGAACACAACTCATTCAACTGAACAGAGAACGGCTGAGCAATAAACTGCACAGTCGTTTTTTTGTGCGTTGCAGGTAGGTTAATCATGAAGAAATTCCCTAGCGACACGGCTAAACAGACTGGTTTATTCATATCAATTGCCCTCATTTGGTTAATTATTGGTTGGGTTTTGCGTGGCCTGCTCATTCCAAATCAAATTACCTTAACAGATGAGGTAAAACAGATCGTTCAACGAGATTCACCTGGGGAGATTCCTGCTGATGAAACCCTGGATTTTGCCGCCGCTCAAGCAATTGTCGAAAGTCTAAACGATCCCTTCGCAGTTGTAATTCCACCGCCTAGCTCACTTAAATTTGACGCTGATTTCGCTGGGGAAACAGGGGTTGTTGGTTTGGTGCCAAATATTAACGACGCCGCTCAGCTTTTTATCGAAACAGTGATAGAGAATGGGCCTGGGGATATTGCAGGTGTCAAAGTGGGAGACATCTTGATCTCTATTGATGGTATCCCCGTAAATGCTGCTACGACAGTAACCGGTTCCGCCTTGCTTTTTCGCGGCCCGGTTGGAGAATCGGTTGAACTTGTCGTGCAGCGAAATGGGGAAATTTTTACTTTTAATCCGGTTCGTATTGAGCGCATCGCCCTAGAGTGGGATATTTTGGAAAATGGCGTTGGATATATTGCTCAACATACATTCACAACAAACGTTCCAGCTTTATTTGAAGACGCCTTGGCTGAAATAATGGCCACCGACCCGCCTGCCGTTATTTGGGATCTTCGTTTTAACGGTGGTGGATCAATGGCAGTTGCCGAAGAAACGATGAGCTACTTTATTGAAGAAGGGAATCTGTTCCAAGTTGTGCTAAAAGATAACGAAATAAGAATGTTCTCGGCAACAGGACAAGCCATTGCTCCTAGCATTCCTTTAGTCGTCCTTGTAAACGAGTTTTCCTTTTCTGCAGCTGAGACTGTGGCAGCCTCAATTCAAGAATTAGGAAGAGGAACAACAGTTGGCATTACAACGTTTGGCAAAGGCACTGTTCAAAACACCGTAAAATTGCGGGATGACTATCTGTTTGAATACACAATTGGACATTGGAAAACGCCTACAGGAACATCTTATCAAGGTTCAGGGTTCACACCAACAATCATCGCACCAGATGATCCGGATACAGTGCAAGATGAAACAGTAGAAAAAGCTCTTGAAATAATCATAGCTACAGATTAGAGCAAATCTGCACTGTTTGCATCCTACTCTTTTGGCCATTGTAAATTTGTAATTCCAATAGGTTGACCTTATAGCAAGATTTGTTGTGAGGTCTATTTCTTAGTCTGGTGGTACCAAAGCAACGTTTACAAGCCGAACAGACTGTATATTATATATTTGTGTGCAATAAAAGTTGAAAATACAGCCAATGGCGCAATTTGACATAACTGAAGTGTTCAACCTTGACAAACTGCCCGATACTTAGAACACCAAGCTGTGAACAAAACAAAGATTCGCCAACCTTACTTTCTGTATCTACTGTTAATTAGCTTAACAGGGTTTATCATTGTTTTATTGGGATTACGCCAAATTCCTTTGATGAACTTTGTTGCAACGTCTACTTTATTGCTCATTATTTGTCTAGCCGTCCTTGCCGATATTTTTGCCACATCTGCGATAGTTTCTGACCAAGCAATGGCTATTGAGGTAGGAACGGCCGTTAGCATGGCACTTATTCCTCTTTTCGGGCCAGAAGCAGCCGCGTTGTCTGCGGCCACCTGTAGCTATGGCATCTGGCTCGTTTCCTCAAAAAAGCAAGCCACCGAATCCAAAAATTGGGAGCAACTTAGTTTCAATGCAGGCATGTTTAGCTTGGCCATGTACATTGCTGCGAACGTCTTTCTCTATGTTCAGCAGCTATTGGGAGCTAGCTCATTACTGGGTCAGATTATCCCCTGGCTTGCCGCCGCCATTGTTTATGACCAAGTTAACTTTTGGATGCTCATGGGGATTATCCGCTTGAAGAACGGGCCAGCTATAAAACCAGCAACGATTTGGTTAGAAAACCTATGGGCCTTACCAATAAACGTTATCATTTTGAGCGTCGGAGGCGGGGCTTTGGCTTTTGCAGCCATGCAATTAGGATTACTAGGCATTGTTGTTTTCTTTTTACCTATCGTCTTGTCCGCGTATGCTTTTCGTCTATATGTACGGCATATGCAAGCCCACCTGAACAACCTGGAACAGATTGTGGCAGAGCGAACGGCCGCATTGCAACAAGCAATAGATGAAAAAGATACATTCTTGGCTGTATTGACCCATGATATGAAGTCACCACTGACCAGCATTCACCTCTATGCAACAATGATCAAGGAGTTCCCCAATATACTTGAGAAAAAACCGCAGATGATCGATACGGTTTTGCGCAGCCAGGAAACGCTTATCGGTATTGTCAACAACATACTAGACCTAGAAAAAATTGAGACAACAGGAGAAGTCCTGCTAGAAAAAGAGGTCTTTGACTTTAGCGCAGTGGCCACAACGGTTTATGATGTTGTTCAAGCGCAGGCTGAAACCAAACAGATCAACATGCAGCTTTCAGGTGCCAATGTGCAAACCAATGCGTTGGCAGATCGTCGCCATATGGAACGAATTTTGCACAATTTATTAACGAATGCTGTCAAATACACGCCAAAGCGCGGCCAAGTCTCTTGCACAATCTCCTTCCGTGACAATGAATTGTGCATACAGGTTCAAGATTCTGGTTATGGGATTCCTCCTGAAGAGCTGCCGTATGTGTTCGACCGCTTCCACCGCGTCTCGTCACACAAGACGTTGGCTGCCGGAACGGGTCTGGGATTAGCCATAACCAAAGCACTTGTTGAAGCCCATGACGGCCGTATTGAAGTTATCAGTGAAGAGGCAAAAGGAAGCCTGTTTACAGTCTATTTACCCATTTTGCAACAATCATTGCCAGCCCCTCAACCCCAAATAGGCCACACGGCAAACGGCCGTTCCCCTCACCTCACCTCTTTCCAACCGGGACCTACCTTTTTTTCCTATTGAGTTTCACTACCTTTTGGCAAATACTAAAAGCAAATGGGAGCCAACCCTCATTAGGTGAATCGTTACACTTCCCATTCGTATTCGGTTCTGGTCCTGGATTGACAGAATACCTGCCGCTTACTTACTTCTACTGTCTTCAGACAATAAATTGCAGATCGTAAACAGTGCTTCACATAAAAATACGAGCCAATTTTTATAAGCTGTTTACACCAGGGGAGTCAATCAAATGAAGTACAAATTTTCACTCACAGCTTTGCTGATCTTGTTAACTGCATTTTTGGCCGTTCCATTTGTGTCTGGTGGCACAGAGCGTGTTTCTGTGCTGATTCAGGCAGAAAGCGTGGATACGGCCGTTTCTATTGTGGAATCATATCGTGGTGAGGCACATGAACAGCTCGCCATCATCAATGCTGTCTCTGCAACCGTGCCGGAACATGCGCTGGCAGCAATTGCAGCCGACAAACGCACCGTTGCCATCCATGAGGATGAATCCGTTAAGGCAGCTGGCGTTACCGCTGGCAGCCGAATCAAGCAAGTTGACGCCACCTTCCCAGAAGTAATGGGCGTCGATGAACTGTGGGCAGAGCGCATTAAAGGCCAGCAAATCGGCGTCGCCATTGTAGACACTGGTATTGATAAAAATGGCTGGAGCAACCGTCGGATCGTTGCCCATTACGATGCGCTAGATGAAGGCACACGGATGCGCGATCCGCATGGACACGGCACCATGATGGCCAGCCTCATTGGCAACAGCACACGCGACGCAGATGGGTATATTGGCATTGCGCCCAGGGTAAAACTGATTGACGTGCGCGCACTGGATGCCGACGGCAAAGGTACCTACACAGACATCATCGAAGGGCTTAACTGGATTCTGGAAAACAAGGACGAGCACAACATTCGCGTGGTGAACCTCTCCTTGTTGGGTGGAATTAGCAGCCCGTATTGGGCAGACCCCATAAACCAGGCCGTGGAAATGCTTTGGGATGCCGGAATTGTGGTTGTGGCGGCTGCTGGTAATGAAGGGCCAGAGGCGATGACCATCGCTGCCCCCGGCAACGATCCATTTGTCATTACCGTAGGTGCTTTTACCGACAACTACACACCGGATGACCCCAGCGATGATTATATTGCCCCATTCAGTGGCGCAGGCCCTACCGAGGTTGGCTTTGTGAAGCCTGATGTTGTGGCCCCAGGAGCGCACATGCTTACCTACGCGCCACGCCGCTCTGCCTGGGCACAAGAGAATCACGATTTGAAAGTGCGCGGCAACTATTATGAAATTGCTGGAACTTCATCAGCAACGGCCGTTACCTCCGGTTTAGTGGCCTTGATGCTTCAAGAAAATCCAGATATGACGCCCAACCAGGTGAAATATGCCCTCATGGCCTCGGCACAGCCCGCTGCCTATGAAGATGGCACGCTAGCATGGAGCATCTTCCAACAAGGAGCCGGGCGCGTTTGGGCACCGGCTGCCGTGCTTGACCCAGCCGAAGGGGAAGCCAACGCAGGCATGATTCCCGGCGAACCATATGTTGGGCCTGTTGTCTACCGCGATGGCGAATTTATTCTGGTGGATGAAAATGGCGAACCACTGGCTGATGCCGGAGGCTATTCCTGGGTGGGTGGTTACAGTTGGGTTGGTGGTTACTCCTGGGTTGGCGGCTACAGTTGGGTCGGTGGTTACTCCTGGGTTGGCGGCTATAGCTGGGTTGGCAATACCGACTGGGATGAATGGACTCAAGAAGACGTTTGGCAGAGCGGTTACTCCTGGGTTGGTGGCTACAGTTGGGTTGGTGGTTACTCCTGGGTTGGCGGCTACAGTTGGGTCGGTGGTTACTCCTGGGTTGGTGGCTACAGTTGGGTTGGCCTAACTGACTTTGTGGATTAGTATCTGAATCTACCCAAATTTGAACAAAAAGAGCGAGGCGACTGCTGATTTAGCAGTCGCCTCTTTTTATTACCACGAATCAGGCGAATGATACGAACTTGACGAATATATCATTCGTTCTATTCGTCAATTCGTGATTTGTTTTCGGCCTAGCTACCGTCGCGGATGACGCGGCAGGAGGCAATATCAAATGTCGCCTGGCCAATGTTGAGGTTGGTTTTGTTGCGGAAACTGGCAGCAAACTGCATGAAACGATACACATCGGCAAAGTTAGAAGCAAGGCCCACAGAAATGCGAATGGCACCCGCGCTTTTATTGCCGCGATGCTGAATGAGCTGCATGAACCGAGGCAGGGTCATATCTTCTGATTCAGCCAAACCAGCTAGCATATCCTCACGGGTGAGCCCTTCGGCTATTTCGCCTGCGCCGGGGTTGCAGAAGCAGCCAGTTCGCAAAGAGATACCTTGTTCATTGGCTAGCTCTTCAATGCGGCGATAATCTAGCAAACGGCCGTCTGGATCATAAAAGTTGAGCGTGACCGTGCCACCGCGCATGTGGGTGTTGGTAGGGCCGTAGATGCGAATCATGGGACGGCCGTTTCCATGCACCAATGCCATCAATTCATCAATTAACCAGCCCGTGAGGCAGCGTACACGCTCACTAAGCGTCTCCATTCCCACTTTTTGCAAATGCGCCAAACCAATTTTGACAGCCGGGATGTTGAGGTAGTTCACCGTGCCATCTTCAAAGGCAGCTTCATTGGGTGCCAAATAATGTCCACGTGCCTGCACGCTGGCAAAGTTCACGGTGCCCCCTGCAAACCAAGGGCGATGCAGCTTTGCCAGCACTGATTTGCGGATGAGCAACGCCCCCAGCCCGGTGGGGTAGCCAAACATTTTGTAAAAAGACATCGTCACAAACTGCGGCTTGACTTGGCTTAAGTCCAAGTTGCTCGTCGGTACAAAAGCGGCCGCATCCAGGCACACATCCCAGCCCTGCTTTTGCGCTTTGCCAACTAGTGCCAGCGGATGCTTCACGCCTGAAAAGTTGGACTGGGCAGGAAAAGCAAATAAGTTGTGCTGTGCCGGGTCGCCAGCGGCCAGCAGCTCGTCCAGGGCGGCTTCATCTATACGTAAATCAGGAGTGGTGAGGGGAACGTAGCTGAATTCGGCACCTTTGTTGCGGGCAAATTCGCGAATGCCGTTGACAGAGTTGTGGTTGTCGTAGGTGAGCAAGTAGTGGCTGCCGGGGGCAAAGGGGTATGCCTCGCCCACCAGCTTGAGGGCATTGCTGGCATTCATGGTGAAGACAGCGATATATTCATCGGGATCGGCATTGAAGTAGTTGAGAACGTAGCTGCGAGTGCCTTCTACCATGTCTGTCATGGCCAGCGAAGTAGGGTTGGCGGAGTGGGGGTTGCCCAGCACCTGCCTTTTGAGGATGTCCATGTGGGCATCGAGCTGACTTTCGGCATAAAGGCCACCGCCAGTGTAATCCAGATAGATTTGTTTGGTGGTGTCGAGACGGCCGTATTCCGTTTGCCGCCATTCATCTAGCAGTTTCGTGCTGGCGTACGTTGGGTATGCTTGCAAAAAAGCATGGTTTGCCTGCTCCATTGCGGCCGGGTTGCTGGTCTTCGGGTCAGTTTGGACTACGTGGGTCATGGGAAACTCCATTGAAAACAGTATTTTTTTATGCACTATTTTCATTCATGATGAGATGCTGCACTACATTTTAACGTGAAGATTTGGGAATTCATAGATGCAATTCTGCGACGATTGTCACCTTTGCCGGACGGCCGTTCCCGCCAGAACTACTATTTGCAGTACAATTAGCGTCAATGACGGAAAACAGCAAACACACCTTGCTAATTGTAGATGATGAGCCAGATTTGTTGGCTGAATTAAAACCGCTGCTAGAACGCTCTGGCTACACAGTTTTCACGGCGGCTAACGGGGCGCAGGCGTTAACGGCCGTTGCCCAACACGCTCCCGACCTCATCATTTTGGATATGCTCATGCCCCAGCTAGACGGCCGTTCCGTGCTGCGGCGGCTGCGCCAGGATGACAATTGGACGCCGGTGATTTTGCTGACGCAGGTCAACGCCGCCAGCGAGCGCGTTTTGTCTTTGCAAGAAGGGGCCGACGATTACCTGAACAAACCGTTTGACCCTTTGGAGCTACTTGCTCGTGTTCAGGCCATTTTACGACGAACTTCACGGGCAACGGCCGTTGCCCTCAAACAGTTCCCTCAGCTAACCAGCGGAAATTTGCAGCTAAACCGCCAAACACGTCAGGTTACGCTAAATGATCAATCCATCGAGCTAACCAGCCGCGCCTTTGACCTGCTAGCTTACCTCATGTCCCATCCACAGGAAGTCATTACCCGCGACCATTTGCTCGATGAAATCTGGGGCTGGGCGTATGCTGTTAGCACACGGGCAGTGGATATGCGCGTGGCAGAAATTCGCAAAGCGTTGCGGGACAATGCCAATATGCCGCAATTTATTGAGACGGTGGTGGGGCAAGGGTATCGCTTTTTGCCCACGGTGCAGGGGGTGTGATGAGGTGGAAGGGGTTACGGCCGTATTCATTGGCACTGTTGCCGCTGGCTCTTGGGCTCTTGCTCTCGGTGGCGTTTCGTGGCGGTTGGCTAGGTTTGGCAAACACGCAGCAGCGGGCCACGTTTGACCTAGCGTGGGTGAGCGGCATGGGGGGCTTACTGCTGACAGTTTTAGGCGTAACGGCCGTTGCCACCCAAGCCCGCTTGCACCAATCAAAAGAAAAAAGCAAGCAGCTTACCGAAACCGCAGCGCAAGCAGAAAATCGTGAGTTTTTGCGCCGTCTGGATCACGAACTGAAAAATCCCCTCACCATTATTCGCCTAGGCATTGTGAATTTGCAGCAGAGCGACGCATTAGACGACGCACAACAGCAGTCGCTCACGCGCATTGCTGAGCAGACTGAGCGGCTGCGCCAACTTGTCATTGATTTGCGCCGCCTGACGGAACTGGAAGCGGCCGACCTGGAATCTGCCCCGGTAGATTTGGCCGATGTGCTTACCGAGGCGGTTAGTTTGGCGGAAGAGGCTTGGCAGCAGGATCGCACCGTCACGCTGACGCTACAAGAAACGCCCTGGCCAATTGCCACCATTCAAGGCGACCGGGAACTGCTCATTCTGGCGTTTCGCAATCTCATAGACAACGGTCTTAAATATACCGCCCCGGCCGACCGGGTGGATGTACGCGCTTCTGACAACGGGCAAACGGCCGTTATCGAAGTGGCCGACAACGGCATGGGCATTCCCAAACATGAACTGCGCCAGGTGTTTGATAATTTGTACCGGGGTGAACAGGCACGGGGCATACCAGGGAGCGGGCTAGGGTTGCCCATGGTCAAGCGGATCGTGACGCTTCACGGTGGGTCTGTTGATGTGCGAAGCCGCAACCAAACCGGCACCATTTTTACAGTTCGGCTCCCTTACAGCCGCGTGTAACAGTTTTGTTACAATATCCACCCAGTTTGTTACACGGCCGTTATCTCCTGAAACGGCCGTTTTGCTATAAAAACAGAAATCACACACATCAGGAGACACAACCATGAAAACATTCACATTGATCACTTTAATCATTTTAGGTTTGGGGCTGGTCGGCTGCGGCTCATTTAATCTGGAACCCGTCGTAGAAGACGTGGCCGAGGCGGTGGAAGATGTTGCCCAAAGGGAGACTCCCGCTGCCTCTGAAACACCTAGCGAACCAGATAGTGCCGAAGCAGAACCAACCGAACCTGCTGAAGAGAGCGCGTCGGAAACCGCGCCGCCCAAAGAAAACGCCCGCTTCATGCCGGACGTTCGCACCTTTGCTACCGAAACGAACGCAGAGTGGGGTGCAGCTTTTTGTCCAGCGAGCGTCATGCCAGTTTGTGTACGGCCGTATGCCATCGAATCATTAGGGGATGAGCAGGTACTGCTGGCTGAAGTTTGGGGAACGGGAGACACATTTGCCGCTGCCAGCAACAATTTCTTTCTGGGCTGGCAAGCCAGCGACAGCGATGATAACAGTCGGTTCGGCAACGACTGCGGCAATACCAGAAGCGAAGCCAGCCACTTTTCGGCCGGATTTGGTTACTTGGTACGCATCTGCTTCAACAATCTTGATGAACGTCCCCAAACCATTGAGATGGATATGAACGGCGCAGGCAGCAACTTTACTATCCCCTTTGTTGTAGGCGATGATCTGGAAGCCGTTGGCGGCTACGATTATTTGATTAACGCCCAGGCGTTACCCATTGACGAGCCATTTATTGTGGGCGCCGCCACCGTTACCATCCAAGCCGTTGAAGATTTGGGCGATGCGCTGCGTCTGGACCTATCCATTGCCGCCCCAGAAGATAACGACCTGCTGGTTCGCTCACCAGAATGGCTCGTGGTGGGCGACGGTTTGGCCTTTTTCACCGTGAACAGCAACGGCCTGCGCGACGATTGGGATGAAGGCAAGATGATGGCGTATGAACGGGTCGGAGGCAAAATAGAAGCTGGCTTAACACAAACAGGCTCTGTTGTGTTAAGCAAATCTGCCTCCCAAGCAGGCTTGCTCATCACCTACGGCCCCAGCAATGTAAGCGAAAAAGATTCTGCTATCTTCCTGCTCAACCAATAAACCGCACATTGCCTTGGGTAAAGGTTGATGGGTTCAGCCCGTCAACCTTTTTTCTTTGCTACAATATTGATCATGAACGATCAACACCCCGCCCTTCAACTTTTTACAAAATTACTTGTCCCATCACCCACAGGCCGTGAGCAGCAGTTGGCGCAACTGGTTCGGCAACAGTTGGATAAATATGGCGTTGCCCATGAAACTGACGGAATGGGGAATGTGCTTGTAAGAGTGGACGGCCGTTCCCCTCAAGTGCCCCTGCTCATGTATGCCGCCCACATGGATGAAATTGGCCTTGTTGTGACCAAAATCAACCCAGACGGCAGCCTGCAAGTGAGCAACAGCGGAGGGCTGCATCCCTGGAAGCTGGGGGAAGGCCCTATGGAGATTCTGGGCGATCGGGAAACGATTGTGGGCATCCTGTCGATGGGGTCTACTCACACAGCCAATGCCGCTAATCAAGCCATCACCTGGAACGATGTGCGGGTAATGACCGGACTGTCGCCAGAGCAGCTAAAAGCGGCAGGGGTGCGACCCGGCTCCACAGGCGTGCCCACCCGTGAGCGGCGCGGCCCGATGCTGTTTGGCGATCCGGCCGACCCGCTGGTGGCGGCGTGGACGTTTGATGACCGGATGGGGGTAGTTGCTCTTTTGCGATTGCTGGAGCGAATGAGGGTGGAGGAGATACGGCCGTATCATCCCACCATCATCGCCTTTACCGTCAGTGAAGAGGTGGGCGGGCACGGCGCCAAATCATTGGCCTTGCGCGAGCAGCCGGAGATTTTTGTTAGTGTGGATGGGGCACCGATGCCGCCGGAGAGTGATTTGCAGCTAGACGGCCGTCCCGCCATCTGGAGCAAAGATCGGCTGGGGCATTACGACCAGCCGCTGTTGCAAGCATTTTGCCAAGCGGCACTCGCCGCCGGAACAGAGCTACAGCCCGTCGTGTATCAGAGTGCCGCCAGTGATGCCAGTTTGGTTTATTACGCCGGTGGCGCACAGCGCATCGCCTGCATGGGGCAAGTGCGCGCCAACAGCCACGGCTACGAAGTCGCCCGCTTGTCCGTGTTTGACAACATGCTTAACACTCTAGTGCAATTTGTGCAGGATTTTGAAGGTTAAGCTATTCGCCTTCAGGGGTACTGGTGGGTGAGCCGCGCAAGACGCTAAGGGGGCAAACTGAAGGGGGTGCCATGCGGTACCCGGTTGATTGCGCCCACTGTCGGGCTTTGACTTCATCTGGGTAAAACGGAGGAACGGGCAGATAGAGCCGCACGGTGGCGTTTTCGGGGGGATTGGTTGTGTTAATCACGCATTCGGTGGGGCGGGGGATTTTGCTGCCATTGCTCAGTTCTGGCTGGGCATCCAAAATGCGCTGGGCATCTTCCGCTGGCAGGGGCATGGTGGATAGCGTCCAGGCACCCAAATGTTCACCCATGTTGGGATTGTAGCTGATGCGGGCGTTGCCATGCACCGGCGCACCCACAATGAACCAATCGTTACGGCCGGCAGTGCAACTGCTGCCCCCCGTGCCGGATGGGTAACAAACTGGACGCAGCTCAATCCCCTGCGGCTGGATGAACCCGTTGGCTGGGGGACGGCCGTTTACCCACAAACTTTGCATCATCTCCGGATCAGCATAAATGGTTTGCATGATACTGTTCCACAGTGGTGCCGCCCCGCGTAAGCCAGACGAATCGATCATGGGACGGCCGTCTGAATTGCCCGTCCAGATGCCCACTACCACACCCGGCGTGTACCCAATCGTCCAGTTGTCGCGGAAGTCGTTGGTAGTACCGGTTTTGGCCGCGGCCGGGAACGGCAATTCTAGCGCATTGTTGTATCCCATCGCCGCCACCCGCGCTGCGTCATCATCCAAAATATCTGTAATGATGTAGGCAATCTTTGGGTCAATAGCGTTGACGGCCGGTAGCTGATTTTGCTGCGCATCAAAAATGACATTGCCCCGGCTGTCCGTAATTTTGAGAATGGAAGTGAGGCGCGGTTTTTGGCCCTGGTTGGCCAATGTGGCAAAGGCATGGGTCATCTCAATAAGCGGCACTTCGCCGCCGCCCAGCGTGAGTGCTAGGCCGTAAAAGCCAGGTGGTTCCCGCAGTGACTCGATGCCCATGTTGCGGGCGGTGGCTACAAAATTGGGCACGCCCACGTCCCGCAAAAGCTGGACGGGCGGGATGTTGTAGCTGTTGGCCAAAGCATCCCGGAACAGCACCGGGCCGCGATAGTAGCCATCATAATTGGTGGGTACCATCTTTTCACCGCCGCCCAAATCCAGCTCGATGGGCACGTCCCATAGCACGTCGGCAGTGGACCAGCCGCGCTGCAAGGCGGTGGCGTAGGTGATGGGCTTAATGCTGCTGCCCGGTTGACGCGGACTGAGAGCCACATTTACCTGCCCGTCAATTGACTCATCAAAGTAATCCAGGCTGCCCACCATCGCCAAAATCTCGCCTGTGCCTGGCTTGAGGATGACCACGGAGGCGTTGCTGACGTCATGTGCAGCGGTGCGAGAGGCAATCCAGTCGCGTGCGGCCGTTTCTGCCATTTGGTGCATGTTTAAATCCAGGCTGGTCGTAATCTGCCAGCCGCCCAGAGCAATGGCATCAGGACCGTAGAGCCGCTCTAGCTCATTTTGCACGTACAGCACAAAGTGGGCGGCTTCCAGCGTCACGTCCTGCGCCGCCTCATTGGCGGTGATGCGCGGCTGAATGCGCAGCGGGGTTTGCCTCCCAACCTCGCCATCTAGCTCGGTGATGGCACCATCCTCTACCATCAAGTCCAGAATGAACTCTTGCCGTGCTTTGGCAGCTTCAAAATTGGTATATGGGTCCCAATCCAGGGGCGACTGCGGCAATCCGGCTAAAAAGGCAGCTTCCGCCAAATTTAGCTCCTGCGCCGCTTTGCCAAAGTAGGTTTGGGCGGCGGCTTCGATGCCGTAAGCCAGATTGCCATAGTAAATTTCGTTGAGGTACATCTGGATGATGGCTTCTTTGCTGCGCTGCTGGGTCATGATGAAGGCGAGGAATATTTCGCGCAGCTTGCGTTCGTAGCTGACGCTGACGCGCTCTTCGTA
This sequence comes from Candidatus Leptofilum sp., assembly GCF_965223285.1. Taxonomy (GTDB): domain Bacteria; phylum Chloroflexota; class Anaerolineae; order Promineifilales; family Promineifilaceae; genus Leptofilum. Next base: position 3,797,461 of record NZ_OZ244997.1, on the reverse strand, counting down.
GGTAAAGGCGATGTGGCGGACAAGCTGCTGGGTGATGGTGCTGGCTCCTACGGGACGGCCGTCTTGATTCCGGTAATTGTTCAGTAAGGCAGCACCTATCGCGGCTGGGTCTACGCCATAGTTAGTCCAAAATGTGTCATCTTCTACCGCCACCGTCGCATCAACCACCGTTTGGGGAATCTCGGAGTACGCCAGCCAGAGTCGCTTTTCGGTGGTGGTTAATTCAAAGAGCAGCTCGCCGTTGCGATCAAAAAAGCGGGGCGTCCCTCCCACGCCCGTGCCACGATAGGCGACGACCTGATCGATAGAATCAGACAGCTCATTGCTGAAATAGATGTACGCGCCCACAAAGACCAAAATGCCAAACAACAGCCCCAGCAGCCCCAGCTGCACGAACAAAATAAGTGCCCGTGTTAGGCAGCCCCGCTTGTTTTTGTCGCCCTTGTTTTTATTGCCAGAAGGTTTTGAAGAACGTCTCTGGTATTTTTCCAGATATTCCAGCTTATACCCGCCGTTATTTGTCATAACAATAATGGTAAGCGTATTTGGGATTTGGTCAAGTGGGCAAATTGACGTGATTTACAGGAGAAATCAATTGATTTACTAGAACACTTGTGCTAAAATAGGGCTCTCAAGAAAGGGTGCTTTGGCACACAAATCTTTGTTTTTCATTTGTCTAAAACGTGATACTATTTAGCGAAATTTCGTTTCTCTTTTAGGCAAAATGTGCCAAAATGTAATTATTTTAAGGAGAGTGTTTGATGTATCAAAAAATAATTGTGGTTGGAAATTTGGGGAGTGACCCCGAAATGCGGTATATGCCCGACGGTACGGCCGTAACCAGCTTTAGCGTGGCCACCAATCGGCGTTGGACAGATCGTTCCACTGGCCAACCCGTTGATGAAACGACCTGGTTCCGCGTCAGCGTTTGGGGTCGGCAGGCAGAAACCACCAATGAATATTTAAGCAAAGGGCGCAAGGTTTTGGTCGAAGGGCAAATTACCCCAGACCGCAACACAGGTGGCCCACGCCTGTGGACGGCTCAGGATGGCACGGTACGCGCCTCCTTTGAAATTCGCGCCGATTCTGTCCGCTTTTTGGGTGGCCGCGACGATGGCGGCAGTTACAGCGGTGGTGGTGAGAGCTACGAAAGCAGCGCACCTGCTCAGGAAGAAGACGACATTCCTTTCTAGGAAATCGGGCTTTGCCCCAAAACAATTTCATCATATAGTCAAGGGCATGTTCACACGAGTGGACATGCCCTTTTTGCTTTGTACTTCTTTATTAATAACCTCGGCTTTACACGCATGGCGTGCCTTCCACCAAACAACCATTGCTTCCGCAATGAAATCGTGATACACAAGCAACCTCATGAAAATCTCATTCCAAAAGCAAAAAATAGACACGCTTCCTGAACTGCTGTTTTGCTGGCGACTGCAAATAACGACCGATTTTCCCAGCAGCATCACGGATATTTTTATTCCTGAACTCTTCTTTGATTTTTTCTGGCTTCAAGAAGGGGAAATTTGTTACCGTGACGCCAAGCAGCAGCAAGATATTACTTCACCCCGGCAGTCGCTAAAAACTTTGCACACCCATCGGCTAGACCTTGTGCTAAAAGCACCGCTCGCTTTGTACGGTGCGCGGTTCAGCTTACCCTTTGCCGAGCTATTTTGGCAAAAAGAGATGCCAACTAATACATTTTTGGAACAAGATTGGATTTCCGAGCCGATCCGAGAGCTTAATGATTTTGCCCGCCAAATCACTCATGCTATTCAAACAAGGCGGGTCAAAAAGACCATTTCCCCCATGCTGCACCCCACATTGGCAGAAACAGATTGGCTCGCTGCCTATTCGCCTCGCCATAAGCGCAGGCTGTACAAATCTGTCTTTGGTCTCAGCAAAAAAGAGATACAGGCCATTCAAAATATTCACCTCTTTTTAGGCCAAACCTGCGACTTTGGTGCCCAAATGCCCCGCATCATTGAGTACGTCAACGATAATTCATTTTACGACCAGCCCCATCTCAACAATGCCTTCAAAAAAATGACGGGGTTGGCCCCGCTGGCCTACTTTGAAGCCAACTCCATTTTGCAGGATAACCTTATGGCCGCTTCTTACAATGAGTTGCCGAGCAAAGATGATAGGATGTGGATATGAACTACCAACCTTCCCAAAACGATATTGTGAATGAGTATATTGAAAACCTGAGCGCAGAGATTGCGCCGCTCTTTCTTGAGATTCGCGCCTGCATTTTAGAGGCCGGCCCAGAATTTAATGAGAGCATCAAGTGGAAAAACTGCCTGGTTTACGGCACCACCAAAAACCATATTCAAACGGTAGTAGGCAAAGGTAAGATTAGCCTGATTTTCCATGATGGCGTTGCTATTGAAGATGCGTATGGCTTGCTGGAAGGAGACGGCAAAAAGGCACGCACCGTGCGTATCACCTCGCCAGATTTTAACAGAGCGGCGCTGCAAGATTACGTCCGGCAAATTTTGCAAAGGAGTTGAGATGAGATCGTACAGTGCAAAGAAAACAATAAATGCCCCCGCGCAAAAAATCTGGGAGATTTTAACCGATCCGGCTGGCTACTCTAACTGGGACCCTGGCATGGTGCGGGTGGAGGGCAGGCTGGCATTGGGCGAAAAGGTGAAGTTCTTTACCAAATTTAGCCCAGAGCAGGCGTTTGCCGTGAAGGTGACTGGGTTTGAACCGGGCAAAAAGATGGTGTTGACCGGAGGAATGCCGTTCGGCTTGTTCAAATCGGAGCGCACCCATACGCTGACACCCGATGAAAATGGGCAAATCGTTTTCCACACAGAGGAGATTTTTAGCGGCTTGCTGCTGCCCATTTTTGGTCGAACCATTCCCGATCTTACCAACAGCTTTGAAGCGTTTGCTGCAGGGTTGAAGCAAAAAGCGGAGAACAGCTAAATCTCCTTATTCCTATTTGTTTGTTGCTACACTTTGGCGAATCCATCTTCAGAACTAAAAACTAACCGGATGCCTTCTTTGGCGATGGTTAGCCGGGGCTGCTGCTGCCCGGAAACTATGTGAAAACCGATTGGTTCGCACACAGTTTCCGGGGATATTTTTACGCCTTTGGTTTCACACCATAGACGACTTCTGACGGGAATGTCATTTGGCTATGGAAGGCTTTACGGCCGTAATTCGCGCACTAAAAATCTGAGCCGCCCCAACGTGAGGATCAACATCTGCCAATTCCACGCCTGTGTCCTCTTTGTTTTGGATGGAAATCTGCGCAAAGCCAGCCTCTTGCATCCAGGTAGCCATCTCGCCCACGTCCTCTGCCCCAGTGATGCAGCCTGCCCAGGCAGACATATCGGCCCGTTCCTGCGCGGTAAATTTGCCGCGCGTCACCATGTCGGAGACGGCCAGCCGACCGCCCGGTTTGAGCACGCGGAACGCTTCATGGAAAACGGCCGTCTTGTCTGGACTCAAATTAATCACACAGTTAGAAATAATCACGTCCACGCTGTCAGCTTCCACTGGCAAATCTTCAATTTGCCCCTGACGGAACTCCACATGCGCTACACCTAGCTTGGCCTTGTTGCGATTTGCCTTTTCCAGCATGGCGGGCGTCATGTCTACGCCAATCACATGCCCAGTCGGCCCCACGCGTTCTGCCGCCAAAAAGCAGTCGATGCCGCCGCCAGAGCCTAAATCCAGTACCGTTTGGCCTGGTTCCAGGCTGGCAATCGCTATCGGATCGCCACAGCCCAACGACAAACCCGTCACGTCAGTCGGAAGCTGGCTCAGGTCTACGTCGTACAGGTCGCTGCCGCAGTAGTCGGCCCCGCTATCTGGATCACAGCAGCTTGCGCTGTCGTTTAATACTGGTAATTCTGATTGAAAGTTTTGGGCAATACGGCCGTATCGATCCTGTACTGCCTCATGAATTTCTTCATTTGTCCGTGTTTTTGTTGTCATCATTCACCTCGCATTGATAGACATCTATATGTTTGAGCAAAAAAAAGCGCTTACCAAATTATTCAATGGCAATGTCAGAAATGCTAACCTCAGGCGCATACTTTTGCATGAGAACGCCGCAGCAAGAAGCCACAGCACCCTGGTTCAGGGAGTAAAAGATTTGCTTGCCTTCGCGCCGGGTGTGCACCAACCCAGCCTCACGCAAAATGGCCAGGTGATGCGACACCGTTGGCTGCGACACGCCGCCCAACGAAGTCACCACATCACTCACGCACAGCCATTGGCAGCAGAGGTGGTTCATGATTTTTTGTCGGGTTTCATCGGCAATCGCTTTGCCAAAGGTAATAGGGTCAGTCATCATCGTGCCATCATATCGAAGATCGTCAATATGACAGTAGTATAAACGATGATTTGATTTTGTCAAACGGCCGTTTCCCCTGTTTGACTTAACCATTTGCCACCGTTAGAATCCGCCATCACCCTCTAAAATTGCCACAGAGGAAAAAGAGAATTTTGAGAAGTAACCTAGCTCAAAACCCTCTGTGCTGTCTGTGGCTAACATTCGGAAAGATACTAAGGAAGCGAGAGGAATAATGCGGATTGTTGTTGATGCGATGGGAAGTGACGATCATCCAGCACCAGATGTAGCTGGGGCAGTAGACGCTGCCCGTGAATTTGGGGACAGTATCATTTTGGTAGGGGATGAAACCCAAATTAAGGCCGAGTTAGCCATGCAAGACAGCAGCGGCCTGTCGCTGGAAGTTGTCCACGCCAGCGAAGCCATCACAATGGAGGACAAGCCTTCACAAATTGTAAAAAGCAAGCCCCACTCCTCTATGCACGTGGGCATGTCTTTGGTAAAGGATGGCCAAGCCGACGCCTTTGTTTCGGCGGGCAACACAGGGGCCATTTTGGCCGTGGCGATGCTGCGGCAGGTAGGGCTGGGACGCATTCGGGGCATCAAGCGGCCCGCGCTGGGCGTCATCTTCCCCACCAAGCACCGTCCCATGCTCATAGACAATGGCGCCAACACGGACTGCCGCCCAGATTACCTGCTGCAATTTGGCATTATGGGCAGCCTGTACGTGGAGCGTGTACTCAAGATTGACAACCCGCGCGTGGCGTTGATTTCTAATGGCGAAGAAGAGGGCAAAGGGAATGCGCTCATTAAAGAAACAATTCCCCTGCTGGAAGCAAGTGGTCTAAACTACGTGGGCAACATTGAGCCCAAAGAGTTTATGCAGGGCGCAGCCGAGGTGGGTGTGGCCGATGGCTTTACGGGCAACCTGATTATGAAAACGGCCGAATCCATCGCCAGCTATATGTCCAGCATTATCCGCGAGGAGCTAACGGCGAATCCAATCTCCATGCTGGGCGGGTTGCTGACGCGCTCCGCGTTCAAGCGGGTGCGCGCCCACCTAGACCCGGACGAGGTAGGTGGTGCGCCACTGTTGGGGGTGAACGGGGTTGTCATTGTTGCCCACGGCCGTTCCAATGCTTACGCGATTAAGCAGGCCATTGGGCAAGCCCGACGCGTGGCAGAAAACCAGGTCGTCGAGGCGATTACAAGCGGGATTTCCGGTGATCGGTAATCGGTGAGCAGTAATTCGATAAGCGTACAATTTTTTATCGATACCTGAACACAGTTTACGGATTACCGCTAACGAGCAGATAAGCATGAATAACCAATTTCTGGATGCCAAAGGCAGACCGCGTATCGTCATTACAGGGATGGGGGTGATGAGCCCGCTGGGTCACACCACGGAAGAGAGCTGGGATAGTTTATTAAACGGCCGTTCCGGCATCGGCCCCATCACCAACTTCGATGCCACCGACTTTCCCTGCCGCATTGCGGGCGAAGTTAAAAACTTTGTTGCCAAAAAATATATGGATTTCAAAGAGGCGAGGCGCATGTCCCGCGCTTCGCAGCTTGCTGTTGCCGCTGCCCGCATGGCCCTGGATGATGCTGGCCTGCCAGAGCCTGTGCCCAATGCAGAGCGCGTCGGCACACTGGTTGGCACTGGCGTGGGCGGCTTTGAAGTGGCGGATGACAACCTGAAAATTTTGCGCAGTAAAGGGTTCAGTCGCGTTAGCCCCTTTGCCATGACGGGGTTTTTGCCCAATATGCCCAGCCACCACGTTAGCCTGTTGGCCAAAGCATTGGGGCCGATTAGCACAGTAACGGCCGCTTGCGCTACCGGCACTCAGGCCATTGGCGAGGCCATGGAACTCATCCGCAGTGGCCGGGCCGACATGATGATCACGGGCGGCGTAGAGGGGCTCATTCACGAAGCTGCCATTGCCGGCTTTGGGGCGATGCGGGCACTTTCTACCGGATTCAATGACACGCCTGAAAAAGCAAGCCGCCCCTTTGACAAAGACCGGGATGGCTTTGTGCTAAGCGAAGGCGCCGGGGTGCTTATCATTGAGCGGCTAGATCATGCGCTGGCGCGCAACGCCCGCATCTATGCTGAGCTAAAAGGGTATGCTGCCTCGGCCGACGCTTACCACGTCGCCCAGCCAGACCCGGAAGCAGCCGGGGCGGTGCGCGCCATGCAGTGGACAGTGCAGGATGCCTGCATCGCGCTAGATGAGGTGGATTACATCAACGCCCACGGCACCTCCACACCTGTTAATGATTCCTCGGAAACATTTGCCGTTAAGACATTGTTTGGGGAGCGGGCGTATGAACTGCCCATCAGCAGCAGCAAATCGGTGCTGGGGCACGCAATGGGTGGTGCAGGGGCTATCGAAGCGATCTTTTGCGCCCTGGCGCTAAACCAGAGCATCATTCCCCCCACCTGGAATTATGAAACGTCAGACCCGGATTGCGATCTGGATTATGTGCCAAATGGCCCTCGTTCTGCCCCGCTACAGGTGGCTATGTCTAACTCGTTTGGTCTGGGTGGGCAAAATGCCTGTTTGGTTTTAAGCAAATATGATAAAAATATGTAGAGACGTTGCAATGCAACGTCTCTACACCAATTGATTTTGTTATGGTTATTTTAAGAGACGATCAACGTATTGCACGGTTAAAACGCGCCAGCCAAATCACCAGCTTCTTGGGGATGGGTATTCTTCTTGCGGGTATGCTCATTCTTTTTCTGCCAGATGCGACCAACCTGATTTTTTACCAGTTGGTGGCTTTGTTTTTCGGGTGGATGCTGTCTCAAATTGGTATTTATTTGGGCAATCGGTATGTGCGGGACCCACGCCCAGATGAATTATTGGATGAAGTTTTGCGAAAGGTGGCAAGGAACGGCCGTATCTACCATTACCTCCTCCCAGCCACCCACGTCTTGCTTATTCCATCCGGCATCATTGTTTTCGTGCCTAAATACCAGAGCGGTACAATTTCTGTAGATGGCGACAAATGGAAACAAACTGGTTTGGGGCTGCGCCGCTTCTTCTCTCAGGAGCGGCTGGGGAATCCCTCGCGTGAAGCTGAGTTAAGCGTGGAAGCCATTGCCAGCTATTTGAATAAGAATGCACCGTCCGTTGAAGAAGTTCCCATTGGGGCCATGATTGTGTTCACCGCCAAGGGAAACAAAAATCTTGACATCAAGAAATCAAACATTCCCGCCATGCATTACACAAAGGTAAAGGGGTATCTGCGACAGCAAAAGCGGGAAAAACCTATATCAGAAGAAGATTTCGCAGCCATTCAGGCCGCCTTCGACAAAAAAGCTGCGCACCTAATCGACGAACCTGAGTTGATTGAGGCTGAGGCATAAATCGCACGACCTATGGAAATTGCGCCCAATGTCCATTGGCTAGAAACAGGCAGCAGCAATGTGTATCTAATTATTGATACGCCAAACATTGTGCTGATTGATACTGGAACGCCTCGGCAGCAGGATAAGATTTTGGGGAAGTTGCGTCAGTTGGGCCATCAGCCGGCCGACTTGACTCACATTCTTGTTACCCATGCAGATATTGACCACGTGGGCAGTTTGGCCGCTCTTTACAAAGCTACTGGCGCGCAAATTATGGCCGGTGCAGATTCGGCACGGCTGATCAGTCAGGGGAAATCTCCCAAGCATATGCCAATCATTGCTCAGTGGATTATAGATACCTTTATGAAGTACGGGGCTGTGCCACAGGATAAAATCTCTGTTCTTAAAGACGGGGAGACACTGCCCTTTTTGAGTGGGTTGCAGGTGTTGGCAACGCCCGGCCACACATTAGACCATTTTTCGTTTTTTGGCCCGGCCACCGGCATTTTGTTTGCTGGCGATGCGATTGACACGCGAAACGGCCGTATAAACCTCACCCGTCCCAGCATCACCGCTGATAAAACGGCCGCACGCCGCTCTGCCATTCGCTTACTGGAACTTTCGCCAGCTATCATTGCTGCGGGTCACGGCACCCCCTCTTCAAGCCACACCTCAGATGAAATCATGCAGCTTTTTAATACCCTGCGTCAGGAGTGAGGAACCTAATGACAATACACAGTCGCACCATATTAGATCAAGAATTAGCCAACCTGAAAGACAACATTATTCGCCTCGGCAGTGCCACCGATGAAAGCATTGAACGCGCCATGGCTGCCCTAAAAAACCGTGATGTAGCCCTTGCCAACCAAGTAGTGCTTGGTGATGAAACCATCAACCAGCTACGCTTTGAAACAGAAGAGAAAGCCTTGCTAATTTTGGCCACCCAGGCACCTGCCGCCACAGATCTGCGCACGGTTATTGCCGCCATTCATCTAGCTGTAGAGTTGGAACGCATTGGGGATCATGCATCTGGCATTGCCAGGCTGGTTGAGCGTATGGAAAGCGAGGACGAAATAGATACGCTGCACAAGCTCCCCAAAATGGCAAGTCGAGCCCGCGATATGATTCGGCAAGGCATTGATGCCTTCATTCAAGCCGATCCCCAACTTGCCCTGAGCCTGATCAAACGAGATGACAAAATTGATCGGCAATATAGCAAGCTGTTCCGCGAGTCATTGGAAGAAATGAAAGATGATGATTACATTCGCCGCGCTACTTTCTTGCTGTGGGTTGGACACAACCTGGAGCGAATTGGCGATCGCGCCACAAACATTGCTGAAAGAGTCATCTTCATGTGCACTGGTGAATTTGTAGAAACACCGACCATGCTAGATGAGTAACTGAATCGTATCACCTATCCATCGGCTCATATAAAGAAAGTTCAGGGTAAACAACCAATCTATGCTGCTTCTCAACAATTCAGCAATTGCGTAGTTGACAACTATAAGCATTGCCAATAGAATTTTGAACCACTGAAAAGTAACTGTGCATATCACCCTAAAATCATGGAAGAGGAAGTGATAGATGCCCGTCAATCAACAAAAATCAAGCCCGATGATCAGGCTATCTGCCTAAACTTGTTAATAGCGCAAATTTCATTGCGTTAGGTTTATCCGTTGTGTAAGTAGATGTTTGCTGGGCGCGTTTTATGCACCAGCAACCAAATACATTACCCCTAATTTTCCGTAAGGAGGAGAATTATATGAAACGTTTGAGTTGGTTAACCCTGTTGATGTTGTTGCTGGCTATGGTAGTTGTTGCCTGTGGCGGTAGTGGTGATGATGCCGAACCAGAAGCCGATTCTGGTGACACAGCTGCTGATTCTGGTGATGAAGCTACAGACGAAGAAGATGAAGAAATGGAAGAGATGACCTGTGATGATGCCATCGGTTGTGTTGAGGTTGCTCCTGGCGATCCGATCCGGGTGGCTTCGGCACTGGTTATCACCGGACCAAATGAATCGTTAGGTCTGGATTCCCAGTATGGTGTAGAAATTGCCATTGCTGATCGTGGCGAAATCGCTGGACACTCCATCGAATTGCAAACTGAAGATGATGGCTGTAACGCTGAAGGTGGGCAGGCCGCTGGTCAAAAGATTGCTTCTGATCCATCTATTGTTGGCGTGATTGGCACAAGCTGTTCCGGTGCTGGCGTGCCTATGTCCCAAATTGTTTGTGAACAGGGCATTGCCATGATCTCCCCGTCAAACACGGCTCCCGTGTTGACCGATCCAGAAACACGCCAATCTTGCTACTTCCGCACGGCGCACAACGACAAGATTCAAGGTCGGGCTATGGCTGAATATGTCTTCAACGAACTGGGCCTCACAAAAGCGGCCGTTGTTCATGATGGCGACCCCTACACCGAAGGTTTGGCATCCGTATTCCGTGACTCATTCGCTGAATTAGGTGGCGAAGTTGTTGCTTTTGAAGCGGAAGCCGCCGATGCAACTAACGTAGAACCCCTGTTGACCTCCATCGCTGCCGCCGGGCCGGAGATCATTTACTACCCGGTATTCATCCCATTAGGTTCCCTGATCACCAAGACCGCTCAAGAAATTGATGGTCTGGAAGGCATTGTTCTGGCTGCTGCTGATGGTGTGCAATCCCCAGATTTCCTCGATGCCTCTGGTGACGCCGCTACAGGCATGTATGTTTCTGGGCCAGACCTGGGCTTCGGCAACGACATTTACACCACCTTCCTGGAAACTTACCAGGCAGAGTACGGCACAGAACCCACAGCCCCATTCCATGCCCACGCCTTTGACGCAACCAACATGTTGCTGGATGCCATTGAAGCAGTGGCGCAGGTTGGGGATGATGGCTCGATGCTCATCGGCCGTCAGGCTTTGCTGGATGCTCTGAGCAGCACCAGTGGCTTGGCCGGTATTACTGGTACCATCACCTGTGATGAAAATGGCGACTGTGCAGACCCACAAATCGCCGTGAGCCAAGTTCAAGACGGCTCCTTCACCGCAGTCTGGAATTACGAAAACGAGTAATCGTTGATAATTTTGAAGACCAGCTTGGCAACCAAGCTGGTCTTCATTTTTAATTCAAAATGGCATCTAGCAGGCCTTGTTAGATGGCTCGAATATAGCTTGTATAAGTTTATTCTGGACAGCCTGTGACTCGTATCACAGGCTGTTTGCTAAACGGCCGTCGGCAACAACAGGTTAGCTAAATTGTACAGACGGTTTTGAAAGAAGGAAGAAGGGGACACAATCTTGAAACGATTTAACTACATTGACCTCGTTCTTTGGTTTTTTCGCATCGGCATTATTGGTATTGTCCTCTGGGGCATGTTTGGCAAATTTATCCTCGGCGTTGGAAATGATTACACCATCTCTGATTGGCTAGATTTCTTCGTGTCTGGTTTGTCTCAGGGGAGTTTGTACGCCTTGATTGCCTTAGGCTACACCATGGTGTATGGCGTGCTTTTTATGATCAACTTTGCTCACGGCGAATTTTTCATGGCTGGTGCCATGTCCTCCACAGTGCTTGTAGCCTTACCGCTTGAAAATGCCGGCCTGACGGCTCGGTATCCAGTTTTAAGTCTTTTAGCAATATTTGTTAGCTCCATCTTAATGTCCGTGGTGGTGGCTGTTTTAACTGAGCGCGTAGCTTACCGTCCGCTGCGCAACGCGCCGCGTCTGGTACCGCTCATCACAGCAATTGGCGCATCTTTCTTCTGGCAATATTATTTCCGTGGACTTTATGGTTCTTCTCTCATTCCCTTCCCGGAATTTGCTATGTTCGACGGCAAGGTTGAATTCCTGGGGCTGGATTTTCAAAAGGCCGATATTGCCGTTATTTTGACCTCGCTGGTGGTGATGTTTGGACTGCAACAATTTGTGCAGCGCACCAAAACAGGGCGTGCCATCCGCGCCGTGGCCGAAGACAAAGATGCCGCCACACTCATGGGCATCGACGTAAACCGCACGATCACGATTACATTTGTCGTTGGTGCCTCAATGGCTGGCATCGCTGGCGTGCTTTATTCGATTGTTTTCCGACAGCTCAACTTTATTATGGGCTTCATTCCCGGCATCAAGGCGTTTACGGCCGCTGTGTTGGGCGGCATCGGCAGCATCCCCGGCGCGGCCTTAGGCGGGTTGTTCCTGGGCGTAATCGAAGCCATTGGCCCCCCGTTGTTTTTAGAAGGGTTGGGGGTTGCGGGTTCGCATCAGCTAAAAGATGTGATTGCTTTTACCATGCTGGTTTTGGTTCTTATTTTCCGTCCACAAGGCATTATCGGTGAGCGGTTATCGGAGAAGAAAGCATAATGAATGAGCAACTGCGAAAAACCGTAAACCTGGGCCTTATTGCCGGCGTTGTTGCTTTGAGCCTGGGCATGATCGGTATTATTGATGCGTTCAACCAGCGCTTTGTGGTTACAGATGTGGTGACATTGGGACAATTGCTGCTGTTTGGAATGCCTTTGGTGGCTGGCTTTCTGGTGGCATCCCGCTTTGAAAATGGCTCTGTGGGCAGTAAGCTCCTGCACGGTGGCCTTGCTGGCATTTTGACAAATATCCCTATTTTTGGCCTTCTATTGATTACGCTCGTATGGGAAACGATTCGGAATTCTTTTATTAATGTAAAACCTGACTTAATTGCGATTTTTACGTTTAATAATGAGAATGTGGTTGTTGGTGGCTTGCTACTGATGCTCGCTTTTGTCGGCTTGGGCGTTGCGGGCGTGGGAGTATCATTATTGCCTACTCGTTTCAGACGGCCGCTTTTTATGAGCCTGGCGTGGAGCGTTGGCAGCGGGGTAATGTCTGACATTTTGATTGGGATTTTGCGCCCACGATTGAGCAATGATGCGCTTCGTAGTTTGTTTGGCAGTACAGGCTTGGAGCGAGTGCCGTTTGTGGTGCTGTTTGTGGTGTTAACGGCCGTTTTCTTTTGGTGGCAGCAAAGCGGGCAAAACCGATACCAAGCCGTGCGCCAAAACTTTACTCCTCAGCAACAGAAAAACAGTCGCCGCGTCAGTATCTCTTTGCTTGTAATCTTCTTGCTGATTTTGCCCTCATTGTTGGGCGTATATTTGAGCGAAATTTTTAATGAAGTCGGCCGTTTTATTTTGATGGGGTTAGGCTTGAACATCGCCATCGGGCTAGCGGGCTTGCTCGATTTGGGGTACGTCACCAACTTTGCTGTGGGAGCTTACATCATGGCCCTGCTCACTTCCAACAGTGATTTTGGGGTGGCCGAACCGTGGTCATTCTGGCTGGCAGTGCCTATTTGCGTAGTTGCTGCTATGTTTACCGGCTTCGTGCTAGCACTGCCCGTGTTAAAAATGCGCGGCGATTATCTGGCGATTGCCACCCTGGGTTTTGGCGAGATCATTCGCGTGCTGGCCCGGTCTGATGCGCTCAAGCCATTCATTGGCGGCGCGCAAGGCATTTTGCAAATTCCCAGTGCCAAAATTGGGGGCTTTTTGGCCCAGGCGATGGGCGTGGTTTTAGACCCCATCAACAATTTTTTAGGGCGGTTTGAGTTAGGCATCCTGGCGACAAATGGCGAGGGGGAAATCATCTTTGGCAACCCGCCACAGCTATATTATTTGTTCATTTTGGCCTCGCTGCTCATGCTGTTTGTCTCGCGCCGGTTGAATAACTCGCGTACAGGTCGTCGCTGGATGGCTATTCGGGAAGATGAGGATGTGGCCGCAGCAATGGGCATTAACACAACCAACGCGAAGGTGCTAGCCTTTACGCTCAGCGCGGCGTCTGGCGGGTTGGCGGGAGCAATTTTTGCTGCCAAGCTCGGCTCCATCTTCCCCACCAGCTTCGAGCTGCTCATCTCGGTAAACGTACTGAGCTTGATTATTGTCGGTGGCCTGGGCAGCATCCCTGGCGTGATTGTGGGCGCATTTGCTCTGGTGGGCATTCCCCAGCTACTGAGCGAATTTGCCGAGTTCCGCCTGCTGTTATACGGCATTGCCCTCATCGTGATGATGTTAGTCCGGCCGGAAGGGTTGTGGCCCTCAGAAGTGCATCGGCGTGAAATTCAGGGAGATGGGGAGGATGATACGGCCGTTCCCGTCACCGCCAAATCTTAAAGACTTTCTGATTTTAGCCACAGAGAGCCCAGAGAGGCTGGGGGCGTTCTTCCTCAAAATTCTCGTTTTCTCTATGGCTATGCAAGACAAATTCTTAGGTAAACATCATGAGCGACAACATCCTTGTATCTAACCAAGTCGTTAAGCGATTCGGCGGATTGGTAGCCACCGACCATTTTGATTTCGTGCTGCCGAAAGGCATGATCGCCAGCATCATTGGCCCCAATGGGGCAGGTAAAACCACTTTCTTCAACTGCCTCACCGGCTTTTACCAGATTGATGAGGGCACGCTGGAATTTAATGGGCAGTCGGTTGTGGGGCTAGAATCATATGAAATTACCCAGCTAGGTATTTCACGTACCTTTCAAAACATTCGCCTGTTCAACAATATGACCGTGCTGGAAAACATTATGGTCGGGCAGGAACCACACCTAAAATCTAACTGGATTGGTGCCCTGCTAGGGCTGCCCAGCGTGCGCCGCGAGGAAGAAAACACGGTTCGCCGCGCGCAAGAACTGCTGGAATTTGTTGGTTTGAAGGGCATGGGAGATTCACTGGCCAAAAATTTACCTTACGGCGACCAGCGTCGGCTGGAAATTGCCCGCGCTTTGGGCGCGCGCCCCAAACTGCTGCTGCTGGATGAGCCAACGGCTGGCATGAACCCCCGCGAAACGGCCGAAACCACAGATTTTATTCGGCGGCTGCGGGATGAGCTAGAAATTACCGTCTTGATGATTGAACATGATATGAAGGTGGTGATGGGGATTTCTGAAAAAGTGACGGTGCTGGATTACGGCCGTAAAATCGCTGAAGGGCTTCCTCATGAAATCCAAAGCAATCCCGTCGTGATCGAAGCATATCTGGGTAAAGGGGCAACGGCCGCTTTAACCGCCACCGAAGAACAAACATAGGTGAAATCTTATGCCATTACTTGAAGTCAACGACGTCCATGCCTACTATGGCAACATCCACGCCCTCAAAGGGGTTAGCCTCAACGTGGAAGAGGGTGAAATTGTCACCCTCATTGGCGGGAATGGTGCCGGAAAAACCACCACCTTGCGCACCATCAGCGGCCTCATGACGCCGCGCGGTGGCCATGTTATTTTTGATGGCGAAGATGTATCTACCCACCCCGCTCACGCCTGGGTTTCTAAAGGGATTGCCATGGTGCCTGAGGGGCGCGGCGTGTTTGCCAAGCTCACCGTAGAAGAGAATCTGGAAATGGGGGCGTTTCATCGCAACGACAAGGAAACTATCAAAGCCGACATCGAAAAATCGTACGAGATGTTCCCGCGCCTGGGTGAACGGCGCACCCAGCTAGCAGGCACCATGTCTGGTGGCGAGCAGCAGATGTTGGCTGTTACGCGGGCATTGATGTCCAAACCGCGCCTGCTGCTGATGGATGAACCATCGATGGGGCTGGCTCCGGTGCTGGTGGACGTCATTTTTGAGGCCATTGAGCGAATCAACGAGGAAGGTATGACGATTTTGCTGGTGGAGCAAAACGCACATATGGCGTTGCAAATTGCCAGCCGTGGCTATGTGCTGCAAACGGGCAAGATCGTGCTAACCGACCAGGCCGACGTGCTGCAAAAAGACCCTACGGTACAAAAAGCGTACTTGGGGATTGAGTAAAAGTTAAGACTGCTTTTTAGGCCACAGAGGTCACAGAGAAAATAGAGGATAATTGCTGTTCTCATAAATCTCTGTGGATTCTGTGGCTTTTTGTTTTTATGGATATGAAACGTGGCTGGCTTTTTATTTGTTTGGGATTGCTGTGGTTGAGCGTTGGTTGCCAATCAGACCCTATTCGCTGTGAGGATGATTTGGGCTGTGCGGTGGTGCGCCCGGGCAGTCCGATCCAGCTAGTTACGCTGCTGCCTACCTCTGGCGATACGGCCGTTTGGGGGCAAGAGCTATCACGCGGCATCAATTTGGCACTTTCTAACCGGGGCGGGGAACTGCTGAACCACAATATCGAACTGCTGCCGCTGGATTCTGGCTGTGACCCATCTGTGGGGCTGGAAGCTATCCAAACCCTCGACGAAGAATCTGCTCTGCTGGGGATCATTGGCCCTGCTTGTTCTGACGTGGCAACGGCCGTCTTGCCCACGGTGCGCCGCAATGATTGGTTGCTCATCTCCCCGGCCAGCACCGCCCCCAGTCTGACAGCAGACGCAAACCCCGCCTTCTTCCGCACCGTTCCCAGCCATTTACACCAGGCCACCGTGGCTGCCCATTTTGCTTATGAAGAACTGGGGGTGCGCGAAACGGCCGTCTTCCTGGATAGCTCCGAATTTAACCGCGTGTTGGCCCAACAGTTTAGCGACACGTTCATTCAGCTAGGGGGCAGCGTGGTGTACGAGGGAACTTTGACGCTTGGGCAATCAGAGGTAGCCGATTTGCTTGACCAGGCTGCCGACGCTGCGCCGGAGTTAATTTATCTGGCACTGTTTGAGCCGGAGGGGAATCTCGTTGTTAACCAGCTAGCCGAAAACAACAGCTTGAACCGGATGATCTTGCTCGGCAGCGACAGCTTGCGGACCATGCAATTCGCTGGACAGCTTGGCGAATTGCCCAGCGAGATTTACGTCACCGGGCCAGCACTTTCAGGCACGGCCTACGATAATTTTGAGGCGGCCTGGGTAAATCGTTATGAATCGTTGCCCAGCAGTGCCTCAGCTTACGCTTACGATGCCCTCCAGCTTATTGTGAACGCCATTGAAGAGGTGGCGATTGCCGGGCAGAATGGATCGCTGATTATTGGCCGGGGAGCCTTGCGCCAGCAGTTGACCACGCTGGAATTGGCTGGGCTAACGGGCAACCTGCGCTGCACGTCCACCGGGGATTGTGCCGCGACAACCTACGGCGTGTATGAATTGGATACGGCCGTCCGCAGTAATGCTTTCTGGCCCCCGCCTCTGGTGTGGCAATTTGAATAGGGATTAGTGGCTGGTGGTTGGTTTGATACCCACTCGCAACGAACCGCTAGCCGCCAGCTACGATCAACAAAGGAAACCATCATGAAATTGCGCATTCTTTCTGCCCAAGATGTTCGTCGCGCCTTGCCCATGGCGGAAGCCATCGAGGGCATGCAGCAAGCCTTCGCCCAACTCTCTACCGGGCAAGCGGAAGTGCCGCTGCGCGGTCACGTCGATGTGGCTCCGCAAGGTGGCACTACGCTGATAATGTCCGCCTATTTGGTGCAAAGCAACGATTTAGCGGTAAAAGTGGTCTCCGTTTTCCCCAAAAACAAACAGCAGGGCGAACCAACAATTTATGCGGCCGTTCTGGTGCTGGATGCTGAAACAGGACGGCCGTTGGCGTTGATGGAGGGCGGTACGCTTACAGCCATTCGCACAGGCGCAGGGTCTGGTGCGGCTACCGATTTGCTGGCAAGAGAAGATGCCAGCGTAGTGGCTATTCTAGGCAGCGGCGTGCAGGCCCGCACCCAGCTAGAAGCAGTCTGCACCGTGCGCAACATCAACGAAGTCCGTGTGTACAGCCCCACGCACGAAAATGCGGTTTTGTTTGCGCGTGAGATGCGGGGCGTTGGCCCTATTCCTGACAATATTCGGATTATGAGTAACCCGGAAACGGCCGTTCGCGGCGCAGACATCATTTGCACCGCCACCAGCAGCAGCCAGCCCGTCTTTAGCGGCAAGGACGTGGCCCCCGGTGCCCACATCAACGGCGTTGGCTCCTACACCCCCGCCATGCAGGAAATGGACGCCGAAACCGTGCAGCGCGCCCTCGTGGTGGTAGACCAACGGGAAGCCGCCTGGGAAGAAGCGGGCGACCTGATTCAGCCGCTGCAAGTTGGCCTCATCACCCAAGCCCACATTCACGCCGAGCTAGGCGAAATTGTGGCCGGGCTCAAGCCAGGTCGCACCAGCCCCGAGCAAATCACCTTCTTCAAATCCGTCGGCAACGCCGCCCAGGATGCCATCTCTGGCCGTATCGCTTTGGCAAACGCCATCGCGCTCGGTCTAGGAACGGAAGTAAATTTGTGACAAGGTGACTCTAGAAAAGATTTCAGACGTCTCATTGGCCACTAGGTCATTTCCCGCATGATACAAATCTGCACTGCGCAGCATGAGTTACTAAAAAGCAAGCTCGTCCAGAGGGCTACGCACGCCCAACACACCCCGATTGGCTACATGCGTATAAATCATTGTTGTTTTTACATCTTTGTGTCCGAGCAGTTCCTGAATAGTGCGAATATCATAGCCGACTTCTAGTAAATGTGTGGCAAAGCTGTGCCGAAACGTGTGTGGCGTGACGCGCTTGCCAATTTTCGCCAATTTTGCAGCTTGCCTAACCGCTCGTTGCACTGTGCTTTCGTGCAAATGATAACGGTAAAGCTTTTCATTTGCCTCGCGCGGATTTTTTGACAAATTGGCAGACGGGAATACAAACTGCCATAACCATTCGATTTCTGCATTCGGGTATTTTCTAGCCAACGCAGTTGGTAGTGGCGCATAACCAAGCCCTTGCTGCAAATCTTGATGATGAAGCTGTTTCACACGATTTAGGTGAGTTTGCAATGGTGCAATTACGACTTGCGGGAAAGTGGTTGTGCGGTCTTTCTGTCCTTTGCCATCGCGCACAAACAGAATTTTTTGGCCAAAATCCACATCCTGTACTCGTAGCCGCAAGCACTCAGTTAGGCGTAGGCCGCTGCCATACAAAAGCTGCACTACAAGCAAAGATGCCCCTGAAAGATGCTTCATCACGGCACTCACTTCTTTTTTCGTTAGAACAACCGGAAGGCGAACTGGCTTTTTTGCCCATGTTACTTCAACAAAGCCTAACGGTTTATACAACACTTCATTGTACAAAAACAGCAATGCACTTAACGCCTGGTTTTGGGTTGATGCGGCCACGTTACCTTCAACGGCAAGATGGGTGAGGAACGCTTCAATTTCGTCTCGGCCCATCTCTTCTGGATGCCGTTTTTCATGAAAAAGAATGTAACGCTTCACCCAATTAACGTACGCTTTTTCTGTACGATACGAGTAATTCTTCAAACGCACAGCATCCCGCACGCGATCTAATAATTTTCGTTTTTGAGTCACAATGTTTTCCCTAAAATTGCTAAATGGCACGGAAGGATTTATACTTTGCTGGATCGTGTTTATTGTCAGAATAGGTTGTTTATCCAGCACCAATGCATGATAAAACCCTGTTTTTCATCTTATCCAGCACATTGTGCAGGTATTATACCCAAATTAGGGGATTATCCAGCATTGATGGCAAAAACCTGCCGGATAAACCGAATTTTGGTGGTTTATCCAGCATTGGTGCAGGTTAATAAGTAGTTAGGGCGGCTTATGTAAAGTTGCGTTGTGCCGAACGTGTAAAATTTTGGTAATTCAAGGCCGTTCTACGGACCAAAACGCCGCCCTAACAAAGGCTTAAAGCTGACGCGCCAAAGGAAAAGAGCGCGCAGCTTAAGCAACTGAACGGCGGACATCTTATATTTGCTCTTCAAAAGTCGTGAATTGTCAATCGAGTTTTGGAGACAAACAGGAGAATATAAATGAGTGACGAAAAAGAAATTAAGCCAGTACCGCCAGACGACAATCCAATGCCGCCAGTTGGGCCAATCCTGCCATCTGGACCATGTCCTGACCCAGTAGGACCTGATCTAGAAAGGGTACACGGCCTTGCAGAAGGGTTTGCTAAAGAGTATCAGGAATTATGTAAGAAGTACTATGGGGATCTCGACGGCTGTGATTTCGAGCCATTTGGGATGAAACTCAGGGAAATAATACCATTAGTTGATCCGAGAGTTGGCGATAAGATTACAACTTCGTCAACAGTGAGTATTCCGTGGGATACAGATCCTCCCATGACGGATACTGCATTCTAGAATCAATATGCGCAAGCAGAAAATTCTGTTGTTAATTGGATATAAGGATGATCCGCATCTGAATGAAGTTGCAGAGATAGCGGATCTCCTTTCAATGCAAGCAAACATCTTTGATCCGTTTTCGACCAAAGATCGAATTACATATCAATTCGGTGATGGGACAATCCCAAGGATCATCGTGGATGAAACCGATCTAGATTTAAGTTTGGTCACAGGGGTTTGGATGCGCCAAAAACCGTTGGTAATTCATCCAAGTTGGAGCCCCCTCGAACAGGCAGCGGCAAACTTCAGACAAAGTGAATGGAGAGTAGGGCTTCGTCATTTATCAAGAGTGCTTCAACATGCCATCTGGATGAACCCTATTGAAGAACAAACATTCATTACTATCAAACCTAATCAGCTAAATTTGGCACAAGAATGTGGGCTGAAAATACCAGAAACAAGAGTTACCAACGATTATGATGTTGTCTTAGACATGTTTGCTCGCTATAAAAAGGTAATTTACAAAAGTTTAAGCTGGGTAGCTTTTCCAGATCAAACTGGAGTAATGACAAATCTAATCTCTAAAGACTACGTTGAGGAAAATAGGGAGTCAATTCTCAAATGCCCAGGCATATTTCAACGCTTTATCGAGAAAGAGTTTGAATTGCGTATTACTGTTGTAGGGAACGAACTTTTCGCGGCAAAAATTAACTCACCAAAGGAAGGTAGGGCATCAATAGATTGGCGACGTGCACACTTTGATGACATTTTTGAGCCGTTTCAACTTGATTCAATCCTTGAATCCAAGATTCGAGCGTTTCAGAACAAAGCTGGGCTGGTATTTGGTGCATATGATTTGATAGTTTCAACAGACGGGTCAACATACTTTTTGGAATGCAATCCTTCTGGTCAATATCTGTGGCTAAAAGATACGTGTAACATAGATATTTCGCCATCTGTCGCATCCTTTTTTGCACGCAACGGCAACACAAAATAAGTAATTCCAAAAGAAAGTGTTCAAGATGCCGCCTAACAGAGCTTGCAGCCGACGCGAAGCGCGGCTGAAGCGGGCGTTAGCACGACAAAACAGAGACATGCCGCACACAATTTGGGCTAGTTTTCAAAGCACTCAAAGCAAATCTAGGAGAAACAAATGAATGGCGATCCATCAATAGCACAATCAAGATACTATCTTCAGCAACTTGAGCAACTAAAAGATGAAATTGATTATGCTTATGAGCAATTCAACATACGCCTTGAAAAATACACTGACGAAGCCAATTTTTATACTAAAACCGATCTCCAAAACTCAATTGCTTACTTTGAAAAATACGTTTTACCTTTCATAATTACTCGCACGGGTTTCGAAGATCAGCCTATTCATGATTCTAGGGTTCTTTCATTAGGTATAGATGGTTATTGGAGAGCATTTGAATTTAATCACTTTTTTGACAGCCTTGATTATTTGAGCAAGGTTTTTACCCTTGATAACAAAATGAATCGCAATGTACCAGATGTTAGGTTGCGACGTGGAATGACTCGGTCGCCAGTTTACCGGTATGGGCGACTTTACTATTATCTCTCCCCACGCGAAGAATTAAGAGTTCGTCAAATTGAGTTTGCTTCCCCTGGTTTGGTTAGCTTCGAGGGTATTGGTGAAATTATTAAAGAACTCAGGGAAACCGTTGATTATTTGATAACTGGTCAATGGGTAAAAGGCTTTGTTGATACCTTTTATAATCTGAGAGATAAAGAAGGACGAGTGCTGAGGCAGCAAGCCCAAAAAGAAGAGGAACTCACTCGTATAGCTAGTGCGCGAGCTGAAAGAATGGAAGCACGTTTACGTGAGATTGCGGCCAGATCATTGATAAAGAAAACAATTCGCCAGATGAGAGAACAACCAGCGATGTCGAATGTTGAAGCTCTGGGTATAAGAAAATTTGACAGACTTGCAGATACCGCTGTCAAATTGGAGGCTAATGGTTTAGCTCGACTAGGTGTTGTCGAGGACGGCATAATTGATTCTGCCTCAAAAATTCATAGACTTGGCTATGAGAGGGGAAAAATCAAAAAATTACCAGAGGAAACTCAATAACCACAGACGAAGGATTATATTTCACAAAGTAAAATGCTCTAAAAGTAGGTAGTGTACTACATAAGCTATTCCGTTATACTGGTTAGAAAAGTATGTGAGGAAATAATATGGAACAAAAAATGATCGGCCGTTATATTGTTACTGACCCTGAGATTTGTCATGGGAAACCGACATTTCGTGGTACACGAATTATGGTATGGCAAGTCTTAGAGCAGGTTGCCAATGGTATGGCTTGGGAAACGATTGAAGAAGAATGGCGCGGGAAAGTCACGAAAGATGCTATAGCTGAAGCAGTTCGCCTAGCAAGCCAAGCCTTTATTGAACACGCTGACGAATACAGTTTTGGTTTATCGCCTGCATGATCATTCTTGACGAAAATTTTCCAGATAGTCAACGTCAACTCTTGCAGGGTTGGCGTATTTCGTTTAAGCAGGTTGCTTTTGAGATTGGTCGAGAAGGGCTAAAGGATGATGAAATTATTCCTCTACTCCATCAGTTGAATAAGCCAACTTTCTTCACGCTTGATGACGATTTTTTCAAACGCCAATTGTGCCATGCCCAGTATTGCCTGATTTATGTTGATGTCGCTCAATACGAATCAGCAGCTTTCATTCGCAGAACGCTAAAACATCGTGATTTTGACACCAAAGCCAAACGAATAGGACATGTCATTCGAGTTTCCCACAAGGGGCTTACAGTTTGGAAACTACACGCCGAAGAAAAAATGCAGTTTAGTTGGGTCTAATCATCTCACTGGTTGGCAAAGCGTGCTAACAAGGCTTGCACCTGACCTATCGGCAGGTGAAGCGGACGTTAGAGCGGCCCGATTTCTAGATATCATTATGCAAGACACAATGAATAAACTTGATATTATTGAGACGAAATTACAAGGAGATATTGCTCAAACAAAAAAATTGTTGGCTATAGCCAAAGAACACCGGACACCATTTATAAATGTGCTTGCCCAGAAATTGGAGGAAAGCCAAGTAAGGCTCACTCAATTAACTGAATTGCGCAACAAAGACTATACGGAACAAGAACTTGAAGTCTTTTTAACGCCTACTGAAAGAGAAGCATTTAGTGCCATTAACAGGATTTTCAATCCTGAAAGGCTTCGTATAAATCTATTGCTTACGTCCCTATATTTAACTGCTTTTGAAGTGCTAACAAATACAATTATCCAACGCACGGATGATTTTTTTGTTTCCATTACCAATGATTTTCCTGATTCTCCCAAAGAGCATCAACAGTTACGAGCCAAAATGACCAATGAATACAAGCAAGAGGTCGGCGTAAAATTTAATACCCCTGCTAATCATAAATTAGTCCCGTCATGCCAATGGTTGCAGAAAAATGGCGTATTGAACGCCGAAGATATTGATGAAATTAAAAAAATCCGTAACCATCGTAATAGTCTTGCTCACGATTTACCCGAACTTGTATTGAGTGACGTTGATCTAGTGGTAAACCTTGAGCATTTTATGCGGATTAGAGAACTTGTTAGGAAAATTCAGCTTTTTTGGATACGCATTGACATGACTATTGAAGGAATTACTGAAGATGTTTCGGATGAAGATATATCTGGGGGATGGAGTGTATTGGACTTGATAATCAGTACAGTAATTGACTCTTTAAATACTACACATGTGAATGAATCTAATGAGTCCGATTAGGAAAACATGTTGATGTCAAACTTTGAATTGTCTACCCACGCCAAAGACATGCTCCGTGAGCGGAGGATTGAAGAAGAATGGGTTTGGCGTACCATAGAAACACCAAGTAGGAAAAAAAAGGGGAAAGATGGTAATATGCATTATACAAAACCGATTAAGGAAAGAGATAGACGTGTATTGCATGTTGTCGTTAATCCTTTTGTTGATCCAAGACGTATTGTGACGGTGTTTTTTGATCGTCGTTTGAGTAAATAGGTTACTAATTATGAAAGTAAAAATTGATAAAGAAAGTGATGCGCTTTATTTTCGACTTGATGATGATGACATTGTGGAGTCTGAGGAAGTTCAACCTGGAATTATCTTGGATTTTGACGAAAACGGCCGAGTGATTGGTATTGAAATTTTGTCATTAAGTACTCGTTTCTCACCTGAAAAATTGCGCGTCATGCAATTTGAGACAGCATAATTTACGCAAATAGAATGTAAATGCCGCCTAACAAAGCATCAACCAGACGCGGTAAGTACATGGTCATTAAAACGGCGCGGTTAGAGCAACATATGTTCTAGTCGCGCCGCGCTGGTTATGCAGGCGTTGGGCGGCTTATTGTCATTAAGTGAGGGGGAGTTTGAAGGTGAAGGTGCTGCCGACGTTTTCTTCGCTTTGGACGCTGATTTCGCCGTCATGGGCTTCTATGAGGCTTTTGACGATGGCCAGGCCGAGGCCGGTGCCGATGGCCAGGTGGCGGTGGCCCTTCACGCGGCTGTAGCGGTCGAAGATGTGGGGCAGCTCGTCGGCGGGGATGCCATAGCCGTTGTCTTCTACCTGGAATATGGCGAAACGGCCGTTTACCAACGTCCGTACCGAAACCAACCCACTCTCTGGCGTGTATTTAAGGGCATTCGAGATTAGGTTAAGGATAACGCGCCGAATCTTGCTCATATCGGCTGTAACCATGATCGGTGACGGGATTTGATCGTAGTTGAGCGTGATTGTTTTCTCCAGGGCTTGCGTTTCTAGCGATTCGGCCGTGTTTTTCACCAGCAATGCCAAATCAAAATTAGATGATTCCAGCAAGATCGGCACGCCCGATTGCAGCTTTTCCAGCTCCAAAATATTGTTTACAATTTCCAGAAGCGTGTCCTGGCTGTTCAAAATCACCTTGGCAATCTTGGTTTGCTGCTCACGGGTTAGCTCTCGGTCACGCATGATGCTGCCGTAGCCGCGAATACTGGTGAGCGGCGTCCGCATATCGTGGGTAAGCACTGCCAGAAAAGAATCTTTTTCTTTGTGCAGCTCTTCCAGCTTGTGGTTGGCATCGGCCAGTGCCTGGGTACGTACCGTTACCATCTCTTCCAGCTTTTCCATCTGCTTTTTGGCATTGTTCACCGTTACGCGGAAAGAGTAAGCAGAAAGGATGATGGGCAACACAAAGATGGCCAGCCCTAGCAAGCCAAACTGCACCACCGCGAGCATAATCAGCCCACCGCCAATGCTCATCACCAGGACATTCATAGGAATCGCCCAGCGATTCTCCTTGAAAACATCTTTTGGCGGCACGCCAGCGGCCAGGTAAATGATGATGGCAAGCAGCCAGAAATTAACCTGATCGCCCACAATGGCACCAACAAACCAAGGAATTGAGTCGATGAAAAAGCTGCCCGTGCCAAGCAGACCACGTACCCAAAAGAAAACGATCCCGGCCAACAGGGTGGAAATGGCATGAATGCCAATATTTACACCCAGCCGTTCAACCTCGTGGTTCCAATCGCGTTCTTTTGTTTTTAAGCTAAGAACCCAAAGGCCAAGTTCGGCAATTGCGGCCGCCATGCCAGCCGCAATCGGACCATACATTCCTACCACAGCAAAGCTGATGGCACCGCTCACAGAGACGCTTACATTTCCGCCGGCCAGATACGTCATGGTGCTTTGGGTAGCAATGGCAAAAAATAGCAGGAGCAGCAAGATGGAGGGGTTTTCATATTGGGGAAAGCGCAGCAAGCCGATGATGATGATGACAAGACCAGCAAGCGAGAGTAAGCCAGAGTAAATTTGCCGCTGACTTGGCAGCCGCTCTTTCCAGCCAGTTATCTTCTTTTTGTCCCTTTCTTCAATTGCAGCGCTCATATGCCCATTACTGTAAATGATTTTTGCGCCCGTTAACATAGGAGATCATGGGGAACGGCCGTATCCCCTTCATAAACAAGCTGTGAATTTCAAACTCATAACTGACCCAATGGACAGGTGTCGCAATTATTGGTACAACTATAATTGAATTCACAGATCATCTATTTCATTCTCTAGAAGAAGGAGCACAAGCTATGAAAAATCTACAACCGATGATTAACAATTTATTCCCCGCAGAAGCAGCCAACGCCCACTGTGATGGCCCCTGTGGCGTTTATGACCCAGCCGATGCACGTATTAAAGCAGAAGCAGTTCTCTCTATGACCAAGAAAATCCTGGCCCTTACGCCACCAAGCGATGGCGATTCTGTTGCCTGGGCTGCTTACCTAAACACGATGTCTCGCTACATTGCCATTAAGGAAGAACAGGCGCACAAAGCCAAAGAGGAGCTACTGGTGCTGTGGACCGATTATTTCAAGCCTGTTCATTTGGAAAAATACCCAGACTTGCACTCCACCTTCTGGCAAGCTGCCAAGCTCTGCTCTGCCTGCAAGGTAGAAGTAAACCTGGAACATGCCCAAGAGCTGATGGCTACCGTGGAAAAAATCCACAATATCTTCTGGGCTACCAAAGGGCGCGACGTCACTTACTACACCGCCAGCTAATTTTCTTTTACCCGATTACCTTAAACGCCGACCAATGCTGGTCGGCGTTTTTGCTATCTCGCTATGTTTGAACCATTGCCTACAGCCTCTATATTTGCTTTTGTGAAGCTGCTGCGGCCACGTTGGCAACTCCGTCGGGTCAACGGCCGTTCCATGCACCCCACACTCGTTGAAGGCAGCACCGTTTTGGTAGATACGGCCGTTACCCACCGCAGCCCACCCCAAATTGGCGACATCGTGCTACTACAGCACCCCTACCAACCCAGCAACCAAATGATTAAGCGCATTATTAACACAACTGAAGACGGCCGTTTCATTTTGCGGGGGGATAATCCAGATAGTTTAGCCAGCACAGACAGCCGCAGCTTTGGCCCCGTACGGGCTGAGCTAATTTTAGGCAAAGTTACGCATCGCTTTTAGTACCTGTCCGAATATTGGCCACAGAGTTCACAGAGAACTTAGAGGCATAGGTTCATTTCTCAGATTTCTCTTTTGCCTCTGTGGCTTTTTCGGATAGATTCTTAGTCAATTTTTTTCATCTTTTTGACAAAAATCGGTCTGGAAAACGGCCGTTTTTGCCAACTACAGAAAGAATTGACAAAGCAGTTTAGTGTAGCTAGAATGAACCCATTGACCCAACCGTCAATAAACAATCTGAAATTAGCTCCACCGTCGCCCAGACTGATTCAAAATCAGTGTGGACAAGCACCAATTGTAATCGGTAAAACCAAGCGGAGATAATTTCCTAAATCATAGCCGATTACCAAACAATTAACTTTCTGACCAAGTAAGGAGAGGATTTATGACCCATATTGTGACCCGTTTATGTTTGCGCGACACCGCTTGCGTAGATGTATGCCCGGTAGAATGTATGGTTTTGGGGAAGCCTGAAGAGGAATGGCCCTGGCTCTATATTGACCCGGATACCTGCATCGACTGCGGTGCCTGCGTACCGGAATGCCCCTACGAAGCCATTTTCCCAGAAGAAGAAGTTCCGTTCGATTACGAAGCCCCTGCCGGTGTTTGGATTGCCAACACCAAGGAACTTTTGCCCGACGGCGCAGCTTTTGAAGGTGATGTGGATGGGCATGATGTAAAATTGCTGAATGCCAAGCAGCTTTCCGGCGGCGAGATTTTGGACCTCACCGAGGACATTCCGCCGAACTATGACTTCTTCTCCGAAGGCCCCGGCTACGACGCCCTGGATTAACACATATTTTTTAGACCTGCTGCTCAGGTGGCGGGTCTTTTTCTTAAAAAACCGAATTAGACCTCTGGTGCAACATTGCAAAAGTGGCTAATTCGGTTTTTTGTCTTTTCCCAAGTTATTTCTAAAAAGCCACAGGCTTGTACTGAGTCAGGTCGAAGTGGGAAAAAGAGAAGTTTGAGGAAAATATCACCTCCAAATTCTCCTGTACGCTGTGGCAAATATTCGGACAGATAGTAAAAAACAAGAGGAAACCATGAGTGATTTTCGTGTGGAAAAAGATTCGTTGGGAGAAATTCGCGTACCTGCTAAGGCATACTGGGGGGCTCAAACCCAGCGCGCCATTCACAATTTTCCCATCACCGGTTTAAGCCCGTATCCAGCCTTCGTCTGGTCGATGGCTACCATCAAGCGTGCTGCTGCTGAGGTCAATTCTGATCTTGGCCTGTTTCAAGATAAAGAGGTGAATGGCAAGGTTGTCTCTGGCGATGCGATGGCCCAGGCCATTATGATGGCGGCGGATGAGGTGATAGACGGCCGTTTTGCCGACCAGTTTGTTGTAGACCCCATACAGGCCGGGGCAGGCACCAGCCACAACATGAACATCAATGAAGTCATTGCCAACCGGGCCAATGAACATCTGGAGTATGGCCTGAACGTAACGGCCAAGCCGGTGCACCCGAATGACCATGTAAACATGGCCCAATCAACCAACGACACCATTCCCACCGCTATCCGACTGGGCTGTCTTTGGCGATTGGATGAACTGCTGGCTTCGTTGAAAACATTGGCCGATGCGCTTAATGGCAAAGCAGCCGAATTTGACAATGTAGTAAAAAGCGGCCGTACGCATCTGCAAGATGCCGTGCCTGTGCGACTGGGCCAAGAATTTGGGGCTTACGCCCGTG
Organism: Candidatus Leptofilum sp.; assembly: GCF_965223285.1. Classification (GTDB taxonomy): domain Bacteria; phylum Chloroflexota; class Anaerolineae; order Promineifilales; family Promineifilaceae; genus Leptofilum. The sequence goes on along the minus strand of NZ_OZ244997.1, from coordinate 3,769,132 downwards.
CCGTCGAGCGCGACCGGGAAAAGATTGCCCAGGCCGCCGAAGGATTACGCCGATTAGGCATTGGCGGCACGGCCACCGGCAGTGGCCTCAACGCCCACACCGAATACCATCGCCGCATGGTGGCCACGCTGGGTCGCTTGTCTGGCCTGGAGCTGCATGAGTCAGACGACTTGTTTGAATCCATGCAAAGTCTAGCCGATGCGGTTCACTTTAGCGGGGCCTTGCGTACGCTGGCACAGGACCTCACCCGCATTGCCAACGACTTCCGCTTGCTCTCCTCCGGCCCCAGCACGGGCCTGGATGAAATTCGCTTGCCCGCGGTCCAGCCAGGTTCCTCCATTATGCCCGGCAAGGTAAACCCTGTGTTGGCTGAGATGCTGAACATGGCGATGTTCCAGGTAATGGGCAATGACCTGACGGTGATGATGTGCGGCCAGGCCGGCCAGCTAGAACTGAACGTGATGATGCCAGTGATGGCCTACAATCTGTTCCAGAGCATGGACATCATTATCAACTCTGTGAACGCATTTACTGAAAAATGCGTCGTTGGCGTGAAGTCCAATGAGGAAAAAGCATCTGGCTGGCTGGCTAAAAATGCCATCCTGGTGACAGCACTTAACCCGGTTATTGGTTACCAGAAGGGTGCCGAGGTGGCCAAGGAAGCAATGGCCACCAACCGCACCGTGCGTGAAGTCGTTATTGAAAAAGGCTATCTGGAGGCCGAGGAAGCTGATCGTCTGCTGAACGTACGCTCCCTTACCGATGGCGGCATTCAGAAGTAACGGCCGTTCCCTTCTCTTTAAACACTCTTAGCCTCGAAGGTTTTCACCTTTGAGGCTTTTTTGTGTAATTATTCACAATAGATTATGTAAATCACAAGAAGCCCTTTGATGAAAATTGAGCCGCGAAATTGTGATTTACTTGAGCAAACCACAGAGAAATCGCCCTTCGTTTTTCAAACTGCTTTCTGTGGATTGCTTAAAAACGAACGCTTTTTGTTCCCTCCTACTAAAATCAAAACGACAAACCGATTTGCAACAAACACGCGCGTGAAAACATGATTATTGAACGGCCGTTTCTCAACCAAATCCTGAACCATCTGCAAGATTGCTACCCGGAAGAAGGGTGTGGGCTGGTGGCTGGGGATGCGCGTGGGAGGGTAACGGCTGTTTACCCCATCGAAAACAGCCTGCATAGCCTAACCGCCTTTACCATGAACCCCCAGCAGCAAGTCCAGGCCATGCTCGATTTAGAAACCAACGGCTGGCAATTGCTAGCTATCTACCATTCCCATCCGCACGGGCCAGAAACGCCATCAACGTCCGACATCCAACAAGCCTATTACCCTGAAGCCCTTACCTTGATCGTCTCTTTGGCAAACAGAAAAACGCCAAGCGTCCGCATTTTTCACATTCAGGAACAGATCGTTGCCGAAGAGAAGCTCAAGGTTGTGTAACGATCTGGAAGAATCTGTGTTTAATAGGTTGTCACTGGCTGATGCTCGCGTCAGCTGCACAAATCGGAGAGGAACCTAACAGATGATTTCACTTTTTTACTTTTTGGTCGCAGCATTGATTGGTTACTTATGCGGGGCGATTCCCTTTGGCTATCTTTATGTACGCTTGGTGAAGGGAGTAGATATTCGCTCGGTGGGAAGCGGCCGTACAGGCGGAACAAACTCCTTACGCGCCGCAGGGTTAGGCGTTGGCTTAGCCACCTCTTTCAGCGATGTAGGCAAAGGTGCGTTAGGCATCATCTTGAGCCGCTGGCTGCTATCTAACCAGCTCAGCCCTGATTTGCTTCCCTGGGCGTTGGCATTGGCTGGCGTCATGTCGGTTATTGGACACAACTGGTCTGTATTTATGGGCTGGCGCGGTGGTGCGGGCACAGGCCCCAACGTTGGTTGGGGTACCGCGTTGTGGTGGCCCATGCTTCCCATCGCTATTGTGGTCATGTCTGGCATGCTGCTCGGTATTGGCATGGCCTCCGTCGCTTCGCTCACGATGGGTGCGCTCATTGCTATTGTCTTCTTTGTTTTATATGTGGCTGGTGTTCCCCCGTTTGACGCGTCACTTGCTTACATCGTGGGTGGCGTGGTTGCTTTTGTCATCGTGGCCTGGGCATTGCGGCCCAACATCAAGCGTCTGCTCAATGGCACAGAGCGTGTGGTTGGCCCCCGCGCCCGCCGCCTGAAGCGCATGCAAGAAGCGCAAAACGGCAACTAGATTACAGGTGCTTGGATAGCTTAAACACCTTTTTTATTCCCCGCCCTTTGTTAGCAATTCGTAGTGCATCAATCCCATCACATCAATTTGCACATTGTTTACATTGCTAATTGCAACCGCAATGCGGGGTTGCTGCAACAAATCTACCGTGGGGAAGTCTTGCGCCCATAGCTGCTGAATATCGCCATAGGTTGCCAACCGTTCCGCTTGCGAAGCTGCTTCATCTGCTTCCTGGAGGAACGTGGTCATGGAGGGGCTTTCATAATTGGGGCAGAATGTGCTGCTGGTAACAAAAATGTCTGTCCAGGCTCCGGGGTCTGGGTAATCTACGGGTCGCCCTGGGCTGGGCCAGCCTAGTAGGTAGGCTGGCAGATTGCATTGGTTTATTTGCCCAATGAATTGGTCGAAGGGCGCGCTGGAAAGCGTCACTTTGAAGACGCCTGTTTCTTCTAACTGGGTTTGCAGGGCGGTGGCATAAGCTGCTTCTGCATCGCTGTAACGGCCGTCATTGACATACCACAGCTCAATTTCCAGAGGAACGACCGTACTGTATCCTTCTTGCAGCAGCAAAGAGCGGGCTAGCTCCAGATTGCGTTGAGGCAGCACGGGCAAATGGCCTGGAAAGCCATCTGGGATGGGGCTGAAAAGAGGCAGGCGGCTACCGTCAAAGATTTCTTCAGCCAACTGATTCCGATCAACTGAGAGGGCGAAGGCTTGACGCACCAGCGCACTATCCCACGGTTCCAATTCCTGATTAAACAGCACATAACTTTTGAAAGCGGCTGGCCCTGACCAGGCTCGGAAATCTGGTTGGCCATCTCCATTGGCATCGCTAGCTTGCAAGGTAGTGAAGTCGGAATAGGGTAATCCTGTCCAGGCAATGTCGATAGATTGGAATTCTTCAAGGGAGCGGCGCATAACGGCCGTATCTGCCTGAAAGCGGATCAAAATATTCTCAAAGGCGGGTGTGCGGCGTCCAGGCCATTCCGGGTTGGCACGCAGGCGCATCTGCTCACCCGGGGCCCAGCTAACGATGGTGTACGGGCCTAAACCGCCGCAGCTGCTCTGGTCATCTTGCGCTTCGTTATAGCATTCATTGCTGATGGGAAAGTAAGGTGGCGTTGCCAGCAGGCTTAGGAAGCTGGCGTCTGGCTCTTGCAGCACAAATTTTACGGTGAAGGCGTCAATTACCTGCACCGCGTCTTCATCGGCAAAGCCATCTGCATTGCTGTCTTTTAGGTAGCTATTCACCCAGAAGTTACCCAGGCTCCGGGCACGATCTACCGACCATTTTACGTCAGCAGCGGTAAATTCGCTGCCATCTGGGAAGTTCAGGTCAGGCAGCAAAGTGATAGTGTATTCCAGCTTATCTTCGGATATGGTAGGGAAGCCGCTGGCGAGCATCGGCTCCAGTGTGTTTTCGGCGGTTAAGGTGTACAGTCCGCTCATTGTGTTAATTTTGATTTCCCAACTGGTCAGGTTAGAAGCTCTGGCAGCCGGATCGAGATCGCTGGGGTCGCCCACAACACCAATAACCATTTCGTTGGGGGAGGCAACGACGCGAGGCTCGCCGGGAGTCAGCGTGTCGGAAGGCAGCAGCCAGGCGACGGTAAGCCGCTCAACGTTGCCTTCGGTTTGTACGGCCGTTATTGCCGCATTTAATCGTTCTAAAAGGGCAATGTTGGTGGCGGAAATGGCAATGCCATATTGTTTCTGGTTAATCCAGGCGTCACGCTCGTTCCCGCCAACCACTTTTATCTGGTCGCTGTAGGTTTGGCTAAAGTAGTTGGCCACGTAATGATCGGTGATAACGGCCGTTAGCGATTCATCTACCAACGCTTGCAACGCCTCGACGCTGTTGCTGTACCCATTGCGCAAATCTGCCTCATTGACGCCCACAATCGTGCGCGCCACTTGTTCTGCCTCACTGCTTTGCACCACGCCAACGGCCATGCCCGGCTGTAAATCCCGATAGCTGTTGAGGCGATTTTCATCTGCCAACACCACCAACACCTGTCCTATTTCTAGGTAAGGCTGTGTGTAGGCAATGCCAGGCGGTGGTTCCTCTGGGATAACCAGGCGAGACATCGCAGCATCAAAATCGCGGCCAGGGTTGGAGGCTAAATTCTCCAGTACGCCATCAGTGGGAGTGACCACAAATTCATAGTCCAGGTTGGCCTCAGCGGCAATGTTTTCCATGAGGCGGCTCACAAAGCCGTCCAAATCGCCAAATGGGTCAAATTCGGTAAAGGGGGGCAGCGGAGCATCAGTAGCAATGACGATGAAGTCTTCATCGCCAAGCAATGGCGGAGCTTCTTCTGTGGCGGAGGGTGTTGGTGTGGCTGGTTGGGGCGTAACGGCCGTTTCTTCACCACTGCGGGCACAGGCAACCAACAGTAAGAATGTGGCCAGTAAAAGCAAAATTCGTTTCATAACGGGGGAGTATAGCAACTGGCTGTTGCCTGACAAGAACCGAAGCGGTTTGCTGAGTTTCAGGTGAGCAGGTTCACGTTGACATCACACGATTTTCGTGTACACTGTTTTCGTATGAAAAACATAACATTTTCTGCCGATGAAACCTTAATTCAGCAGGCACGGCTCCGTGCTGCCAGCGAAAATCGTTCGCTCAACGATCTGTTCCGCGAATGGCTATCACAGTACGTGGCGCAAGCGCACGCCGCCCAAAAATATAGCGAGTTAATGACCCAGCTCGATCACATTCAGGCAGCTGGCCCTTACACGCGGGATGAAATGAATGAACGTTGAGTCGTTGCGCGGAAAATTTTTCCTCGATACCAATATTTTGGTCTACTCTTTCGACCCGCACGCTCCTGAAAAGCAGCTAATTGCACAACAGCTCATTGAAACAGCATTGAGTAGTCAGATGGGCGTTATTAGTTCACAGGTCGTTCAAGAATTTTTGAATGTAGCTCAGCGTAAATTTGCTAAGCCGATGGGGGTAGCCGAGGCTCGAAGTTATCTGAATGGCGTTCTACTTCCTCTTTGTCAGCACTTTCCGTCTATAAATTGGTATGACAAAGCATTGTTGTTGCGAGAGGAAGCGGGCTACAGCTTTTACGATGCCTTAATTGTGGCTGCTGGCGTAGAAATGGGGTGTAAAACTTTGCTAAGTGAAGATTTACAAAACGGCCGTACCATCAAAAATATGACTATCCTAAACCCCTTCGCTTAAATCGGCCGTCATGTAGAGGCCGTCCATCTGGAAGTTGTGGTATTTGGCATAATATTCTCGGGTGCCAATGGCGCTGATGACCGCGATTTTGCCGTACCCTGCGTCCCGCGCCATCTCCTTCGCCTTGTGGATTAGCTCTGATCCCAACCCCATATGCTGCGCTTCACCACTGCTGTCCTCGCCCAAATTGAGCGCGGGGCCGTACACATGCACTTCCCGAATCATGGCGTGGTTTTCCAGCTCCGGCAGCGGGTGGGGAACATCTTTGTGCGGCAGCGAGAGACGCAAAAAACCCGCCAACTTATCATCATTTGTTTCAAAACTTAGAAAATGTTCAGTGGTGGCATCCGTTTCGTATGTTTCGATGCGTAATTGGACATCTTCGCGCTGCACCTTGTGGCGGCGCACCTCGCGGCAGCGGATGCAGTTGCATTGTAGCCCTCGTTCTGCCATCTGGTTCAGGGCAATCTGGCGCAGGTTGGCTTTTTTGTTGCCCGCTACCACGTTGGTCGTAGGGAAGTCGCGAATGACGCGGTTGAGCCGCACGTAGCGGGGTACCTGCACTTTGCAAGCGATGAGCAGTTCGGTGAGCGTTTCTTCGTCGTAGGGCTGGTATTCGCCGCGCTGCCAGTAGTCGTACAGTTCGGCATTTTCTACCAACATGCAGGGATACAGCTTCAGCTCATCGGGGCGAATCGCTTCATCGGACCAAATGCGGCTAAAATCTTCCACGTCGCTTTCTGACGTCGCGCCCAGCAGATTAGCCATCCAGTGGCCGTGAATCTTGAAGCCCGCCAGCCGCAGCAGGCGAAAGGCGTCGCGGGTGCTTTGCACATCATGGCCGCGATTGTTGAGCACCAGCACGCGCTCGTCCAAACTTTGGATGCCCACCTGCACTTTGGTCACGCCCAAATAACGCAGCCAGCGCAGCTCATCCACATCCACATGGTCTTGGCGGGTTTCTACCACCAGCCCCACGTTGCGCCGCGGGCCGACGGCATTTTTCTGCTGCGCCTCGACCAGCGTTTCGGAATCTTCTTCGTTCATGGCGTCCAGGCAACGTTTGACAAACCATTCCTGGTAGTCGCGGCGGTAGCTGGACCAGGTGCCTCCCAGGATGAGCAGCTCAATCTTTTCGGCAGGGTGGCCTATTTGCTCCAGGGCGCGAATGCGTGCGGCCGTTTGCGCGTAAGGGTCAAAGCCGTGTCGTTCAGCGCGTTGGGCACCCGGTTCATCATGGAGGTAGCTTTTGGGCATGCGCACATCAGTGGGGCAAAAGATGCATTTGCCGGGGCATGGGTAAGGCTTGGTGAGTACCGTCACCACGGTTACGCCAGCCTGGCTGCGGATGGGTTTCATTTGCAGGTGGGTGCGTACTTCGGGATCAAATTCGGCCCAACCAGCTTCGCATAGTTCTTCGTAGAGACGGATGACATTACTTTTAGAAAGCCAGGGGAGGCCTCGGCGGGCGTAGGTGCGCATGGTGTGCTGATACTTTTTGGAGGTGAGCGGCCGTTTCTTCAGCAACGCCGTCACCAATTCCAAAAACATCGGCTCCTGACCAGCTTCCAGCAAAACAGGGGCATTGCGCGACTGCCATTCAGCCACTTGCACCTGCACTTCGTCAGGGGGTATTAAAATGTTTGGCGTTCGTTTACTACTCATAAATAATCTACAAATTCATCAACTGACATATCCGCCTGCCGAATAATCGCTCGTAAAGTGCCGCGATCTAGCTGCTTATGATCCGGCACCACAAGCTGAGCAAATGGATCATCGCGTCGCAAGATAATATGACTGCCTCGCTGCCTCTTAAAGTAAAAGCCCGCTTTTTGCAGAGCATTGACACACTCTCGTCCAGAGATTCTTGGTAGTTTGCTCATTGGTTAAATTTAACACGGCCGTGTTTAGACGGTCTAAAATGCTAAACAGCAACTAACAGTGCATCTAAATGATCATCTGGCACGTCCAGGCCATCTTCCTCAAGCATTTCAATGTACAGTTGAATCGCCTCACGGATGTTATTAACAGCTTCTTCTCTTGTTGCACCCTGACTAATACAGCCAGGCAAACTTGGGCATTCTGCTACCCAAAAGCCATCTTCACCTCGAAAAATTATTGCCTGTCTCATAGCAATCTCCTGCTCAATACCTTCGTGTTTTGATTCAGTTTTGGTCAATTATCCACAACTTACCCACAGGTTGTTCACTCATGAGCAAGATTGCAATCTTGCTCAACGTCAGGCAAGTTCAGCCATCAATTCTACCATAATGCGCAAGCTATCTACGTCGAAGACGGTGAGGTTCATGGTGGTAACGGGGGAGTTCAGCCAGAGTGACAGCCGCTCCTTGATGCGCTCGCGGGGGCCAACCAGCGCCACATCGTCAATGAGTGCGCCAGGCACTTTCATCATGGCCATCCCTTTGTCGCCTGCCAAATACAAATCCTGAATTTCAGCTGCTTCCGATTCGTAACCGTACCGTCCCGCCAGATCAGTATAGAAGTTTTTGCCTTTGGCTCCCATGCCACCAATATACAGTGCCAGCATCGGGCGCAGCATGTTGTAGGCCACCTCCACATCGTCCTGAATCACAACGGAGACGGTGGGGGCGATGTCAAAATTGTTAATGCTCTTATCGCCGCCAGCTTTAGCAAAGCCTGCTTCGATCTGGGGCTTGTAGATTTCGTCGTATTTGCTGGGGGAGAAGAAGATGGGTAGCCAGCCATCGGCGATTTCGGCGGTGAGCTGCACGTTTTGGGGGCCGATGGCGGCCAGGTAAATGGGAATGTCTGGCTGGGCTTCCAGGGTGCTTTTGAGCGGCTTGCCCAGACCTGTGGCGTCATCGCCTCTGTAGGGAATTTGGTACAGTTTGCCGTTGTGGGTGACGGGGGCTTCGCGCTTAAAAATGTCGCGGACGATTTTGACGTATTCGCGGGTGCGGGTGAGCGGCCGTTTGTAACTGACGCCGTGCCAGCCTTCCACAACCTGCGGGCCAGAGAGACCTAGGCCCATGAGGAAACGGCCGTTCGAAAGTTGGTTCATCGTCATAGCCGTCATCGCCGCGTTGGCAGGCGTACGCCCCGGCATCTGCATGATGGCCGTACCCAGCTTGATATTTTGCGTTTGCGCCCCCAGCCAGGCCAACGGCGACACTGCATCAGAACCATACGCTTCGGCCGTCCAAATTGCATACACGCCTAAATCATCCGCCGCCTTCACAATCTCCAGCGGCAGCTCAATTCGTCGTCCAGCATACCCCAACATAATTCCTAAACGCATGACACCCTCCAGAATGGTTAATGGTCAATTTTTAATGGTTAATGTTTTCGCATTAGCCAATGGGCGAATTGTAAGTCAGGGATGAAAAAAGCCAAAACAGCGTTTAGATTGTGGGAAACAGCAAGATTAGATGGATTGCCCCGAATACAGCCGTTCCAACAATAAAAAAGTTGGAGACAAAACCCTGAAATTCGTAACGAGGGTCTGAACGGAACCAGAGGTGCAAGCCTAAGTGAATAATGGCGAAGCTGTCGGCCGCAATGAAAAACCAGGCGGTGGGGTTGGCTACAAACCACAGAAACAGGAAAAAGAGGGGGATGTGCAGTAAGGCAAACACAGCATAGCCTGTCTCATCGTCCAGACGGTTAATGAAAGCAAACAGCCGCCATTCATGGTGGCGGATAGCGTCCAGTTCATGACACAAGAACAGAGCCACCATGAGTAGAAAAAGGTTCTCAGGATTAAACATCAGCGATTCCTCCACAGGAAAACTTTGTCACAGTTTACAAACCGGTGTCTACCACCGCTATGAAAAATAGTGCCAATCTGTGCCAAAACGGCCGTTCCAACCAAATCGAGCGAAACAGATTTCAAAAGTCTCATTAGCATTTCGTTTAACACCAGAAAGAAGCAAGACTTTTGAAATCTATAAGCTCCACCTCATTTGCCAAGCAACATATCTAAGGTTGGCCGTGCCAGCTTTTGGTATGCCGCATCCATCGCTTCAGGGGAAGTCGGCATGTCGGCAACCACCCAATCTGTCAATAAAGCGATCAAACCACTGACTAAAAAATTTGCGCTTATTTGCTGTGGCAGGTTGTCTTTTCCCACTGTTAACGAAAGCGTATTGAGTCGCTTTTCCACTCGTTTTATTAAAGGGGGAACCAACATCTTCAAACCAATCTCAGGATTCGTCGCATTCATCTTGAACCAGCGATGTTTATCTTGAGCAATCCGGAAAACAGCCAAGCTAGGCACCAGTTTCTGGTAATCTTTATCTTCTGACTCGCTTTCATTCAGAATCGTTTGAATTTCCTGCTCAATTTGCATCAATAGCTGGTTAAAAAGAAATCTTCCCAAATCATTTTTGTCCTCAAAATGAGCATAAAACGTAGCGCGGCCTATATCTGCCCGCTTCACAATGTCGCTAACGGTGATTTCCTTGTAATCCTTCTCTAAAGCTAATTCTCGTAACGCATCAATGATCATTCGTTTGCTACGCATCGCGCGGCGGTCTACTTTGCCACTTTTTCTTTGCGTTTCCATACAAAATCCTCAATTTTGTTCAATACCAGACACAACTCGGTTGTTTGATATTGTGCTGGATTATCTACTGCATAAAATAACGGACATCAGTCTAGTAAGATACAATTGTTCAACAAAAGCAAAGAAAAAGCAAGTAGCTAAATTCAAAGACGTAGGAGAGAAAAATGGAATTACACATCGAAACTGAAATCAATGCACCAGCAACCAAAGTTTGGGAAATCTTAGCCCATCAGTATGGCAATATCGCTGATTGGACAGTAACGCTCAGCGAGTCGCGTATCGTAGATGCTAGCGATTACCCTGAATTTGAAGCTGCATCAACCGCACCGGTTCCTGCCCGTGAGACAACATCTTCATTTGCCAAGGCGGTAGAAATTATCACCGATTATTCTGAAGACAAGATGCAGCTAACCTTCGATGCAGTGGGGTTACCGTCGTTTATGTCCTCGGCTAAAAACACCCAGCGTGTCATTGCCAAAGGCTCTAATAAATCTGTGCTTTCATTCGACATTCGCGTCGGGCTGAAACACATTTTCAATCTGATCTCTCCCTTACTCCAAAGCCGCTTCAACAAAACCATGATCGGCGTGCAGCGCGAGTTGAAGCTCTACGCGGAGACGGGGAAACCCGTGGGATGATTGGTTAAAAAATTACCGAAAAAAATAATTTAAAAATAAGGAGATATTTATCGTGAGAAACGTAGCAAGAGCATTATCTGGGCTGATTGCCCTTCTATTTTTATTCTTTGGTGTGCGTTATATGTTTGCCCCAGCTTCTGTGATGGAAACTGCAGGGTTGGTGGCCGCAAGCGAACTCGGTTTTGCCACGGTTCGTGCGCTTATCGGCGGCGGATTCCTTACATTTGGTATTTTAATTGTGATGCACGTGGTGCTTCACCAAAATCATGGTGTTCTGCGTATGGCAATCCTCTTTTTGCTTTTATCGCTTATAGGCCGAATTGTCAGCCTATTTGCTGATGGGTCATCTGCTGAGGCCATTCGCAATCTCATTCCAGTATCAGGCATGCTTGTTGTAAGCATCGTTTCGCTGGTTCTCTTTCTGCGCAGCGAAGCCAGTGCTGCAAAATCAGCTTTATTGAGCTAGTTGAGCTGTATTTGAAGTCAGTCGCGATTTGATGCGACAAGATTTATTAGGAGAAATCTCATGTTGTTTGGAATGGTAGTTGGAGTTGTGATGGTTATCGGTGTGATAGTTGCTCACAGACAAATCAAAAAGTTACAAGCAACGTTAACGGCCGTAATCAGTGCTTTCGCGCATCGCTAATCAGAAGGAGTGATATAATGCAGACAGAAAAACTACCCCTTTGGTTAAATAGCTTGACGGCCGTATTGGTCATCTTCAACCTACTCATCTTTGGCGTGCTAACCTTGCTGTTTCCATCAATGACGTGGCCAGATGCGGGAGAAACGGCCGTTTTTCCCATCCAATTCTTTGCTATCCGGCACATCGCCTTTTCAATCCCCTTGCTGCATGGCTTGCTGAAGCAAGACAGGAAAATCCTGACAACGATGTTCACCATCTTCTTTGTCATAGCAGTCTTGGACGTGGGGCTTGTTGGGATCAACGGATATTACATTCCATTAATCGTTCGGCTAACTGGTGAATTATCAACCCTGGCAACATTTGGATTGGCAGCACTGCTTTTCATCGTGCCCATGGGGTTGACACTGCGCTATCTTCGCAATGGAGATGCGGCCGTTAGCAAAGCACAGTCTTCCAACCAGGTAATTGGCAATCACTAATCTGTTAGTAGGTAAGCAAACAGTTTAAGAGGTTCAGCAGGGGAAACGGCTGTTCTTCATGAAAACCCGTCTATTGGCGGGTTTTTATTTTTCTCTACAAGGCCATAGTATCGGTTGGCAACGGCCGTTTCCCCCGAATCTTGAACTCTGTATCAAAATCACCTATTATCCCTCCTCTACCAGATTATCTTTCATTATCAGATAATGCTGAAAGGTGAACTAACATGATGTTTATTGCCCCCTTCCATACGCTTGGACAAAAAGATATTCCCCTCGCTGGCGGCAAAGGTGCCAATTTGGGCGAAATGACAGCGGCAGGTTTCCCAGTCCCGCCAGGGTTTGTGCTGACCACAGCAGCATATGATGCTTTTGTAAAAGAACACGATTTGCAGCAGAAAATTGTGGACATTGCTCACACTATTTCCGTGAGCAATCCGCAATCTGGTAAAACGGCCGCAGCCAAGATTAAGCAGCTCTTCTTAGCAGCCGAGATTCCCGCCGTGATTGCCGAGGCGGTTCTGACTGCCTATGAAAATCTGAGCGGTCTAGCAACGGCCGTTGCCGTGCGTTCCTCTGCCACCGCAGAAGATTTACCAGACGCCAGCTTTGCGGGGCAGCAAGAAACGTTCCTCAACGTGCAGGGCAAAGACGCGCTGCTCAATGCCGTGAAAATGTGCTGGGCCAGTTTATGGACCGCTCGCGCCATTGCCTACCGACTGCGCCAAAAGATAGACCCCAACAGTGTCAGCCTCGCCGTTGTGGTGCAGCAACTCGTTCCCGCCGAGGCCTCTGGCATCCTGTTTACAGCCAATCCGGTGAACGGGCAGCGGAATCAGCTGCTTATCAACGCCACCTGGGGGCTGGGGGAAGCAATTGTGAGTGGGCAAGTAACGCCCGATACGCTGGTTGTCGATAAATCGAGTTGGGAGATTCTTTCTAGCGAAATCTCAACAAAAACAGTCATGACCATCCGCACCGAGGCAGGAACGGAAGAACAGCCAGTACCTATGGAAAAACAAACAGAACCCGTGCTTGATGGAGAAACGGCCGTTGCCCTAGCCAAACTCGCCACCAAAATTGAAGCTCATTACAACCTGCCCATGGATATCGAATGGGCCATTGCCAACGGGGAGATCGCCATCCTGCAAGCCCGCCCCATCACCTCATTGCCAGACCCCAAACCAGAACCGCTGCAAAATGTGGTCTGGGAACCAATTACCCCCAACACTATCTGGATGCGCCGCCAAATTGTGGAGCACATGCCCGAACCACTCTCGCCACTATTTGAGGATCTTTATCTGCGACAGGGGCTTACAAATTCATTAAACCACTTGCTAAAAGCGTTGCAATCTATCAGTGGAGTCAGTTTTGATTTTAACAAGATGATCCCCCACGGCTTTGCAGGCACCATTAATGGCTACGCTTACACAACCGGCAGCTTTACCATGGATTTTGCGGATTTTAAGGGGATTATGCGGATTTACGGCCGTTTTCCCCGCTTTATCAGCCTGAATGCATTTGATTGGGACGGCGAGGTCTTGCCCGACTATCTAGGGCTCATCTCCCAATGGGAAGCAAAAGACCTCACTAAAGAAACTGACCAGGTGCTGCTGCAAGGCATCGCCGACATGGCGACCGCCGACAGCGTTTATTGGTTCGGCTCCGCCAGGAATCTGGGATTTTCTCGGCTTCTAGACCCCGTTTTTGATAAATTGTTGAAATCTCCACTCATTCGGAACGCCCTACCAGAATCACGCCGTGCCAGTGCTGCATTTTTACGCGGTTTCGACTCCAAAGCACTCGATGCCCAGGCAGACATGGAAGCGATTGCCAACGTAATTCGCAACGCTGAAACCTTGCATCATTTAACGCTTGAAACTGACGCCAGCGACCTCATCTCTGCTTTAGCTGAACATCCAGAGGGACAACCTGTGCTCGCAAGCCTGCAACAATATTTGGATAAGTATGGCCACCAAATTTACAATCTAGACTTTGCTGAACCAACCCAAACGGAAGACCCACTGCCCATTTTATTAAGTCTCAAAGCACTGGTAAAAAATCCACCGGAGCAAGATGTGCGCACCCGCCAGGCCCAAATGGCCGATGAGCGCGATGCGCTGGTTGCCCAGACAGAACAGCAGCTAAATCCATTGTCGATATCAATTTTCCGCTGGGTCTGGAAGTGGACCAAAAAATATGCCCCCTACCGTGAAAATGTGATGTTTTATATGGGGGCCGCTTGGCCAACCCTGCGTAAACTCGCTCAAGAATTAGGTCAACGCCTAACCGAAGCTGGTGCCATTGCCACGCCAGATGACATTTACTACCTCGACAGTAATGAAATCAGTTCTGTCATCGAAGCCCATGCCAGTGGAGAACCAGTTATCTCTTTTGCCCAATTGGTACAAGAGCGACGCACCCTGCGCGAAGCCCGCAAGCTGCTCACGCCCCAACCGGCAGTCCCGCCCAGGGGCAGTCTCAAGATGGGGCCCCTCGATCTTTCGATGTTTGATCCCACGCCCCACAACTCTCCCGCCGAAGGCGCAATTTTGCGTGGCTATGCCGTCAGCACGGGGAAGGTAACGGCACCCGCGACAGTCATTCATTCCGCCGCCGATTTCGACAAGATGCAGCCCGGATCGATCTTGGTTTGTACGACCACCACCCCAGCCTGGACGCCGCTCTTTTCTCAGGCAGTTGGTCTGGTCACAGACGTAGGCGGCGCGCTGGCCCACGGCTCTATTGTGGCTCGTGAGTATGGCATTCCGGCCGTGATGGGCACGGGCATTGCCACAGAGCGCATCAAAACCGGCATGATGCTCAAGGTAGATGGGGACGCGGGAGAAGTGACGCTAGTTGATGAGTTTGATCCCGTTGAAGAACAAAAGCGGCTAGCGCAAAAACAAGCAGAGTTGCAAGCGTCTGCCAAGCGACGTAGAGTAATCCTGGCCGTCATTGCGGGGTTTATTGCTGGCCTTATTTGGTGGCGAAGACGAAAATAGGTTCTTTTGGTTAAGGGAGCTTATGAAACAAAAAACCAGCCAGATGGCTGGTTTTTTGGCTGTGCCCCCACGGAGATTCGAACTCCGGTCTTAGCCTTGAAAGGGCTACGTCCTGGTCCCCTAGACGATGGGGGCAACGGGCAAAATTCTATCATTCAGCGGCAGTTGGGTCAAGAAGTTTGTATAATTCGGTATGAGTGCCTCGCGCTGGTTGGTTCGTCCCCCAAATTTAGATGATGTCGCCCCGCTGCGAGCGATTGCCACGGCCGTTTCCCAACCAACTCAGCCCATCCAAGCACTCTATACCCAAGACGCCAACGGCCGTTTCTGGACCATCACCCAACAAAATCAACCCATCGGCTACGCCACCCTGCTGCCGCTGCCCGGTTTGCCCCACCTGTTTGAGCTAACGGGCGGCATCGCGCCACAGTTTCAGCGGCAGGGGGCTGGCAGCTTTTTGTGGCAGGCAGTGCAGGGGGATGTGATAGGTACGGCCGTACAACAAATCACGCACACCGTAAACAATCTGGATACACTTGCTGCTCACTTTTTACGCCATCATCAATTCGAGCTAGCGCATGAAGAGTGGACAATGCAGCTAGACAATCTACCCTCCCGGACATTACCCCCACTGACTCCACTCGGAACATTGAAACAGCTAGGTCGGGGAACGGCCGTTCACACCCTGCCAAAGCTCTACGACCGCTGCTTCGCCCACACACCCTGGTATCAACCATACACCCCTAACGAAATCACCACCTCCTGGGAACCGCCCGATGAATTGTGGGTTTTGCAGGCAGACAACCAAGCCATCGGCTTTGCCTGGCTACACTTTCCAGGACCAAAGACGGCCGTCATTGAGCCAATTGGCATTGTGCGCGAGAAGCAGGGGATGGGCTACGGCCGTTTCCTCCTCATCACCATCCTGCAAACGCTGCAACAGCGGGGCATCCAAACCGTGTCTCTAGGCGTCTGGGCGAACAATGAGACGGCCGTTCACCTTTACCAAAGCGTTGGCTTTCAACGGAGTGGCAGCAGCTATAGCCTGACCTACACCTTCCCATCAGCAGCAATATGAGTATTCCCTAGAACCGTCTTTACGATTAACCGAAACCATCTTACAATGAATCACGCACAAGTTTTCAGCAATCGGTAATTAGTACATTCAAACCGATTGCGGCTTACGGATAAGCGATTATCGGTCGTAACGGCCGTTACCTGTAAATTAAAAATGGAGAAAACGCATGTTCAAAGATATTGCCAACGTACGCCAACGATTAGGTCAACAGCAGTACATCGCCTCTGAAGAAATTGGCACCGTCGTTTACCTGGCTCATTCACTGTGCAAGCCTATTTTGGCCGAAGGGCCCGCTGGTGTAGGCAAAACAGAGCTGGCCAAAGCGTGGGCAATGGCCACTGGCATGCCCCTCATCCGCCTACAATGCTACGAAGGCTTGGACGAGAGCAAAGCCCTGTATGAGTGGGAATATGCCAAGCAGATGCTGTACACGCAGCTCTTGCGCGACACGCTTCGCAACGTTCTGGGAGATGTCACCACGTTGGCAGAAGCCGCCGGGCGGCTGGCGCAAGAAGAAGATGTCTTTTTCTCCGAAAACTTTCTGCTCCCCCGTCCCCTGCTCACCGCCCTGACCTCGGATGAACCCGTCGTCCTGCTCATCGACGAAATTGACCGCGCCGACGTGGAATTTGAAGCGTTCCTGCTGGAAGTGCTCAGCGATTTTCAGGTGAGCGTGCCAGAATTAGGCACCATCCAAGCCAGGCACCAGCCGATGGTGCTGCTTACCAGCAACAACACCCGCGAACTCAGCGAAGCACTCAAACGCCGCTGCCTTTACCTACACGTAGATTACCCCACCCAAAATGCCGAGCTAGAAATCGTGCGCCTCAAGGTGCCAGACCTCAAGCCAGAGCTGGCCGAGCAAGCCGTTGCTGTGGTTAACCAGTTGCGCAACATGGATTTGCGCAAAATGCCCAGCATCAGCGAGACGCTGGATTGGGCACGCGCCCTCGTTACGCTCAACGCAGATTCAATCGACGAAAAGACGCTCACCAACACGCTCACGGTGCTGCTGAAATACGAAGCTGACGTACAAAAAGCACGCCGCATGATGGGGGGCGATGATGGGGGACGATACGGCCGTTATAATCGGTAATCAGAGACTTTTGAAGTTTTGGGTCAATAAGAAAATTGCTTCCAAGCATAGAAACTTCAAAAGTCTGAACGAGTCACCGAAGCTCGGAGAATGACGATGGATAACCGAATTGTAGAATTCATACGTGGCTTGCGAGCCGCAGGCGTGCGCGTTTCATTGGCGGAATCTGTAGACGCGCTGCACGCTGTTGAAGAGTTAGGCATCACCAATAAAGCGGTATTCCGCTCCTCGCTGCGAACCACGCTCATCAAAGAGTCAGACGATTTTGCCGCCTTCGAGGAGCTATTTCCGCTCTACTTTGGCAGCGGCGGCCCTCCGTTGCAAAATGCCCTGGATGATCTAAGCTCAGACGAACAACAGATGCTGGAAATGGCCCTCAGTGCCTTAAGCGGCCGTATGCAGCAGCTGCTAGATTGGCTCTCCAGCGGCGATGGCCCTACCAAAGAAGAGCTGGAAGAGATGGCGCGCCGCGCCGGGGTCGAGTGGGCCAACAATCCCCAAGAAGCCCGCTGGGTCACGCGCCGCATGTTGCAGCAGATGGGCTTTGCCCACCTGGAAGAGCAGATGCAGCAGCTTTACGAGAGATTACAAGAGATGGGTATGAGCCAGGAAGCCATCGAAAAGCTGATGGGCGTGGTGGAAGCCAACCGTGAAGCACTCGCCGAGCAAGTTGCCCAGCAAGTGGGGCAGCAAATTGCCGAGCAGCGTGCCAACCGCGCCGACGATCTGCACGGCTCTGACCTGATGAACAAGCCGCTGCAATCCCTGACAGAGGAGGATGCCAACCAGCTGCGCAAAGAGGTGCAGCGGCTGGTAACACAAATGCGCAGCCGGGCCGCCCTGCGGCGCAAGCGAGGCAACAAAGGTAAATTCGACTCCAAAAGCACCATCCGGGCCAACCAGAAAAACGGCGGCGTGCCAATTGAGCTAAAGTTTAAGAAAAAGAAGCTCAAACCCAGCCTGGTGCTCATCTGCGACGTTTCCACCTCGATGCGGGCGGTGGCCGAATTTATGCTGCGGCTCACTTATGAACTGCAAGACCAGGTGGCGAAGGCGCGCAGCTTCGCCTTCAACTCCGACATGCTGGAGATTAGCGTCACGCTCTCCGGCAGCCGTGCCGCCGATGCGGTCACAAAGGTGCTTTACGACATCCCCCCCGGCTACTACGCCACCGATTTGGGCAATAGCTTAAATACGTTTAGCAAAAAGTTTATGGATGCGGTGGACGGCCGTACCACCGTCGTCATTTTGGGGGATGGACGCAACAATTACAACTCCCCCCGCATTGATCTGATGAAAGATTTGCAGCGTCGCGCCAAAAAGCTGGTCTGGCTCAACCCGGAACACCAGCGGCAGTGGGGCACGGGCGACAGTGACATGCTGGAATATTACCCCGTGTGTGATTCAGTGAGTGTGGTGCGAAATTTGGCGCAGTTGGCAACGGCCGTAGACCGTCTACTTGCCGATGCATAATGAAACCCTGCCTTCACGGAAAATGCGCCAGTCTTTCTCTGCTTCCCTATCCTAAAACAAAGCAATTTCGTGCAAGACACAAACCGCTGCCCATGATATAACGTTCAGGCTATGGCAGCGGAACAAACAGCAACAGAGTTAAAGAAGGAAAAACGCAAATTTTGGCATCATTCTCAGCTAGATGGGCGACTGTTACAAGCGTATCATCGAGAATATGCTTACCCTCGGCACGGACACGACCATTACGTTATCTGCCTCATTGAGCAGGGCGTGCAGTCGTTTACCCACAAAGGCACCAAATACATAACACCACCCAGCGGCTTGATTTTGATCAATCCGGGGGTAATCCACACAGGCGAGTCGGCATCTGAACAAGGCTTTCAGATGCGTTGTCTTTATCCGACGATGGCACACATGCAAACGGCCGTTCGCCAGCTCACGAGTCGCCACAAAACGAGCCCCTTCTTTCGCGCCGTGCGTATAGACGACCCGGCTGCAATGTTCAGCGTGCGGACGCTTCACCGCGCCCTCAGCCACAACGGCGACCCATTGGAAGTTGAATCTCGCTTTTTGTCTACATTGACCAAACTTATAAACCGGTATGGTGAATTGGGCTCAGTGGAACGGCCGTTAGGCAAAGAACATACGGCCGTGCAGCAAGCCAAAACCTATCTGGAAGAATCTTTTGACCAACCAATAAGCCTGAGTGACCTGGCAGAGCATGTCGCGCTGAGCCCGTACTACCTGCTGCGCGTCTTCCATGCGGAGGTAGGCCTGCCCCCGCACGCCTACCTGCAAGATGTGCGCGTTCGGCGAGCCCAACAGCTTATCGAACTGGGTCGCTCCCTGGCCGACATCGCCCTGGCGGTTGGCTTCAGTAGCCAAAGTCACCTCACCCGCCGCTTCAAGCAGGTGGTGGGGCTAACACCTGGCCATTACGCCAGACAAATTCAGAAAAACCGCAAGAGCCTCCCATGACATTCCAGCTAGCCATCGCCTGGTTTCTCACCTTTTTTCCTATCACCATTAGCCCTGGCCCGGCCAACTTGTTACTCTCCTCAACGGCCGCTCAGGTGGGATCGCGCCGTACCCTGCCGCTGATGTGGGACATCGTCGCAGTCTTTGCCCTGCAAATTGCTGTCATCGGCCTGGGGATTGGGCAGATTGTGTTTCGTTTTCCGCAGCTATTCGCTATTTTTCAAATTTTGGGAGCACTGTACCTATTTTATCTGGCATACCAATTTTTCCGCTCATCTGGGCTCAAGCAAGCCAACAAAGAGGTGAAGCTTGGTTTCCGCGAAGGGGCTTTGCTGCAATTTTTCAACGCCAAGGCACTAACGGTGCCGCTCATCATGTACACACAGTTTTTGGATCCCGCCACGTCTACTCCAGCCCAAATCATCGTCTTGACAGTTGCTCTAGCTGGGCTGATCATCCGGTACGCCGCTGTAAGTGGCGCTGCGAATTGTATCGTCGTAGTAACCCTGGTATTCAGCGCAGGTCTGATTTTCGCCATTGACTAGCCTGTCTAGCAAGCCCCCTGCCTGCTCAATGGCCGAGCGAACACCATTCATGCTGTCGTGCAGGGCGGTGGGGCTAAAAGCCACGGGATTCGGCCGTACAGGCCCAGTTGCTGGCGGTGGGGTTGCTGTCGCTGCAGTTGGAGCCAAACCGAGCGAAATATCATCCCACATTGTACTGGTATGAATGGCGTTATTGTCGTTGTTAAAGAGGGCAACTTGCAAAATGACTGTCACCCGATCATTGGTGGCAACAGCATCTATAGAAATAAACTGCCACACGTCTAACGGCTGTACCCATCCAGAGCAAATTGTTGTTGGTAATTCAAGTGCATCATCGCCAAATGTATTCAGGCAAATTCGACCCCGAATATCTGCTGGATTCACTGAAACAGTCCGGTCTTCTCCCGTGCTAGACCAAACCTTAAACCAACCACCAGCCCGGTATGTTGTACCTGCTTCAATATTCGTTGTGACTTGCTGCCACACTTTCCCCCCTCCTTGCAAAGACCGTTGTCCAGAATGAACAAAATTAGGCTGGCTATCAGCCGTATGATAAGAAAAGTTAGTCCATCCTGCCCCATCAATTTCAAAACCCGGGTTTGCTAGCAAGTTGGGGCCGGCGGGTGCAGGTGCTGGCGGAGGGGCAGAAACGGGGGCTAACGGGGCCGCTGTCGCCGTAGCGGGAATATCCGTAGGCGTTCTCGTGGGCGTGTTTGTCGCTGTTGGTTCAGCGGTGGGTGTTTCTGTTGGGGTGGCTGTGTTGGTTGCTGTAGGCTCTGGTGTAGGTGTGTTAGTTTCTGTGGCGGTGGGAACGGCCGTATGCGTCGCCGTTTCCGTGGGGGTAGCGGTATTGGTTGGTGGAACGGCCGTTTCCGTCACCGTCATCTCAGGCAGTTCAGTAGCCTCTGCAATTTCGGCCAAGGGTGCCTGTTGGCAACCCAACAGCAAAAAGAACCAGCAAACAGCGGCAAAGCATCTAAATTGTTTCATTGATTGGTCCTCCCACAAACGATTGACAAGTTGCCAAATTTTCGCCGAAGCCCCTTCCAAAAACACCTTACAAAAATTACCTCTTTCATACGAAGAAATGCACCATCCACCAAGCTGTTTGCTTGTAAATCGGCTTCATTCCCTCTAACACACCCTTGTGAATATTTTCACGGATAGTGAGCTTTGTCACACTTCGAACTGATATTTGTCACTGATTTGGCGGATATTCCTGCTGCATAATTTGATTGCATCTGCATTTACTTTATTCCAACGTACGCTCGTGAACAATTCAAAAGAGAGGCAAGAACCTATGAGTTTAAAAATTATGCCCAAAAATGTGCTGCCCGATTGGGTAGCCACGCTGAATGATCGGTTCCGACTTGTTGGCCCCAAAAAAGCGGCCGAGAAATATCTGTTTGCAGAGATCAACTCGGCCGAAGACCTTTACCTGGACTCCCCTCCATCCGTACTTCCACCTAAGAAATATGTGATGCCCCCCAGAGAAAACTTACTACACTATCGCCTTGATGGCAGCCGCTCAGAGGCCACGATTGACGCCATACCAACCGTCATCTTTGGCCTGCATACCTGCGACATTCATGCTTTATTGCTGCTAGATTATATGTTTGCCAAGGGGTTTACCGATCAACATTACCAGGCACACCGCGAAAACACCTATTTGGTAAGTATAGAGTGCTTAAAACCATGCACCAAGCACGCTTTTTGCCGGGATATGGGGACGGCCAGTGCGGATGATGGGTATGATTTGCATTTCCTGGATTTAGATGATGTTTACATCATAGATGTTAATAGTCGCAAGGGAGAAACGCTGCTCCAGGATTGCCGCAACATCTTCGATGCCCTGCCACCGGATATTGAACGACTCAATCAAGCTCTGAGGCAAAAGTGGCAAAAATTTCAATACCGCCTGGATTTTGACATTGTGGAAATGTCTGATTTGCTGGGCCACACGTATGAAAGTGACTTGTGGCCAGAGCTGGGTGCCCGCTGTTTGGCTTGCGGCATGTGTACCAATGTCTGCCCCACTTGCTACTGCTTTGATGTTTCTGACGAGGCTGATTTGCAATTGCAAAATGGTAACCGCTCACGCCGCTGGGATTCCTGCCAAGTGAATTCCTTTTCTGAGGTAGCTGGTGGCCACGATTTCCGCGCCAGCCAGGCCACACGACTTCGCCATCGGTTTATGCGCAAAGGGAAGTACCAGCTAGATGCCTGCGGCATGGTTGGCTGTGTGGGCTGCGGTCGCTGCGCCACATCTTGCCTGGTTCACATTACGCCCATCGAGGTGTTCAACAGTTTGTACCAACGCAATCAGGCCAGCACCAGGGAGGGAACGCGCTCATGATGCCTCTGCTTGAAGAATTGAAGAACTCTGATTCCATCTATATGCCTATCCCAGCACGGATTTCTGCCAAGCGGCCGCTAACAGAGATGGAAACGCTTTTTACCATTGATTTGCCCCATGAATATCGACTTCGCCATAAACCGGGCCAATTTGTGCAGCTTTCAATCCTGGGCGTGGGCGAAGCCCCTATTAGCATTTCGTCGTCCCCTAGCCGCAGCAGCAGTGCCTTTGAGCTATGTGTACGCCGAGCCGGTGAACTGACATCCATGCTGCACCGCATGAAGCCTGGTGATTTGGTTGGCATTCGCGGCCCGTTTGGGCGGGGGTTCCCGGTAGACCACTTTCAGGGGAAGGATATTTTATTTGTGGCTGGCGGTTTGGGCATGGCACCGCTGCGGTCGTTGATTAACCAGGTTTTGGATTTACGAGGAAATTACGGCCGTGTCATTATCCTCTACGGCGCGCGCAATCCCAAAGATTTGCTGTTTCAATCTGAGCTGATTGAATGGGCGGCCCGCACTGACGTGGAGTTGCACCTAACGGTAGACAATCCAGATAGCAATTGGGAGAACAGCGTTGGCGTCATCACCAACCTGTTCAAAGAAGTGAAGATTTTTCGCCGAAATACGGCCGCTGTCGTGGTTGGCCCGCCCATCATGTACAAATTTGTCATTCGGGAACTCCTCAACATTGAGATTCCCAAAGGCAATATTTGGTTAAGTTTTGAAAGACGGATGAAATGCGGCGTAGGCAAATGTGGCCACTGTCAGCTTAATCATCTTTATACCTGCCAAGCAGGCCCTACCTACTCTTACGCACAAATTGAAGGATTACCGGAGGCATTGGGATGAAAAATAGCAAAAAGCCAACGATTGCCTTTTTTGATTTTACCTGCTGCGAGGGTTGCCAACTGACCGTTGTTGATACGTTGCAGACAAACCCTGAATTGCTGGACGTGGTGAAAATTGTTGAATTCCGGGAAGCGATGAGCGAAAAGAGTGACCGATACGACGTAGCGTTCATTGAAGGCTCCTGCACCCGCGCTGGTGATGAAGATCGTCTGCACGACATTCGCAAGCGGGCTGGGATAGTAATTGCTTTGGGAGCTTGCGCGCATTTGGGTGGGGTCAATGCCATTCGCAATCGTCAGAAGCTGGGCGAGGTGCGGGAATATGTGTATGGTGACCACAAGGATTGGTTCGACACGTATGAGCCACGCGCCATCCAAAAAGTCATTGCGGTAGATGGGGTGATTCCTGGTTGCCCCATCGATAGCCAGGAATTTTTGCGCGTTGTGAAAGGGCTGCTGCAAGGCCGTCTGCCAAAGCCGCCAGACTATCCGGTTTGCATGGAGTGCAAGTTGAATGAAACAATTTGCCTTTACCAGCGAGAGCAGGTTTGTTTGGGGCCGGTTATTCGGGCGGGCTGCCGGGCAGTGTGCCCAACCTACGGGGCTAGCTGCATTGGCTGTCGCGGGTTGATTCCAGGTGCGAATATTCCCGCTATGCGTGAGGTTTTGTTGGAACATGGCGTAGACGAAGCCGAGATTGATTCTCGCTTGACGCTGTTTTTGACGAATGAACTGTATGAGCTTGCTCAGGAGAAGGCGCATGTCTAAACGAATCAATATTGATGTACACCATATCACCCGGGTTGAGGGACACGGCAATATTGTGGTGGATGTGGTCAATGGTGAGCTAAAGCAGTGTGAATTGCAGGTGACGGAAACACCCCGATTTTTTGAGGCGATGCTGCGGGAACGGCCGTATGCCGAAGCCTCTCTACTCACCTCCCGTATTTGCGGCATTTGTGCCGTCGGGCACGCTACCACCTCGCTGCGGGCGACCGAAAAGGCGTTAGGGATTGATCTGTCTGAGCAAACCCAATTGTTGCGGCGGCTCAACTTTATGGGGGAGATGTTAGACAGCCATATTCTGCACGCCTACATGCTGGTCGCCCCCGACCTGCTGAATGTGGGCAGCGTGTTCCCGCTGGCCAAAACCGCGCCAGAGGTAGTGCTGCGCGCGCTGCGAATGAAGAAGCTGGCCGGGGATATTTGCCAAGCAATTGGCGGGCGGCATACCCACCCCATTGCCATGACGGTGGGTGGCTTTACGCACTTCCCCAAAACGGCCGACCTGTACCAGCTACGTGAAGCGATTGCCGCCATACAGCCAGACGTGGTGGCAACCGTGGAGCTGTACCAGTCGTTAGAGCTGCCCCAATTCGAGCGCGAAACCGAATATATGGCTTTGCGCCGCGACGATATGTATGGCTTCATCGACGGCGATATTGTTAGCTCCGATGGGGGCCGCTGGCCTGTGGAAGCGTATTTATCTGTTACCAACGAAGTTGTGCGACCGCACTCATCGGCCAAGCATTGCTCCAACCAGCGAGACAGCTACATGGTGGGCGCGTTATCACGCTTTAACCTGAATGCGGACTTACTGCACCCGCAGGCAAAGGCCGCCGCAGAGGCATTGGGATTGAAGCCACGCTGCACCAATCCGTTCATGAATACGGTGGCTCAGGTGGTGGAAGTTGCCCACTGCCTGGCAGAGGCCGAGGAGCTGCTGGATAAACTCTTACAAACGGAGATAGCCTGGGAGGAGCCCGCCCCGCCAACCCGCTTATCGGGTGAGGGCGTGGGGGCCTGCGAGGTGCCGCGCGGTACGCTGTTCCATCATTACGTCATTGATAATGGCAAAATCACGGCGGCCAACTGCATCATTCCCACCAACCAGAATGTGGCCAATATTGAAGGCGATATGCGAGCAATGGTGCCAACGCTACTCGATTTGCCCCAGCCAGACATCGCCCACCGTCTGGAAATGTTGGTGCGGGCTTATGACCCGTGCATTTCTTGCTCTACACATCTGCTGGATGTGACGTTTGAGGGTAGCTGACACCCTGATTTTGGGATTAGGTAACCCGCTGCGCGGCGATGACGGCGTGGGTACGGCCGTTATCGCTGCCCTGCAAAATAATCATTTATTACCACCAGGTGTCGATCTGCTGGATGGGGGGACGGCTGGGCTAGAGCTTGTGCTGCTGCTGCAAAAGTATCGCCGGGTGTTTGTGGTGGATGCGGCAGAGATGGGTTTGGCGGCCGGAGCGAGGCGGCAGATCGATGTGCGTACGGCCGTCTTACCTACCCCTTCTGCCAATCCCCCAATCAGCCTACACCGTGCAGGGTTCTCTGAGGCGCTGGCTTTGGCTGAAGCGTTGGATGTGTTGCCTGCTGAAATCATACTCTTTGGGATTCAGCCAGCGCAATTAAATTGGTCTGAAGGGTTGAGCGTTGCTGTGCAAACGGCCGTTGCCCCCGTGTGCCAGGCCCTTTTGTCCGCTTTGGATTGATCTACAATCCATTTGCACGTTTCCACCAAGGCACTTTTTGGTAAGTGTCAAGCTAATTTCTGGACAATATATTGACAAGTCTCATCAAAAACTGTACAATCCCCCTATGAATACACAAAAACCCTCCCTAAAAACTGTGCAAATCGTGAACATCGTTTCTTTTGTGACGGTGTTCATTGTGAATGTCTTATCCAATGCGTTGCCGTTAAACGGCCGTACGCCCGGCGAAATTTCTGATGCACTGCCATCCTTCTTCACCCCAGCCGGATACACATTTTCCATCTGGAGCCTCATCTATTTAGGCTTGTTGGGCTTTACTCTTTACCAGGCGTTGCCAGCCCAGCGCAACAAGCCTTTCCTGACCCAAATTGGCTGGGGCTTTGCGCTGAGCAGCGTGGCCAACATCGCCTGGCTCTTTGCCTGGCATTACGGCTTTTATGCCCTCTCGATACTCTTCATGGTGTCCATTTTGGTGGTACTCATCACCATCTATTACCGGCTGGGCATTGGCCAGCCAAACCCAAACCTGCCGCTGGCAGAAAGAGTGCTGGTGCAATTCCCCTTTAGCATCTACCTGGGCTGGATTACGGTGGCAACCATTGCCAATATTGCCAGCGTTGCCAACTATCTGGGCTGGGACGGCTTTGGCATTGCCGAACCAACCTGGGCTGCCATTATGATGGGTGTGGCCGTCATTGTGGTCGGTTTGGTTTTGTTCAATCGGCGCAACGTTTCTTACGCTGGCGTACTGATTTGGGCACTGTTTGGCATTCGCGCGGCCAATATGGATGTGCCAATTGTAGCTAATACGGCCGTCATCGCCGCCATACTTATTTTGTTGATTGCGTTGGTTGGTTACTGGCGCACGCGCCGCATCGAGCCAGCCGCCACAGCACGTACCCGGCCAGCTTAAACAAGTGGAGGCTTCCGATGCAATTACCAAAGGTACGAGGCGCAAATCTAGCACGGCAAACGCTCACTTTCCCCGAAGATTTTGCGGGTGCGCTGAATCTTGTTTTTGTGGCGTTTCAGCAATGGCAGCAGCGGGATGTGGATGGCTGGGTGCCGTTAGCTGAGGATTTGTACCAACACACGCCCGACTTTGAATATTATGAGTTCCCCACCATTCAGCGCGTGAATTTCCTGGCCCGCACCTTCATCAATAAGGGCATGCGGGCAGGGATTCCCAACGAGGCCACCCGTCGCCGCACCATCACGCTGTACATTGACAAACGGCCGTTCAAGCAAGCACTCAACATCAGCACAGAAGATCAGATTTGGGTCTTTTTGTTTGATGCGCAGGGGCGGGTATTGTGGCACAGTAGCGGGGCTTTTACCCAAGAGAAGGGAATTGGCTTGCAAACGGCCGTTGCTTCACAGCTTGTTGCAATATAAGCCTCACGATTGAGCCGTGTCATGTAATCGTGGCGTGTACCCAGCAGCGAGTGCCGCCACTGTAGAGGGTGGGGTTAGCACAGCAACATGATCCGCTTTAGGCCGAGGTATAGCTGGCTGGTACCCGGCTGGCATCCAGGGCAGCAGCGCATCTTGCCAAACGAGATACGGCCGTTCTTGCCACAAAATGAAGGTGCCGTTGGGAAGGGTATTGAGAACGGCCGTGCACGTGCGTTTCCGCTTATCTCTTTTGTAATAACCGCCAGTCAATCGCTCCCCGTGAAGCACAGCATCAATCTCAGCAGACTTAACTGAATTGCCAAAATTAAGATGCGTATTGCCAGCTAGCCAGGCGTCCCGAAATTGCTCCGCCGCGCTGCGGCGGCATTCAAAGCAAGGTCGGTGTCCTGCCGCTAACGCTGTTGCCTCGTCCAGGAAGAATAGTTCGGTGTAGCGTCCCGGCTGCATGAGCTTGCGCCGCCGCCCTTTGAAATTTAGCTGGCAAATAATCCACATTTTGTGTGCATAAGACCTCACAACTTCTTGCTCGGCATTATGCAAGATGCCGCGATTCCCCATAAATAGGCCACGCGCCGACGTGGCAATAATTTCCCCTGTTGGCATAACGCGATTTTGTCTAGGCATAGTTTCTCCTAACTCATGTTGCGCAGCGTAGATTTCAAAAGTCTTGCAACGCTCTGAGCCTGACCCTATGGCCAATAAGCCTTTTGAAATCTTTCCTCTCACACCGGAAAACCGGCCATTTTCTCGTTCAATACTGCACGCGCGTTTTTTTGTTGTCAAGCAAACCACAGAGCATATTTCGAAAAGCAAAGAGCAATTTCTCTGCGGTTTGCCGGGTAAAAGCGGGAGAAATGACTCTACTTATTTCAAAGAGCTTTCCCGCTTTTACATATTGGGAGGAAAAGATGTCCAGTATCACGGAAGAAAATCAGGAAAATTTGCTCAAATGGGTAATCCGCTACGTGCTGATCCCCCTATCGTTGGCTGTCATTACCGGTCTGTTTGCCATTAGGGTAATCAATCTGGAAATTGCCAGCCGTCCAACTCAGCCGCAGCAGCCATCCATGGAGGAGTTTGCTAGTTTAATTTTCGCCACGATAACGGCCGAAGCCACTCGGCTTCAACCTGCGGCAACGGCGACACCGCAGCCCAGCAGCACCCCCACTGCCGAACCGACGCCCACGCAAGAAGCCAGCCTGCCAACGACGCCTGCCGCGGCTGCGCCAGGAAATGGCGTGGCCAGCACAAATGTAACGGCCGTTTGTGGACAAGTTCCGGTGGGCTGGCAGCTGTACACGGTACAGCCCGGCAATACGCTCTACTCGCTGGCCCGCTGGAGCGGCACCACCATCGCCAACATCCAGCAAGCCAACTGTCTGAATGGCCAGCTCATGGCCTACAGCCGCATCTGGCTGCCACCATTTTTTGTAGAACCCGTGGAACCAATCGTTGAAGTAACACCAGCCACCGTAACGCCAACGATTACGGTCACTGAAGAGACAGCACTGCCAGACCTTATCAATGACACACGAGATTGGCCGACGTTGTTTGAAACGTGTGATGTCGAATGTGTAACGAGGGTGAATCTAGCAGTGATGAACGTGGGAACGGCCGTATCTGATTCCTTTGACGTTTTTGTGCGGATCGATCCAGAGCAATCGGTGACCATTGTGGGCGTGCTAGATGGGCTTGCACCTGGGCAGACAGGCACGCTCACCCTCAGCAGCCCGCTTGGCGAGAGCTGCTACGACCCGAATTGCACGGTTTGCATCACAGTAGACAGCCGTGGCGCAATTACCGAAGCCAATGAGAGCAACAATCAATATTGCACCGCATTTAGTGGATAGCTGTAAGGCCTGTGAGGTTTCCAAAAATCTTGCAGGCCACATTTTCTGTGACTTGCATACCTTAGCAGGATGCGGTGGGATTGAACGGCCGTATCCGCCAAAAAGGTCTCTAATCAGGCGGGGTCGTGGGCAAGGGCGATGAAGTTCTCAACCAGATTGAGTACAATTTCTACCGGGTGCTTGCCCCAAAACGCTGCATGAACGTGGTAAAGTGACGCGCCAAACCGCACGGCTGCCTCAGTGTCAGGCGGCTCATCACCAGGGTGGTTACAGAAATGCTTAACCACAGCCCCGCAAACTTGCGGTAGCTAATTTCGCCCGTGATGTACTGGGTGCGAGTACGGCTTCCCCACCCACACCGTTGTTCAGATCAGAAACTTAAACTATTTCATGAGGCTGCTTGTTCGCATACTCTGTGTAGGAACGGGACCTACATCAGTTTTTCTACTTATTTAGTGGACCTGATTTCTGCAATCATCCACTCATAAATAACTAGAAATTGCTGAAGTTTATTTGGTTCTGTAAATACAGCTATCGGAATGGTTGGCCGTCTGGAAATTGAATCGTCTGGCAAATCAACGCCAGTAATCCCATTCAATTTTCTCAGCAATTGCTGCCTTTTTCCCGTTTCATCAAAAGGTGGCTTCGATTTATAATGTTGGAAATATGTCTCGATTGTGCCCAATGTCCAAACAACAAAAAGCTGATGATCTCTTCCGTTATGCTTTATCGTTGGAACAAATGACCCCCAAACAGTTCCTTTTCCCCACCAAACATAATCGGTTTTTGCCTTAGCCCACTCAAGAATCCTTCCCGCTATCAAGATTTCGGACTCACCTTTTTTAGCAGCTAGTTCTTCAAAGAAAATGGCTTCATCCCACTGCCGTTTTGGCCTGGAGACGGTAGATTTTCTTTGTTGCGCTTCGGCTGTTTGCCCAACTACTCGCGGCACTAATGTTTTCAAGCCCTGGCCAATATATTGGCGAACCTCAACAGCCAACACCTCTGCCGGATCCATCTGCTCATTCAAAAATTCAACAATACGGCGCAGCTCCGGTGGGATGACATCTGCCACAAAGATGAGCCGTACTTTGCCAGCCTGCAAATTAATTTTTACAGCTCCCCAAAATCCGTCTACATCTTGTACGTCTACCTGCTCTGATTCAATAAGTTTTAGGACAAGCTCGTCTGGGTCTTCGGCCTCTGCTTCACAATTGGCTTCAAATTTGGCACGGATAGTTTCTATTGGCCAATAAACAACAGCATTGGCAGCATAATCGAGCATTTGGCCGACAACTTCGCGCCGAATTCGATTGTCGCTACTGCGTTTTACTTCTACCAATGTGGGAATACCGTCTTGATCCAAAAAGAGATGATCCAGCGACCAATGCTCAGGGCCTGATTCTTCGTTGGGGATGCCGATTTCGCGAGAGACCAGCAACCAGCGACGTGGCTTTTCTGGGTTTACCTGTTCTCCTGCAAGCAAATCGGGATATTTTGCCAATAGGGTTTGCAAAATATCTTCTCTATCATATGGCCTTTGCGCCATTTCTAACAAAGAATCATCCTCCTGAATCAAGTAAATCTTTCCACTCATAATCAAATCTCCGCTTGGACATTAATATATTCAAGGGATTGATGCCAAAAGTAAGTGTTGTACAGGTCGGCGTAGTGGCCGCTGTCGGCCATGAGGCTGTGGTGGGTGCTTTTTCGATGCCCACCCAATCACTTATTCTCACAAAGTGTCTAGAAACTCGTTCATGTGGTCCAGACAGACATCTGAGGCTGGTGGCCAAACTAAATCGTGCCCCCAGCCTTTGACTTCTACCAACTGGCTATGCGGCACATGAGTTTGGAAAAAGGCAACATCTGTGTCCCGGACCAAGCTGCCCAGCTTTTGTTCCCCATGCAGCAATAAAACGGGGCAGGTTATCGCTTGCAAGTCGGACGATAGAGAAAAGCCTTCCACTGCCCAATTTTCGATTACCGCAGTCGTGACCCCAATATCTACGCTGCGGATCATTCTAGCGTTGGCCAGCCACACGGCTTCGCCAGCTTCTGGAAATATTTGCTGTAATTGCGGCACAATTTCATCAATATCCTGCTGCTTTGTATTGATGGTGTGCGTCATAAGAATCCACGAATGGGCAAATGAGTAAGACATTGCATCGAAGCCAGAATCACGATTAATGAGTGGGGGATCAATTAGTACAAGTGCCCGAATTTTCTCTGGCACGTGGCTGCTCAAACCCAGGCTAGCTAAGCCACCCAATGAGTAGCCAACAATCACGGTCGGTTCGTCAATCTGTTGGGTTAAAAAGTCAACAATGTCTTCAACATAATCAACCATTCGGTAAGCGGCAGCACGGTCTGATTTGCCGTGCCCCCGCAGATCGGGAGCATACAAGTGAAACTTTTGGCTAAGAGACGGATAAAAAAACCTCAGGCTTTGCCAATGTTGGGTGACGCCATGAAGCATGAACAGCGGCGGGCCATTCTTCTCACCTTCGGCACAATTAATTTTCAGCTTACCAGTGTCAACCATTTTTTCAGTTAGCAAAAGAACCTCCTGTAATGACTCCCGTCACTTTGTCTGCTGATTTTACCCCTCTAAGCCTACCGCGTTGATGTATTCAAGGGATTGGTGGCGGAAGTAGGTGTTGTACAGGTCGGCGTAGTGGCCGCTGTCGGCCATGAGGCTGTCGTGGGTGCCTTCTTCGATGATACGGCCGTTTCCCATCACAATAATTCTATCTGCATTTTTCACCGTGCTAAGCCGGTGGGCAATGACAATGGCGGTGCGCTCGCGCATCACCTCGTCCAGACCTTCCTGAATTTGTGTCTCAGTGAAGGGATCGACGCTGGCGGTGGCCTCATCCAAAATGAAGATGGCCGGGTTTTTGAGCAGCACCCGCGCCATGGCCACGAGCTGCCGCTGCCCCATCGAGAGGTTGCTGCCTCGCTCGCCGACGTCGGTGTCCAGACCGTGTCCCAAGCCGTGTAGCCATTCACCTTTGCTGATGCGGTTGGCAGCGGCCAGCACTTGTTCATCGTCCGCGTCGGGACGGCCGTACCGAATGTTATCCCGAATCGTGCCAGAAAAGAGGAATGGCTCCTGTGGCACCAAGCCAATCTGCTGCCGATAGCTGCCCAAATCTAGCGTGCGGATATCGTGGTTGTCTACCAAAATACGGCCGTCCTGAAACTCGTAAAATCGGTTGATCAGCCGAGCGATCGAGCTTTTGCCTGCGCCCGTATGCCCCACTAGAGCCACCGTCTCTCCCGGCGCAATCGTCAGCGAGAAATCGGGCAGGACCGTTTCTTTATCGGTGTAGCTAAAGCGGACATCTTCAAAGCGAATCTCGCCGCGCAGCCCGCCCGTCACCTTGCTGGCAGCGGTCTGCTGCACTTTTGGCTCCAAATCAATGAGGGCAAAGACGCGCTCGGCCGCCGAAAGGCCATCCTGGAACTGGCTCCAAAATGAGGCGATGCTGGTCATGGGGAACCAGTAGAAGCCAACCGCCTGCATGTACAAATACCAGTCACCCACAGATAGGCCTGCCAATCCGCCCAAAAATGATTCTGGCAAAGTGGCCAAGCCGCCTGAGTAAACGAGAACGGCCGTCCCAATCCCCGAAGCAATCACCATGATCGGGAAAATCGACATCAGCACCATGCCGCGCCGCAGCCCGACGCCATACCCTTGCTTGTTGTTATCCCGGAACGTCTCGTAAATAGCACCCTCTTGCCGAAAGCCCTTGGCCACGATGATGCCACTGACGGACTCTTGAATTTGCGCGTTGATAACGGCCGTTACCCGACGGGCATCCTGCGTCACGCGGCGGGCAATGCTGCGGAAGCTGAGGGCAATCGCCACCGCCAGCGGCGTCATGCCGATGAGAATGAGCGTCAGCCAGACGTTGATGTTAAACAGCCATCCGGTCAAAATGAGCACCAGCAGCACTTGGCTCAACAAATTCAGCGACAAATCCACCACCGCCGCAAAATCCTGCGTATCCGAGGTGACGCGGCTCACCACCTTGCCCGACGGATGCTCATCATAAAATGACAAATCGTGGTTGATGGTGGCGGCAAAAACATCTTCACGGAGTTGCAGCACCACGTTGCCCACAATTCGCGCCGAAAAGTATTGGCGAATAAAGTTGAACACCCAGGCTGAAGCACCCATCAGCGAAACGCCGCCCGCCAGCAACAACATCGTCCGCGTGGTTGGATCGGCCGCAATCACGTCAATCGCGCTGGCGATGATGATTGGCCCCGCCGTCCCCGCCATTGAGTTCAGCGTAATCATCACCGCCACCAAAATCATCTGCCGCGAATACGGCCGAAAGTAACCCACGATCCGATCCAGCAGCTCCCGATCCGAGTAACTGCGATCATAATCTTCAGTATCTAAACCATCCAGAATAAAACCCATACTAATTTCCTTGCCACAGAGGGCACAGAGAGAAAAGAGAATGTCACAGTTGCTGTGGCCGGTCTCCAGACCAAGCCACCTTGTGGCACGGTGAGGACACCGGCCACAGCTAAAGAGTGTCTAAACCATCTAGAATAAAACCCATGACATTTACGAATTCTTGTTTTTGTCAGAAATCACTTCATCTATTTGTTTATAGACATCATCAGTCAGATTAGAAATCGAAGTTTTAATTTGCTCATCTGAAAAAAAATCAGTGTATCCACCACTGAAAAAGGTATTTACCTTTGTATGGTCTGATGGATGATACATCATCTCAAAATTCCACTGCCTTAAAAAAATCGAGGTTTTTATAGTTAAGCCGAACTGTTTATCAGCGAGAAGTTCTTTCCATTCATACGTTATCTGAATATATTCAATGTCTCGATTGGTCATAACTTGCTTGAAATAGCGAATTGTTTTTTCAGAATCTTCTAGAGAAAAAAGCTCATGTTGTAATTGGCTATCGTTAAATTCGAATCTAAAAGAACGACTGGAAAAGAAGCGATTAAACTTAGGCAGCTGAGTAAATATTTGTGTTAATATACGACTTAGTGTGACATCAAAAAACAAAGACAAGACTGCTGGATTCTTTTCTGGCCCCTTAGCTTTTTTTACTGCTTCCGCTTTATATTCCAATAAGGTCAATTTCTTATCAAGATCATCTTCTCCCTCAATAGGCTCGCCTTTTGCGCCGCGAAGAAATAGATCGAGTGAGTTGAGCAGTTCGTTGCCAATGTGAACAATGAACGGCTCCAGATCGCCTGTGTCCGCCAGTTCCAAAGCTAAAAGATAGTTATTTTTGTCTTCAGTGCGGACAACGACTGGGGGAAAGCCCGCTTGCATGAAAATGAGATTCATGAGGAGGCGGGCCATACGGCCGTTGCCATCATCAAATGGATGAATCCTTACAAACTCGTAATGGAAGGTCGCCGCTAATTTCAACGGGTGCAGATCACCCTTGTCTAGCTCACGGCGATACCAGGCCATCAAATCAGCCATTTTAGCAGGTGTGTCTTCTGGCATGGCGTAATAATGGATTTCGCCCGTGCTTGTTTCAACATGGTTGGGCATTGTTTTGTATTGTCCGGGCTGAATGGTTCGTTTGGTCAGTTGACCTTCCAACGTTCGTGCGTCTACTTGGTAAGGTTCCACCAAAATCACCTTATGAAGTTCTCGCACATCGGCTTCGGTTAGCGGTTCATCTTGTCGAACAACAGCTAACAAAAAATCAATTGCCTCATGATGCCCTTTAATATCCAGATAATCACGAAACGGTTTGCCTTGCGCCGTAATCCCATGCAGCAAAAAAGCTCTTGTTTCACCGTAGGTTAACCTGTTTCCTTCAATAGCGTTTGAATGAAACGTCCAGTCCAAGCGAAATTTTTGCATGATGCGCCGTTCTTGAGCTGCATCAATTGGGCGCAGTGCATCAACCTCTGCTTTCAAATGGTTTACTCGTTCAAGAAGCACATTCATTTCCATGCCAAAATCTCCAATTTCCTAACCTGGACAAGCCAGAACCAAAAAAGGTTTTTATCAGCAGATTACGCAGATTAAAAAGATTAAAAAAATCTGTTAAATCTGCATAATCTTTGATTCACTTTCTTGTTCGCTGTACAAGAATATGGCTTGTAAGGTACTAATCATATCTCGCAAAGATGCGCTGGTAGGCGGGGCTGCGGGCTAGTAGTTCTTCATGGGTGCCCTGGTCGGTGAGACGGCCGTTGCTTAACACCAAAATCTGGTCCGCCCAGCGAATCTGCGACAGGCGGTGGGTGATGAGGAAGGTAGTGCGCTGGCGGCTGATGCGCCGCATCGCCTGCTGAATCTGGTCTTCGGTCGCGCTGTCGATGGCGCTAGTGCTGTCATCCAAAATGAGGATGCGCGGATTGGTAAGGAAGGCGCGGGCAATGGCAATGCGCTGCCGCTGCCCACCAGAAAGCGTAACGCCCCGCTCGCCCACTTCCGTTTCATACCCTTCATTGAACCCCATGATGAACTCATGAGCCTGCGCTTCTTTGGCCGCTTGCTCAATATCGGTTTGCGTGGCATTCGGCACGCCAAAGGCTATGTTTTCTGCCAACGTGCGTGAAAACAGAAAAATATCTTGTTCAATGGTAGAGATTTGAGAGCGGAGCGACTCCAGGCTCCAGTCTCGCACGTCACAGCCGTCTATGAGGATACGGCCGTTTTCCGCATCAAAAATTCGGTTAATCAGGCGGGTCAACGTCGTCTTGCCAGAGCCAGTCTGCCCCACAATGGCTACCGTCTGCCCCGGCTCCACCGCAAAGCGAATGCCATCCAGCACCGGTTCGCCATTGTAGCCAAAGCGCACATCCTCAAAAGTCACCTGACCTTGAATCGTCGCCTGGTGACCCGCCTCATTCTCATCCAAATCAGTTTCGTCATTGATCAGCTCCAAAATGCGGCGGGCGCTGGCGATGCCCAACTGCACCAGGTTAAATGAGAAGATGGAGATGAAGGTGGGGAAGCGCAAAATGCCAAATAGCCCCATAAAGGTCACCACTTCGCCCAGCGTCAGCGTGCCCGCCCGCCACAGCCACATCGCATGGAAAAAGCCTGCACCCAAGCAGAGTGAATAGACCAGCAGCGGCAAATAGCGTGCCTGAATAACCCCCTGCTGCACAAAAAAGTCGCGGTATCGCCCCGCGTTGGTAACAAAATTTTGAATCTCCTGCCGCTCCTGCGCGTTGCCCTTTACCACCTCAATGCCGCCAATAGATTCCGCCAAGCCAGCGTTCATCACGCCAAACTGCTCTCGCATAGAGAGGCTAACTGGGTTGAGCTGGCGCGCATAATCCCACACCGTAACCGTAAACAGCAGCAAAAAAATGCCGGGAACC
Organism: Candidatus Leptofilum sp.; assembly: GCF_965223285.1. Classification (GTDB taxonomy): domain Bacteria; phylum Chloroflexota; class Anaerolineae; order Promineifilales; family Promineifilaceae; genus Leptofilum. Next base: position 3,732,907 of record NZ_OZ244997.1, on the reverse strand, counting down.
AGCAGCAGTTCCAGCCGCAAGGTGGCAATGAGGGCAACCGGCGCCACAATGCCCATAAAGCCATCTACCAGCAGCATGATGCCCGGACTAAACATGATGTTGAGGGCACGCACGTCGTTGGTGGCTCGCGCCATGATGTCGCCAATGCGCTGACGGCCGTGGAATGTCTGGCTCTTCCCCAGCAAACTTATGTAAAGCTCGTCCCGGCTGTTCCGCTCAATGAGTTGAGCAATGTACTCATTGGCAAAATTGCGGGCGATGCCCAACCCACTTTGCGCCGCCACCGCACCAAACACCGCAAACGCAATACCCAACAGCGCAGTCGTTGCCCAACCGGGGGTGCTAATTAAATCGAAGGCGCGACCAATAAACACCTGTACGTAACTGGCCGCCAGGTTGTTAATGATGGACGCCGCCGTCACCAAGATGGGCAACCACGGATAGCGCATCACATGCGACAAAATCCAGCGAATCGGCCCACTGCGATGGTACTCATACTCATTTTCAACGCGAAACTCTTTTTTGCTCAAGTCAGCCTCATTTTGGGGAAGCGAGGTTTTTTTTACTGATGTAGAGATTATAACGCAATTAGAACAACTGTGCGCCTTTTGATGGCCCAAAATAAAAAAGCTGCATCGCTGGGGCTTGCGATGCAGCTCATTATTCAAGTGCTTTTAGTTAGAAGTCACAACGTTGCAGAGGCACTTGACCTATCTAAAATTTCACAAATTTGGCACAAAACAGCCTGCAGCCAGTACAACAAAGCCTATCAAAATTAACCAGGGTGCCAGGCTAGTAACAAAGCCAAGTTGGATGATCATGCCAAGAAGACCCAATACAGCCAGAACCACTGCAACAATAAAAGTAACTTGCTTCGGTGCGCTTAAATTCATTATTCTCTCCTGTATATCTGTATATGTGACAATTTATTAGTCGCTTATCTTTTTCTGCCCCAATCAACACAGGGTCTAGCCGAATGCCAGACCCTGTAAAGAGTGAATTTCTACAGTTTTGGAATCTTCAAAACTTGCCCAACGCGGATCAGGTTCGGATTGTCTCCAATCACATCCTGGTTAGCTTCGTAAATGAAACGCCAGTTAGCCTGCGTATTGTAATATTTCTCTGAGATAACGCTCAAGTTTTCGCCAGAAACCACTTTATGCTCGGCAATAAATTCAGTAAAGCGAGATTTGCTAGCTGCTTTTGCTTTGGCTTCAGCCTCTGCTTTGGCCTTTGCTTCGGCTTCACGGGCAGCTTTTTCTTTAGCACGCTCCAATTTACGAGCTTCAAGTGCTTTGTCCCGCTTTTGCTTTTGTGCTTCCAGCTTGGCTTCGCGCTCTGCTTTGGCTTTGGCATCTGCAGCAGCTTTCGCTTTGGCTTCAGCCTGTGCTTTGGCTTTCGCGGCAGCTTCTGCTTTGGCCTTGGCAGCAGCCTCGGCTTTGGCTTTGGCAGCAGCCGCTTCTCTGGCTTTGGCTTCGCGGGCCGCTTTTTCGGCCGCTTGCTTGGCCCGACGACGTGCCTGTTTGTCAGCAGGGGTTGCCTTTAATGCTGCGGCAATCCCTTGCAGGGCTTCGCTTTCTTCATCGCTGGTGTTTTTGCCAATGCCCAACACGCCTTCCCCGGCCGCTTCGGCTACGGAGCGACCCACGCTCAGCAAGAAGGTATTGAAGGTGTCCAGATCATCTGCGCCCAGCTTCTTCTCCACAATGCCAGAAATACGGCTCAAGGCTTTTTCAGCCTGCGACTGAGTCGCTTTTTTGACAGCTTTGTCGGGATCTTCTTCGTTGGCGATGACATCACGCACCAGTTGGTTGCCCCCTTTGTACGCATCCATTGCCTTGTTAACGGCCTTTGCCTCTTTGCGCTTCACGATGAGGGCGACACGGCCGTCTGCCGCTGCCAGAGCTGCATTGACCCAAAATGGTGCATCTTTCACCAAATCCCATTCGGTAGAAGATAGTTTTGCTTTTGACATGAATTTCTCCTTGAAAATATAGGTGGTCTGTTTATGGACAATCTTTCCCCCATTGGGTTTTACACAATTCCCAACCTGGGGTTCAATTTGGTAGACATCGCTTTTGCGATCGTGTCACAAATTGAGTGAGTCGAACATACGGTACTCTGGTACTATTAAACCGACAAACTGGGAATTTGTCACCCAAATCAGGCAGAATTTAGCTTAAAATTTTTTATTAGTTTGGGTACGGCCGTTGCCATTGCGGTCTGGGTGGCAACTTCTTTGTAACTTTTTAATATGTCAATCGTCAAAAATAGATATGGACTCGCAATCAATTTACGCTTACGATGCTGACGCCCTGCTGGCGGCATTGCGGAATCGAACCCCAGATGCTTTTGCGTACGTCTTTGAGCAATATTCTGATAAGCTGTTTCGGCTTGCGGCAAGCCTGCTTAAGGATGAAGTTGCAGCCGAGGGCGTTGTGCAAGATACATTTCTACGGCTAATTGAACGGCTGGATCAGTTTGAAGGCCGCGCAAATTTAGGTACCTGGCTATACCGCATCGCTTACAACCTGAGCGTAGATCGGCTGCGAAAAAGAAAGCCGGATGTGGTGTTGGCAGACGAACCGGAGGACGGCCGTTTGCCTGCTCCAGTCTGTTTAGTAGATTGGCAACAATGGCCAGAGAAGCTGCTTACAGATAACGAAGTGGTGTACGCCTTGGACAATGCCATTGCTGCCTTGCCAGAGAAATTCCGCATCGTTTTTGTGCTACGTGAGGTTGAAGGATTATCTACGCAGGAAACCGCCGACATTACCAACCTGTCCATCAGCGCAACTAAAGTTCGTTTGCACCGTGCCCGACTATTTTTGCGCGAGCATTTAACCCAGTCGCTGCTAGCGATTGGTTCTGAGTGAGATTGAACCAAATGAAATGCGAAGAACTGCTCCAATATCTTTCTGATTACATTGACCAGGAGTTGGAAGAAGAACTAAATTCTGAGGCGCAGGAACATCTGGCAACCTGTCAAAATTGCCGTGTGGTGCTAGACAGCACCCAGCAAACAATCTTTCTGTTCCGCGAACAAGGCAAGCGAACCATTCCAGCCCAAAGCCGTGTACGTTTGTTTAACCAGCTACAAGATGCTTTTATCAAATCCAAAACATCTGAGTAATTTGTAACCTTTCCCATTCGCCCCCGTCTAAAAAACAATGAAGGACAAAATGAACCGTGACGCAGAGAAACAAACCAACACCCGCAACACCCTCTTAAAACTCAGTATGGTTTGCTTGCTCTGCATTAGCCTCATTTCTGGCCTGGCTTATTTGATTCAGTTTTTTACACAATAATTTTTCGGAGGACACTCATGAAGCAAAATATGGGAAGTGCAGATCGCGTTATTCGAGTGGTTTTGGCTGTTGCCGTGGCCGTACTGTATTTCACTAATCTTATCTCTGGGACGGCCGCAATCATCCTGGGCATCTTGGCCATTGTCTTTTTACTCACCAGCGTGGTTGGCTTTTGCCCTCTTTACGCACCGTTCAAGCTCTCAACCAAAAAATAGTGCTTTTTTCGGAATCCCCCTTCTGAATCCCAAAAGAGCGGTCAAGCCGCTCTTTTTTTTCCTTTACCTTGTTATGGCTTCCAAGCCATAAACTACCAGCAACCGCCAAAAGTTGTCGCTGGCGACGTGGAAGTTGAGGATGGCCCCGCCTGCTTGCAAGGAAGCCCCCACCCGTAGCAGATCGCGCTCAACGGCCGCTGCCGTTTCACATGATTTGTTCAAATTGTCTAACGCCTCTGCCCACAGCCGGAGGCTCTCAGTAAGCGGTTTGTGGATGTGGACGGCCGTTTCTCCCGGTGCGTCAACTTGCCCAAGCTCGGTGAGCAAACGATCCATCACCGCTGCATCTGCCGCAAGGGTGGAATGCGCCACCTGGTTGCCGCCGCATAATGCGTCTGGATTTTCCTTGCCTGCTTCTAAAATTTGGCCGTCCCGCTCAGCTACGGTGAGTCCTTCTTCCAAAATCGGCTTGATCGCCTCGGCATAGGCCGACAGTGCGGCCAAGTTGGTGTCATTGGGGGCGATTTCAGGCAGTTCGACAGATGGCAGCGTAGGAACGGCCGTTGGCGACGGCAGTGGCGTAGATTGGGCTACGCTGTTGTTTTGGGTGGTAACGGCCGTTTGCCCGCTACCATCACCACCATTCTCCTGATTATTCACCACCGCTGCCCCAAAAATTGCGCCCAGGCAGCAGACCACCAACATCCCCACAATACCAATTCCCACCACCAATGATTTTTCAAAAGAAGACATCCCTATACCTCCATACGCTACTTACCCACGTGCAAACTTGCCACTTGCATACTCGCACACTTGCACACTCGATCTACCCATCATTACCAGAAAGCAGGTAAAATGTTGCAAATCAATTCTCAATTGTCATGCTGAGGTCCCCCGAAGCAGCTTTCTGAATGAATCTTCGCAGAAAGAATCATGGCAGCTTTTGTTTCGAATTTGGGATTCTTCGTCTTGCTCAGAATGGCAACTTAATGAAGGATGACTTATGCCCATCATCATTTTTGGCACAAGAGGGCGCGTGGTGTCTGACGACAGCGCCAGCAAGCACACCACAACCTGCGGCTACTGCCGTGAGTTAGTGACCATGGAACCTGTTCGCAATAAGCGGTACTTTTCGCTCTTTTTTATTCCGCTTATTCCGTTGGAGAAGGGAGAAGCGGCGTGGCGTTGCCCCAACTGCAAAAAGCTATTTCTGCGCCGCGAGTAAGTTTTATCCGCAGATTTCGCAGATTGACGCAGATTTTCAGAGGGAAATATCCGTGTGAATCTGTGTTCATCTGTGTCCTGTTTTTCAAGTCACAGGTCGTTAGCGAGGTAATTTTGCACAATTTTGGCAACTTGGGACGGCCGTTCCAGTGTCAGCATGTGGCCACAATCGGGTAGTTCAATAAAGGTGGCGTTTGGCTGTAGTTCTTGCCACATCTGCCAGGATGGTGGCCAAAGCGTGTCTGACTCTTCGGCACGTATAGCCAACGTGGGGTGATTCAGTTTGGGAAGCGCATCCCACACGCCCTGCGGCGGCATACTGTAAAAGCGGGCTTCCCACTCACGCGGAAACGCCAGCACAAACTCCCCGGATTCGGTTTCCCTCGTCGCTGAATTGACATAATCCCACAAAGCGTCATCAGAAAATCGTTCAAAAACCGATTTGCGCCGAAAGCGGGCAAACGCTGCTTCGCGGCTCTCCCAGCGGTTGCGCCGCTTGAGTGCGCCAGCCACCATCGGGTTAAACGCGCCTGCGTCGGGATTTTCGGCCGTCATTTGCAGCACCTCTGGCGGCAAGAAGACGGGCTCGATGAGGATGAGGTGGGAGAAAAGGTCTGGGCGGGAAACGGCCGCATACAGTGTCGCCACTGCCCCCAATGAATGCCCCACGCCAATTACCTGCTGCCAACCCATCTGGTCAAAAAAGCGAATCAGGTCATCGGCAATCACCGTCCAATCGTGCATCTCCTCGGGCTTTGAGCCCAGCCACAGCGGCCGATGCTCCACAGCGAAAACGCGAAAACGCTCAGTCAGCGGCTCTAAAAATTGGCGAAACCCGGCCGGGGGGTAGGCGTTCGGATGAGCGAAGTGGAGAATTGGCCCCTCGCCGCCAAAGTCAATGTAAGGAATAGAATCTCTCATAAAATACCGTTTTTCTTGTTCCACCCTCTCGGTGTTTAAAAATAAACCAGGCAATGGTAGGGGCGCGTCCCCGTGCGCGCCCAAATTTGGGCAGACACGGGGGTCTGCCGCTACAAGATTAGGTGTGGGAACGGCGGGATTCGTTGAAGAGATGCGGCCGTTTGCTAACCATCTCGGTCACTAAATCCTGGTAGCGGTTCTCCCGCTCAACAAGTGTTACTAACTCCCGCATCTTGGCATCCAATGAATCCCCAGCCAACGATCCTGACCTTATTTTCAGATCAAACAGCAAATCATGAAACTCATTTTCATCAAACGCTGATTTCAAGGCGGACAAAACCTCACGGCGGGTGGGGAGACCAGCCTGCCGCATTTCTGTTGTGCTGACGCCGTTGAGCAATTCCTGCACGTCGAGCATGACCACTTCCCCGTATTTAGCAGGGTAGGGAATAGAAGCCATCTTCATTTTTTCTAGCTGCTCCAGGTAAGCATAATCAATTGGCTGCGCGTCTGGATGGCCGGGGATTGGCACCACCTCGCGCGGTTTCGTCCCTTGGATGGTGTCGTGAATACCAGCAAATTCTAGCCGGAGGGAGTAAAGAAACTGCCGACGGTCTCCATCCCCGAGGATCGAGATGCGGATGGTAGCGGCTTGTATGTCTGCTTTGACGAGAGCGGTGAAGCCGTCGTGGTGCAGCATGACGCCGGTGCGCCAGCGGATTTTTGGATCCACGCGCTGGTGTTGGCGCACCATGAAGCGGTGCAAAATGCTGCGCGGCAGGACGCTGTATTGGTAGGCGAATTGGAGGGCGTTGGCATCGTCCCATTCAAATGCGGGCTGCTCTTTGCTGATGAGGTCAGGAATAAGGAGCGTTTGGCCGCCCGGCAAACCAAAGGCCAGCTCAAATTTGAGCATCATGTCCAGCAGAAAGCGGCGTTGCTGGTTGGGGTACGTCTCGCGGGGCAGCAGGTTTCGCACCTGGTTGCGTGCCAGAATGCCGTGCTTTTGCTGCAATGTATCGCTGTTGAGCAAGGCGTAGATGCCCTCCGTCACCCAGTTGGGGTTGAGGACGCTGGTATCGCGGACACGGTCGTCATCAGTGAAGTTGAGGACGATGCCCAAATCATGGAGAAAGCGAACGAGTGTTGTTTGGCTGCTTTCTTCTTCAATACCGTTTTGGAGGCAGAGGGCTTCATACTCGTCATAGGGAATGAAATGGAGCAGGGTTTGCATATTAACGAGCGTATTTTTGACCTGCATCCAACTGGCGGGGAAGGCGGTGTCTACGTGTTCCATCGTGGACAGGAGGTTGGCAATTTCAGTTTTGAGTTCCTCAATGCCGCTGACTTTACGGGCAGAGGTGCGGATGAAGCCTTTGATGGCCGGGTATTTCTGTTGCAGGCCGCGCCGGTTGATGTCCAGATGGTGCTGGTCTGATTTATTGATGACGACGAGGACGGGGGCATCGGGGGCAAAGCTGTTGATCAGGGTCAGCCAATATTCCACGCGCCCCTCATCTTCCCCCTGGCGGGCGTCGAGGACAAGGAGGTAGAGGCTGCGTTTGGTGAGGAAAAATTGGTGGGTGGCGTGCATGATTTCCTGCCCACCAAAGTCCCAGATGTTGAGGGAGATGGGCACAATCCCCTGTTGGGAACGATTAACATCCAGCGACCAAGTTTCAATGTTGATCCCTTCCGTCTGGGCTTCCGCTTCGTCAAACTCCTGCCCCAGCAGCCGTTTAACCAGGGAAGTTTTCCCCACGCCCCCTTGCCCAACGAGGATAAGCTTGGCTTCATTGAGTGGGCGAGCGGGTGCTTCCTGCTGTTCACGCAGATAATCCAGAATGGCTTGAGGATTGTATGACTGAGCCACAATCTCTGGTGGGATGGGTAAATCAGGATTGTTATGGAGATAAAGCTGTTGCAATTTTGTTAGTTGGGTAATTTCGGGAGGAATTGCTGTAAGCCGATTATTGTGAAGATAAAGTTCCTTCAAATCTGCCAACTGTCCAATTTCTGGCGGGATTTCTGTTAGCTCATTCTCAAAAAGAAAAAGCTCTGTCAATTCTGTCAACCGTCTAATTTCCGGCGGAATGGCTATTAGCTTATTTTCATGAAGCCGAAGTATTTTCAACGCCGTCAATTGCCCAATTTCGGAGGGAACGGCCGTTAACTGATTTTTTTGAAGTTCGAGCCACTCCAACTCCCTTAATAGCCCAATCTCGAGTGAAATGGTCGTGAGTCGATTAGTATGAAGCCAAAAAATCCTCAGCTCCGTTAGCTGACCAATTTCCGATGGAACATCTGTTAACAGATTCTCATGAAGCCTAAGTACCTTCAACTCCGTCAACTGACCAATTTCCGGTGGAACAACTGTTAAGCCCAATCCACATAGCTCAAGCATGGTCAAGGAAATATCTTTTGCCTTTTGAATGCGGCTCTGTGCTTCTTTGTAAGCATCATCAGGGTTGTCGTATAAGAAGTCGGCCATGAGGTTCCTCGTGTTTTAAGTGGGGTGCATCTGGTAGGTGCGTCCCGCTTAACTGGCAAAATTCAGGTTCCATTTTACCCAATTGCCCGTTGTTGCTGCAATCACGCATCAAGGAGTGGCAGTCCTGCCTGTATAATGTTGAAAAACCCACTACTCAGGACTGCCACTCCTGCACGTTCAACAACCTCGCTCCGGCCGGTGTCCTCACCGCGCCGGTTTGGTGGCGCGGTCAGGAGCCTGCCCACAGTAAAAAATACCACAATTGTCATGCTGAGGTCCTCCGAAGCATCCCTATCGTCTTGACAAGCGCTCAGTCTTGTTGGAGCAGAGAGATTCTTCGCTCCGAAGACTCCGCTCAGAATGACAAGTGAAGGTTTTGACGCAGTTCACACCGTGAGCATATGCAAAAGCTGCTGGGTGACCTGCTTGGTGTCCGGGCCAATCTCGCCGGGAGGGCCAACGCAGGCGGGGCAGCCGTCGCGGCAGCGGCAGTCGCTGACCAGTTCCAGAGCGGCGGGCAGCAGGTCGTGGTGCTGCTCAAACAGGCGTTGGCTGAAGCCCACGCCTGCTGCTACAGACTCGTAAATGACGATGGTGGGCGCTTTGGTGAGCGGGCTGCGGCTTTCGGCGACCACTTCAATGTCGCCAGGATCGCACATGAGGTAGAGCGGGGCCAGGTTACGCAATACGTAGGCAAGCCCGCCCAGCGCGGAGCGTGCCTGTTGCCCAGCTTCGGCCTGCTTGTGGCAGCTTGGGCACAAGGTGATCAGGTTTTCAGGCTGGTTGGCCTCTTTGTAGTGGTCGTTTTGGCCGGGGATGTAGTTGAAATCGCGGAACGGCCGTATATGGTGAACGTGTAGCGTAACAGACCTGACAGGTTTTTGAGGTGACTCGCTCTGAGCTTCGTCTGGTTGTAAACCTGTCAGGTCTTTGCGGCCTTCTGCACCACAGTTGCGGCAGCGGTGGTTGTCGCGGGCAAGGACAATTTGGCGCTGTTGCTGCCAGTTGGGGCCGTAGTTGTTGGGTCGCAGCAAAATGCCCGCATCGTACAGTCGCTCCGTCAACGCATCGGAGAAGATGAGCCAGTAACCGCTGGTTTCCAGCACCATCTCCGGCAACTCAATCTCGCCAAAGCCCAGCGTCTCGTGCGTGTATCGCTTGATTTTGCGGTAGCCAGTGGACTTGGTCACGACGGTAACGTCTCCCCAGGCGCGGAGAATAGCCACGGATTGCGCGGATTTTTTGGATTTAGTCCCTTCGGCTTTGCGACTTTGCGTGAGGATGGTTTCTTCGGCCGTCTCCAGCGGGTTCAGCTCGCGGATGGAGCTGCCGACGCTGGCGCGGGTGTAGTAATCTACCTCGATGGGGCGGACGTGGGCGATACGGCCGTTCCAATCAAATTCCTCCACCAAATACGTGCGTGCCTGGTGCATGTAAATCGCGCCTTCGTACACCATGACGGGGGCGGTTTCCAAATCCACCTCGCCAATCACCTGCACGCTGTCCTCATCGTGGGCTTGAATGACGACGGTATCATCGCCGCTGGTTCGCAGGGAAACGGCCGTTGCGGGCGAGCCTTCCCCCACATAATGAAACTGATCCCGCGTCTCGTGCAAATCGCCGCCGTTGCGCAGGGCTTCCAGCAGTGGGGTCGCGTCGCCAAAACCGCCAAACGGTTCGCCCTGCTTGAAGGGTAGCTCAAAGGCTGCGCAAAGCAGATGGCGCACCATGATGCGTAAATTGTCTGGATTGGTGAGCGCATGTTCGGGCGAATTGCCAAAAATGTAGCGCGGATGGGTGCAGATGTATTGGTCGAGGGGGCTATTGTTGGCGACCATGATGGCGACGGACTGGTCGTTGCGTCGCCCGGCGCGGCCCGCCTGCTGCCAAATCGAGGCTATCGAGCCAGGGTAGCCAGTGATGACGGCCGCATCTAGCTGCCCAATATCAATCCCCAATTCCAGCGCGTTGGTCGCCACCACGCCGCGAATCTGCCCGTTGCGTAGACCGTGTTCGATTTGGCGACGCTCCAGCGGCAAATAGCCGCCCCGGTAGCCCGTCACGGACAGTTCTTCGCCACCTTGGTAAACCACGTCGTCGCGCAGGTAGGCCAGCAGCAGCTCTACCGTTTGGCGGGCGCGGGCAAAGACGATGGTTTGAATGTCTGAGGCCAGGAAGGTGCTGGCAGCATCCCGCGCGGCCAGTACGGAACTGCCGCGCAGCCCTAGCGTCTCGTCTATGATGGGTGGATTGTACAAAATGAACTGTTTTTCCCCGCTGGGTGCGCCATTCTGGGATTCATCAATGAGGGTGAACGGCCGTTCCACCAAACGCTCAGCATGTTCTTTAGGATTGGCAATGGTGGCCGAGCAGCAAATAAATTGCGGATCGCTGCCATAAAATTGGCACAATCGTTGGAGGCGGCGCAGCACGTTGGCCACGTGGCTACCAAAGATGCCCCGATAGGCGTGAATCTCATCCAACACCACAAATTCCAGATTGCTGAGCAAGCTGCGCCAGCCGGTGTGGTAGGGCAAGATGCCTGCGTGCAGCATGTCTGGGTTGGTGAGGAGGATACCGTCGCTGCGGCGAACCTGGGTGCGCTGGCTGCGGGGCGTGTCGCCGTCGTAGCTGTGCGCCTCAAACGGCAGGTTGCCCGCGGCGATGAGCGCTTGGGTTTCGGCCAGCTGGTCTTGTGCCAGGGCTTTGGTAGGGAAGATGTAGAGGGCGCGGGCTTTTGGGCGTTCCAGCAGCCGTTGGAAAACAGGGATGGTGTAACAGAGGGATTTGCCGGAGGCGGTGGTGGTGGCGATGACGACGTTTTGGTCTTGGGAAACGGCCGTTACGGATGCTGCCTGATGGGTAAATAACTGCTCAATCCCCCGTTGACGCAATGCTTGGGTAACTTGTGGGGGCAAGGAGAGAGGCTGGGTGGCAGACGGCCGTGACGGGAGTCGTTCCCAGGCAACCACATTAGTCATAAAGTCGCGGTTCATCCGCAAGGAAGCTATCAGTTCGGCAAGTGACATGGGGATGATTATAAAGTAGAAACAAGAATACAAAAGTCTTTTTGAGAGGGCTGCCTATACAGATGTAGATTAGACTTTTGTATTCTGCGTTGTGTTCCGGGCGGTATTAAAAGAAGTTATCCAAATGATTATTCTTATCATTATTATTTTTAGTATGTAGTTGTAGGGGCTGGGGATATGTGTGCAATTCTTTTATTTCCCCACATCTTCGGGTTTGGCATCATTCCCCTCCATATCTTTCTGAGATTCCTTTGGTGCATCCTTTCTGTTGTTGTGGAAAGTTTTGTATAAGTGCTAAATTGTTCTCATGTTGTGCTATTGTTTCCCGAATTAGTCAACATGCGTATATATTCTAGGAGCTAAGTACGCCCCCATATGTGGGGTTTGGCGACTTTTTGTGAAATTTATGACAACTAGAGTTTTCCACACCTGCGATCAGTTTTCCACAGTTTACGGCCGTTTATCCACAGTATTATGGTAAATTGCAGCGTAGGTCTTCAAACAAGGGCCGCAAGTCTATTTCTGTATATGGGTGATCTTTTCCACCCAACCGCATATCTGGGATGGCAGTCAGCGGTGTGGAACGGCCGTTTGCCAAATCACTGAATCTGTGAGACATTTTCCATCAAGTACTAGTACCGCCTATTTTTGCCAGGAATTGCGCGTACTGTTATCCTTGACAATCTGTTAATGAATTGAGAGAATTTAATCATCCTGAGCAATACTCTCTGACATGACACCCGGATTCGGATCATCGACGAGACATCTTGGAGGCCCAACATGAACGTCATCAAAGTTTCTGCTCGATCTCGAACGGCCGCTGTTGCTGGTGCCATCGCTGGCGTTATGCGCGAAGTGAATCGGGCAGAGGTGCAGGCCATCGGTGCCGGTGCCGTCAACCAGGCCCTGAAGGCAATTGTCATTGCTAAAGGGTACCTGGCGGAGGAGGGGGTTGATATCGTTTGTGACCCGTCATTTGTAGAAGTTTCTATTGACGACCAGGAACGAACAGCCATTCGCATAGTGGTTGAGCCACGTAATCAAGCGTCGTAAAAAAATTTGTTTGGTTACAAAGGGCTTGATGTTGGGAGACGTCAAGCCCTTTTTTGTTGCCAGTTATTCTGTGCATCGAATTTACGCAAATTTCCACGAACCAAATCCGACTTCACAAGAATTCAGGTAAATTCGTTGCTCGTCGTCTAGCGGCTGCCGCGCTGCCCGGTGGCGCGTAATTGCGTCGATGAAATATCTTTGCGAAATGCTTCGGGGGGGATGGGTTGGAACAGATGGGTAAATGATTCTGGGACGTTGAGCTGCTGACCATCCCGGAAGATGCCCTGCTCATCCTGGCGACCCGCCACTAAAAAGGAGCCGCCTAGTTCGGCAATTTCATGGAGGGCGGCGTCTCGTTGGGTTTTGCTGTTTTGGTAGTAGCGCGGGTGAAGGACGCGAACGGCCGTATCAAACCCTATGACAAACACGGTGTTGGGGAACAGGCGCGCTTTTTCCAGGTAAGTGGGGGCATTGGTGGCATACACAGGCCAGCGACCGGCAAATTGAGCAATCCGCTCCACCACTGTTTCTGGGGCGATGGCGGGTTTGTCTGCATTTTTTGCCGAAATCTCAAAGGCGACGGGATGGCCCAGCAATTTTGCCGAGACTTGCAGCAGTTCCAGATGGCCGTCGTGCAGTGGGTTAAACGCCCCGGAAAGCAGTGCTTGGGGATTGACGTTTTTGTTGCGGATACGGCCGTCTGCCGTGACGCCAAAATAGTCCAATTCTCCGCCGATGAGCTGTTGGGCAGCCTGGCCAAAGTGATGCGTATTTACAGTGAGCCGATCATTATCTGTGAGGGGCAAGGACAAGCGAGCTGGCAAAGACAAGGCCTCAGCCAAGCCATTCAGGATCACGCGGCTCACTAAATCTTCCTCACCGGTTCTGTCCCGCAGCCCCTTGTCCAGATGGATGCCATATTCAACCAGGCGGTCTGGTTGCCACGTTGCAAAGAATGCCCGATGTTCACCGCGCTTGGGTCTGTCGGTGATGATGGTGGCGGTACAGGCCAGCCCCACCACAGGATGGGTGGCGGCATCGAGCCAGCGCGCTCGCGTAAAGGCCCGCCCGGCCAGCAAACGTGCCGTCCGTTCTGTAACATATTTGGCGGGGGGCCGCCCTAGAAACTCATCAAACGCGGCTTTGCTGTAAGGGACAAGTGCCTCTAGTAAGGTGCGCGTCGCGCCGGGGACGCCGAGCAGATTGGAGAGTGCTTCGGTGCCGGCACCGGCCGCAACGAGTACAATGCGCTCTGGGGCATTATGAATGAACTGGACAAGCTGTGTGGTTTCTTTTTCCATAGCATGGGGGATTTTATCATCGGCGGGAGCAAATACAATTTGATTTCTTTTTGCGTTCATTTTCTGGCAGGCGTTAGCCTGAATGTTGCGATGAACATGCGTTCAGAATGCTGTTCGCTAAACTTTCACCAGAGGTAGAGGCTTCATTGCATAAAAAGTGGAGATGTTGATAATTGCGTCTATTGTGACGACAAATTCGGCAAATACAACCTTGGCATTTTTGTGGCTGGCGGTCTTGCTGCTGCTAATTGGGTGGCTGCTGCTGCGCCGCTGGCGGCAAAATGAGTTGGTGGATACGGCCGTTTCCGCACCCCAAAACCCCATGCTAACCCTACAATCGCATCGACAACTGATTGCCACCATGCTTGGCGGAGGGCTCCTGCTGGTTGTGTTGGGGCAACTCACATTTGCCCATGTGCCAACTGTTGCGCGTTGGGCTGTTGGCGGCGTCATGTTGCTAGGTGCCGCGCTTTTTTTGTGGGCGGGCAGTCGCGTTCGGCCTGAGGGGGTGGCTGACGATTGGGCATCGGCCCAGCTGCACCAAGTTGGCCAGCGGCTGGGCGTGGCGGGCTGGCAACTGCTGCTGCTGTTGTTGGCCGTGGTGCTGACCTTTTTGGCGTGGCTGGCCGCGGGGGAGCAGGCGTTGGCGCGTCGCTGGGATGTATCGGTGGGGGCGTGGCTGTTGGCGATTGGCTTTATGCTGCTGGGGGGCGTGCCGCTGATGGAGTGGCGATTCTGGCTGCGGCGTGGGCCGGGGCTGGCGCGTTGGGAGTGGTGGTTTTTGCTGGCGTTGGTGGTCGGTGCCTGGTTGCTGCGGGGAACGGCCGTTACCCAATTCCCCAACACCTTTTCCGGGGATGAGGGATCGGCTGGGTTGCATGCAGCACGGTTTGTGCAAGGGCAGGCCAATAATTGGTTCACCATTGGCTGGTTTTCGTTTCCTTCCTTTTATTATGCGCTGCAAAGCATGTTCATTGATCTGTTTGGGCAGACGATTGGGGCGTTGCGCTATTTTGCGGCGTTGGGCGGCACGCTGGCGGTGGTGGCGACATACTTTTTGGCGCGGGGAATGTTTGGTCGGGGAACGGCCGTTCCTGCGGCCGTGCTGATGATGGGGTCCCATTACCACATTCATATGAGTCGCATCGGGCTAAACAACGTGTGGGACAGCCTGTTTGTGGCCTTGGTCCTGGCCGGAGTGTGGCTTGGCTGGCGGAGTGGCAAACGATTGCCGTGGCTCTTGGCAGGCCTGGCGTTGGGGCTGGGGCAATATTTTTATGTGTCTGTGCGCGTGCTGCCGCTGCTGCTGCTCATTTGGTTGGCCGGGCTATGGTGGCGTCGGCGATCCCAATGGCGGCAGCAACTGGTGAATATGCTGCTTGCTGGCGGAACGGCCGTTGTTACCGTGCTGCCGTTGGGTATCTATTTTGCCACCCATTGGCCCGAATTTCAGGCACCGTTGAACCGCGTGACCATTGTGGGGGAGCGGCTGACCAACATGGCTGCTGCCGAGAACGTAAGCGAATGGGTCATTGTGCTGCGCCAAATGGGGCTAGCGGCGTTGGGGTTTACCCACGAACCGCTGCGATTGCTGTACGCGCCGGGTGTGCCGCTGCTGCTGCCACTCGCGGCGGGTTTGTTCTTGCTCGGTTTAGTTTGGGTCGTGCTGCGTCTGGATGCACGGTTTAGCTTGTTGCTGCTGCCGCTGCTTTCGGTCGTGTTGCTGAGCGGATTTAGCCAAGACCCCCCGGCCTCGCAGCGATTCATTTTGGCGTTGCCGTCAGTGACGGTGGTGATGGCGCTGCCATTTGGTTTGGTCGGCCGCTGGCTGCGGCAGCTTTGGCCTAATGAAGAAGCCTGGATTGGATTGGGAACGGCCGTTCTGCTAGCTACATTCATCTTGTTTGACATAACGTTTTACTTCAGCGAACTGTACGACTCATACACTTTAGGTGGGGACAACACAGTGGTGGCCACAGAAATTGCGTACGATTTGCAAGATGAGCCAGTGACGCCAGACGTGTACTTTTTGGGCTTCCCGCGAATGGGCTATTTTAGCTTGGCCACAATTCCTTATCTGGCGCCAAATGTGCAGGCTGTTGATTTGGTTGAACCCTTAACCGGGCCACCAGATTGGATTATTGATCAGCCCACGATGGTAATCTTTTTACCCGAGCGGCTGAATGAACTGGATTTTGTGCAGGATGTGTGGGGCAACGGCCGTTATGAAGAAATTCGAGATGAGCGCAATCGCTTGCTTTACGCTGTCTACCGCCTGGAGCCGTAAAACTTTTTAGCCACAGAGAACACAAAGGAAAAAGAGAAAACCTCGTATCCCTCTGTGTTCTCTGTGGCAAATCCCTATTGCCAATCAAAGCCGTCGGGGCGACGGAGTTCTGTATTGAACATGTAGCTACTTTTGGCTGTCCACGCTTCCTCACCGTTGTCATTGACTAGATGGTCAAAGAAGCCCTGTACGCGGCTGTCTAGCAAATCGATTTGATGTAGCAACACTGCTTCCAATGTTTTGGGGACAACGGGCGATCCCCATTCCTGCGTGCCGTGATGTGAGGCGATGAGGTGTACCAGATGGCGCAGCTTGTCTTCTGGAAAATCGCCCAGCTCAGCAGCCGCTTTTTCTACCATGACGATGGCGCGAGTGATGTGACCCACGAGACGGCCGTCTTCCGAGAAGCTAAATGATTTGCTGATGTCGTACTCAATCGTTTTGCCCATGTCGTGCAGCAGCGTGCCTGCCAGCAGCAAATCCCGATTGACAAAGGGGTAATGGTCGGCCAGCATATTTGCGATCTTGGCCATGCTCAAGGTGTGCTCCATGAGTCCACCAATGTAGGCGTGGTGCATGTTGCGGGCGGCTGGCGCATCGGCAAATTGCGCCAAAAAACTTTCTTCCAGAAGCAAGCTGGATACTAACTGTTGCCAAGGCTGCCCCAGACTGTTGATAAGCGTTTTTAGCTCTGCCAGCATCTCTGCGCGGGGGCGGCGGCTGGCAGGCAGTAAATCCGCCAGAACCGGCTCCTGATTTTGGTTCATGTCTGTGACGTTGATTTGCAACGCATCTTTGTAGCGCACCACGCGGCCGGTTACCAACACGGCACTGCCAATGCTCACCCAGCTTTCGGCGTAGCTGGGAATGTCCCAATAGACAAAGGGAAGTTGCCCCGTGTTATCGCGCACGTTGCCTAGCAAATACGGCCGTCCATCCTTCGTCTCGCGCAAAATAGAATCCTGAATCAAGAACGGTTCGTTTTCTAACTCGTCTCCAATTTTGATATTTGTTACAAAAAATGATTTCACAAAATCCTCTCAAATGTAGTAGGTTCAATGTGTTGTTTGGCAGAATGATGTGGCGATTGTAAGGGGATTTTGGTTTTCTGACTACCTATCTTAAAATGAGATGGAGATACAATTTCTTTCACGGTACACTGTTGACAACTTGGCAACCACATATTTTGTCTGTTCGGTTACTACAATTTTGCCGGAGGCATCATGAAAAAATTAATTGTGGGGATTTCAGGAGCTAGTGGGGTTATTTATGGCATTCGCCTGCTGGAGCTAATGCGAGGCTTGCCTGAGGTAGAAACACATTTGGTCATGAGCACAGCAGCGGCGACAACCATCGGCCTAGAGACCGATCTGACGGCCGAGCAGGTAGCGCAATTGGCTGATGTGACATACCGATTCAGAGATATTGCTGCCGCCATTTCCTCTGGTTCCTTCAAAACCTGGGGCATGGTCATTGCGCCTTGCTCCATGAAAACCTTGGCAGGCATTGCCAACTCCTTTAGCGATAATCTGCTGCTGCGAGCAGCCGATGTGGTCCTAAAAGATCGTCGGCACTTGGTACTGGTTCCCCGGGAAACGCCGCTGCATTTGGGCCATTTGCGGCTCATGGTGCAGGTGACGGAGATGGGCGCAATTTTGGCACCGCCTATGCCAGCTTATTACCATCGCCCCCAAACCATCGACGACATCATTAATCAAACCGTCAATCGTGTGCTTGATTTGCTTGAAATCGAGCTATCGCAGGATTTGTTTACACGATGGCAGGGAGGCAAGGCTAGCCGTGACGCAGCGTAACCCCCGGCAGTTGGCTTTGGATTATCTGGCAACGCATCAGGTAATGACGTTAGCCACTGAAGGGCCAGAAGGTTTGTGGGCAGCGGCCGTTTTTTACGTGAACGATGGCTTTGATCTTACTTTCCTGTCTGCTGGGCATACGAGACATGCACGAAATATGACGGCCGTTCCCCACCTTGCCGCAACCATTCAGGAAGATTATCGGGATTGGCAACAGATTAAAGGTATTCAGCTGGAGGGGCAAGTCTCGTTGCTGACTGATGTTTCACGGGAAACATCCATTGCGCGCTACCTGCAAAAATACCCCTTTTTGGCGCAGGCTGATGCCAACATGCAAAACGCTCTGGTAGAAGTAAACTGGTACTGTTTACGGCCAGAGCGTCTCTATTTTATTGACAATAGCTTGGGCTTGGGCCACCGTGATGAAGTGGCTCTTTGATTTATTGGCTCATGTTACGCAGTGTAGATTTCAAAAGTCTTGTTTCTCTCTGGTGATAAACGAATTGCCTTGAAGACTTTTGAAATCTTTTCCTAAGTATTTACATGCCGAGTCGCTCAAAATTCTTGATGAGCGTTTTGAGGTAATGTGAATATTTTGGCTCGTAATAAAGAGCCAATGCCGCTTCGGTTTCGTCAAATTCTTCCGCTAGCTCCAGAATTTCTTTCACGTACACGGCGTCGCAGCGCATGACAGATTCCTGAAATGCTTTGGGCCCTTTCATCTCAAGCAGCACAGGTGCCGTTGAGAGAGATTTGTCTTTTAGCGTGTGAATAACCTGTGCCTGACGTGCTGTTAGCAAAACGGCGTTGATGGCGTTTTTGGATATTTTTTGGTCGTTGGCCTTGTAGGCATCAGCCAATGTATCGATCAGTTCACGCCAGCGAATTTGCTCATTAGCAGCCAGCAAACGGATGAGGTCCTTAAGAATGGTAAAGCGGGTTTCTCGTTCTACCACACGCAGCCGCCGCTTTTTAAGTTCGCGACGGTAACGAATGTGCAGCGGGGCCGACGGCTTCTGCTGCACAACTGGCCGCTTTACGTAGATAGTCGTTTCCACTTGTTCTACATTCACCAGGTCTGGATGATTCTCCAGGAATTTGCGGAAGCTGCCTTCGGCGTAGCTGCTTTTGTCAAAGGCCCCATTGCTGCTGTCGGACATATGTTGCTTGAGCACGCTAGCGCGCACGCGCTCCGTGTTTATCAGCAACTGCTGCAACGATTTGACTAGTAGTTCTTCGACTTGTGATTCGTTTAGTTCGGGAGTGGGTACAATGTCTTCGTAATAAATGTATTGGTCGCACAGATTGGCCAGACTTTGGCTGGTAGTATGCTTGACGCCCATTCCAATGACTTGCTTGCCGCGCTTGCGTAAGGCCTGCACAAGGGGAGTGAAGTCACGATCTCCCGTCATGAGGACATACGTGCCAAAATCCTGACCATCCAGCAAGGTTTCCATGGTGTCAACCACAATTTGCATGTCGGCTAAATTTTTGCTGAAGCTGTTGAGCCGAACTGCATTGCGGGTGACAAATCCGGCTGTTGCTAATTCGCGGATGAGCTGCTGATCCTGGCGTGAATCGCCGTAGGAGTTGCGCAACACGATACGGCCGTTCGTCAACTTCTTGATATGCGCCAGCACCAAATTAATGTCGAAGGTTAAATTGATTTGCTTGGCACCAATGACCAAATTGTCCAAATCAAGCAAAATTGCAACATCATTGTTGTGGGAGGAACCAAGTTGAGGAACGTCGTTTTCTGGTCTGTTTGATAGGGTAGACATGAATAAAATTTGTCTTGCTCGCAGGTAAGATGATAGGCTGCTGATATTCTACTTCATTCAACCATTCCCGCAATTGTTTCCCGTGAAACATGCGGGACCAGTTGGAGAAATATCAATTCAGAGGGGAACCCATGACTTACGGCCGTTTTACTAATTGTTTGTTCCATGTTACCATAATGTAATAATACTATGTCAACCTAAATTCGGGTTCGGAGGTGTACAATGGACCGAAACAAATGGGCTTGGTCTGGAAAACCATGGCAGGCGTTTAAAACCTTTGCCATTATCTTTTCGTTTGTTATGAACTTTGTGCTGCTCATTGTGCTGCTTGTGGCGGCACCGCTCATCTTGCCAATTGTAGATTCTGTGGCCGAGCCGCTGGTGGGTGGCTTGAGCGACAGCTTTGTGGATATGAGCAACGCGACTATTTCTCAAACCATTTCGCTAGATACCACAATGCCCATTAATTTTACGCTGCCGTTGGCAGAAGAGACAGAAGTCGTTCTGGTAGAAGCAGTCCCTTTGACCATCCCCGCACAATTCACCTTGCCCGGTGGTGGCGGTCAAATTAACGGCAACGTGAATTTGGAGCTTCCGGCAGGGTTGCCATTGCCAGTGGCATTAGATTTAGATGTTGAGGTGGACCAGACGATCCCGGTGCAAATGGATGTGCCGGTGCAAATTCCGCTGCAAGATACAGATTTGGGCGAGCCCTTTAATGTGCTGCGTAGTTTATTTGAGCCGTTGGACCGGTTGATTAAGGGATTGCCTTCCAGCAATGACGAGCTTTTCACCCGCGTACGGCAAGCTGGCACCGCACCACCAACAGCGACAGATACGGCCGTTCGCTAAACCGCTTCTATTTCACACATGACTAAAACAGACATTCCCCCCGTCTGCGACTACGAAGGCTCCGACTACCGCACCCGCTTTTGGGAAGGGCAAGGGCGTGACTATGAAGACCAGGTTGAGCGCATCGCCTTGCGCCGCCTGATGCCGCCCACGGGCGGTACACTGATTGAGATTGGGGCTGGATTCGGCCGTTTGGCTGATGAATACTTGGGCTACCAAAAAGCAGTTTTGTTCGACTACTCCCGCTCGCTGTTGCGTGAAGCCCAGGCGCATCTAGGAGACGATCCTCGCTTTGTGTACGTAGCGGGCAACTGGTACCAGATGCCGTTTGTGGCTGGCCTGTTCGACACGATGGTGCAAATTCGCACCTTGCACCATGCGGCAGACGTACCGGCTCTGTTCCAGCAGCTCGCTCGCATTGCTCGGCCAAACGGCCGTTACATTTTAGAATTTGCCAACAAACAAAACCTCAAAGCGATTTTGCGCTATGGCTTGCGTCGGCAAGCGTGGTCACCGTTTGATTTAGAGCCAATCGAGTTCGTTGCCCTCAACTTTGATTTTCACCCCCGCTGGATTCGCCAGCAGCTAGAATTGGCCAACTTCCAGCCAGGGAAGATGCTCAGCGTCTCGCATTTTCGCATAGGCCTAATTAAGCGCACTGTACCCACAGGGCTGCTGGTTGGGCTAGATTCATTGGCGCAGCGCACGGGCAACTGGTGGCAGCTTAGCCCCAGCGTGTTTGTCGATATTGCCCATCCCAGCGAAGGCGAAACGGCCGCTGCCACCTCCTTCTTTGCTTGCCCCCATTGCCAAACAGACTTGCCGGAACCGGTGAACGGCCGTCTCATCTGCCCCAACCCGGAATGCCAACGAAAATGGGCTGTTGAAGACAATCTCTACGACTTCAAAGAACCTGTCTGATTGGGTAGAAAAATCCAGCTAAAACATGTTACAATGCAATCCTTGTTGTATAAGGTCAACAAATGATTGCAAACAATTCTCAACGCATCGGCATCATTGATCTCGGCTCCAATACAGCCCGGCTGGTCATCCTCAGAACGGTACCTGGCTATGCCTATCGCCTGGAAGATGAAATTCGCGAGGTGGTGCGACTGCGTGAGGGCATGACAGAGGCTGGTTTAAGTGAAACGGCCGTTGCCCGTGCCCTCTTTACCCTCCGCTTGTTCAAACGTTTTTGCGACAATTATCCCGTTGATCACATCATTCCAACGGCCACCAGCGCCGTGCGGGATGCCGCCAATGGCCCTGCCTTTTTGCAAAAAGTCTCTACAGAAATCGGCCTTGATTTGCAGGTGCTAGATGGCGAGCGCGAAGCGTACTACGGCACGCTGGGCGTTCTCAACGAGGTGCAGTTAGATAATGGCTATGTCCTCGACATTGGTGGCGGTAGTGCCCAGGTGAGCAAAGTACGCGGGAATCGGTACCAGAAAGGAGCCTCAGTGCCCCTGGGTGCCTTGGCCCTAACCGAGCAGTTTGTCCGCTCAGACCCCATCGAACCGGCCGATGTAGCGGCCATCAAGCAGCACATTGTCAGCCATCTAGACACAATCGGCTGGCTGAAAAAGAAGCAGCCCCAGGCACATCGGCGTTTAGTTGGCTTGGGTGGCACTGTCCGTAACCTGGCCAAGATTGAAGCTGTACGGCAAAACCATCCGCTCAATACATTGCATGGCTTTGTTTTGAGTCGGGCATCCATACAAGAGACGATGCAACTGCTGGAGAGGTTGTTGGTATCTGAGCGGCGACAAATTTCTGGCTTAAGCCGAGACCGCGCAGACATCATTTTTGCCGGGGCGTTGGTTGTGGCAGAGGTGATGGATCGGCTGCAAATTGGGTCGATAACGATTTCCAAAAACGGCTTGCGCGAGGGTTTGTTTTTAGAGCTGTTTTGGCATCATCTGGATTATCCGGTGGTGGCCAATGTGCGTCGCTTTAGCGTGCTGAATATGGCTCGCGTTTACAACTACCAGAAAGCACACGCCCGCCATGTACGCTACTTGGCAACGCGGCTGTTTAACCAATTGGCTCCGCTGCATGGCTATGGCTCGCCTGAACGTGAGCTTTTGGATGCCGCCGCCATGCTGCACGATTTGGGCACCATCATCAGCTATGATGACCATCACAAGCATTCGCAAACATTGATTGTGAATAGTGGCTTGCCAGGCTTTTCCCCTCGCGAGACGGCCCTGATTGCCCTGCTGACGCGGTATCATCGCAAGGGTAAGCCATCGCCAAATGAGTTTGCTTCACTTTTAAGTGTGGATGACCAGACGATTTTGCTGCGGCTGGCGGCTATTTTGCGTCTGGCAGAGTTTTTGGAGCGGGGCCGTAATGCCAATGTGGATGATGTTACGGCCGTTTGGGACGACAATACCCTCCGCTTAACCCTCATTGCCGACGAGTACCCGGCTGTGGAGCTGTGGGAGGCTGAACGGAACGCGGCATCACTGATGGAGCTTGCTTTTGAGCGGCAATTTTTTGTTGAAAGTACGGCCGTTCCCGATATACAGTTTGGCATTTAACAAACGAAAGCGAACTTGGAAGCGGCGTTGTCAGAAATTTTCCGAATATTTTTAGCAAACATTGAGGAGAAATTGGAAAATGAAGCGAGCAAACTTTCAAAAAAATCGTCAGAATGTTCCTGAAAAAGGCCAGGGGTTGGTAGAATATGCATTAATATTAGTTCTGGTGGCGGTCATTGTTATCGCCATCTTGACTTTGCTAGGGCCACAGGTAGGCAACGTGTTTAGCCGGGTTGTGGATGGCTTGGGCGTGGCAACGTCATCCGGCGGCGGTGGTGGCAGCACATCACCAACCGGGAATGTAACCTCTGTGTCTGCTTTGCGCGGCGGGGCAGATGTGGTGGTACAAATTCAGGTTTCAGCGGCGGTGGATGTTACGGCCGTTGACTCCCAAAGCGGTAAATCTGGTACGGTAAACTGCAACACCAATTGCGCCATTGCCCTTCCGGCCGTCGGCCCTAATCCCGGAACCGTCACCGTCACTGCCAGCGGTGGCAACAGCATGTCAACTTCTTATCCTGCACAAAACTAATTGCGGAACATTCGCTGGAGGGAGCATGTTCATAAATCACAAACAGGCAGCTCAAGGGTTAGTGGAGTACGCACTCATTTTGGTGCTTGTCGCCATTATTGTGATGGGTGTGCTTACCTTGTTGGGGCCACAAATTGGCAATATTTTTAGCCAGCTACTGGAGCCATCCTACTGTGGTAACTGCATCTGCGGTACGTCCATTTGTAACTAATCAAGAAGCGTCAAGCCGAGTTTGAGGGCCGATAGTTGTCACATTTCCCTAGCTCTCGGTAAACTTGCAGCATGAATCGACACCGACTTGTTTTGTTATGTCTACTTGTGTTGGGCTTGTTTGTCGCTGCTCCGCAAAAAAGTGGGGCGGCTCCCGTTGAGGAGCAAGCGCAAGCACCAGTTGATTACCGTTTTGGCGTTATTGAAAGTTATCAAAATCCAGGGCAGGCCAATTCATTGGGCGCGGCCTGGACGCGGGTGCGCTTTCAGTGGGCGGAGGTGCAGGCGGGTGGCTCCGGCACCTGGACCGCCAGCGTGAGCGACAGCCAGATCAATGGGGAGATTGCCGCTGGGCGCACGGTGGTTGGCCTGCTAATCGGCATTCCAGACTGGGCGCGAGAGGGTGAGTTGCCGCGCGGCCTGCATTTGCCACACACGGATCCAAACAACAGTTGGGCTAACTTTGTGCGGGAGGCTGTTGGGAGGTTTAACGGCCGTATCAACCATTGGATCATCTGGAACGAACCAGACGTAAATGACCCTAATGCGCCGGGGCATACCTGGGGCGGCTCCGTGCAGGATTTCTTCCAGCTTCAGCGCACGGCATATCTTGTCGCCAAAGAAGTTAATCCCAACAGCACCATTCATCTAAGTGCCTTTACCTACTTCTGGAACCCCAACTACATCTATGATTTTCTGGATGTAGTGGTAGCTGATCCGGCCGCACCAGACCACAATTATTACTTTGATGCGCTGACTGCTCACCTATACTTTCAGCCGGACTCCATTTTTAACATCATCCAGCAATTTTATGGTGCGGTTGGCAGCCGGGGCATCCCCTGGAAGCCAGTTTGGCTAGTAGAAACCAACGCGCCACCCAGCAATGATCCCGCCTGGCCGGTGCCCAATTGGACTTTCCAGGTAGATCAGCAGGAGCAGGCCGCGTTCATACCGCAGGTGTTTGCTGTGGGGCTGGCGGCCGGGGCGCAGCGAATTGCCATTTACAAAATGCAGGATACGCCAGATGATGTGGCCGCCAATCCAGAACCGTTTGGCTTGCTGCGCATGGATGGTTCGCGCCGCCCAGCGTTTACGACGTACCAGGTGGCAGTCCAGTATCTGGCTGGAATGCAGGGTGTAAAACGAGAGCATTGGGGGCATTGGGGGCAAATTCGGCTGGATCAGGGTACGCATGCAACGACGGTGTTGTTTTCGCGCTTACCCGCCCCGCAGACGGTAGAAGTGGCTGCGGAGGCCAGCACGGCCGTTCTCGTAGACATGTGGGGCAGCCGACAAACCATTTCTGCCAGCAACGGGGTGTTTACCGTGACGGTGCCGGGGGCGATTTGTGCCCAGACGGCCGGGGATTTTTGCATGATTGGTGGCCCCGTTTACTATTTGGTGCAGTCGCTAGATGGTGGGGCTGTTTCTGTCCCGCCGCCCGTGAGCGGCCCACCTCCGGTAGAAAATCCGCCAGCAGCCATAGCCACAGTCGATCCCAACGCACCCACGAATACGCCAGCACTCACATCAACACCTGAGGCGACAGCCACGGCAACCCAAACGCCAACTGAAGAACCTACAGCAACCGCAACTGGCACATCGACGCCTGAACCGTCACCAACCAACACACCGACAGCAA
The DNA here is from genome assembly GCF_965223285.1 of Candidatus Leptofilum sp. Lineage (GTDB taxonomy): Bacteria > Chloroflexota > Anaerolineae > Promineifilales > Promineifilaceae > Leptofilum. Next base: position 3,707,704 of record NZ_OZ244997.1, on the reverse strand, counting down.
CAGCCACTTACACACCTGAACCAACGGCAACGGCCGTACCCGCTACGGAGGTTGCACAATTGCCGCCAACGGCCGTTCCCACTCAGGAGCCAGTTGCCGATAACGTTCAATCTGGCGGCAACGTCTCGCTCATTGTGTTCGGCGCGGCTGGACTGGTGGCGTTGGGCATCGGTGGCTGGTGGTGGAACGGCCGTCGCCAACGGAGCTAAACATATGAAGGTGGGTGTTAATGTCGCAATTATTCAGGATGAGCAGATTCTTTTGACCAAGCGGAAGGATTTTGAAGTTTGGTGTCTGCCTGGTGGTCATGTCGATGCCGGTGAAACGGTGGCCCAGGCGGCAGTTCGAGAAGCCTTTGAAGAAACCGGACTCAAAGTTAGGTTGACCCGCTTGATAGGCATCTATTCCATACCAAATGCCAGGGCTTGGGTGAATTTAATGATCATGTTTGCTGCTGAAACGATAGGTGGCACCTTAAAAGCACAAGAAGATGAAGTATTGGAAATCGATACCTTTTCATCCGACGCTATCCCAAAAAATTTGCTATGGGGTCATCGTCAACGCATTTTAGATGCTTTTGCTGGGCATGGGGGTGCAGTTGTTCGGCAGCAAAATGTGCCCTTTGATGAGGTTGCCAATCGTCAGGAGCTATACCAATTGCTGGATGAATCGAGTTTATCAGGCATAGATTTTTATGCGCAACATTTCGGTTGGGATGACAACCACAATGATCAAAATGAACTTTTCAACCCAGAGATCGATATTAATTAAGCCGGTTATCATAATTTATGCATCGACCAGCCGCAAACGGTCTGGTCTACTTGTGAAAGCCTCATCGAGGCTTCCACATATTAGCCGGGGAAATTAGCTCCTGACAGTTATGAAGGTAGCAATTTGAAAAAACACATTTCAATTACAATTTTAATAATCTTGGCTTGGGCTGGTTCTGCTCAATCACAAAGCAACATCACTGTTACGCGCAATGAGGCGCAGGTAGATTTTCCGCAGTCGGTGACGTTCCAACTGGAACTGGCCGATGCCAGCGATGTGGCGGAAGTGAACCTGATTTACGAAGTAGATCGGGTGAGCTGTTTGGAGGCAAATACGGCCGTTCCCATCGAACTTGACGGCAATGAGGCAGAATGGACCTGGGAAATGGTGCGCTCTGGCAATCCCCCACCAGGTGCTACGCTGCGCTGGGCGTGGCAAATCACAGACCGCAGCGGCAATGTCACCACTACGCCAGAGCAAAGCCACACCTTTGTAGATGATCGCTTTGCCTGGCAGACTGTTTCTGCGCCTAACATCCGCCTCCATTGGTACGAAGGGGACGAGGTGGGGCAGGTTTTGCTGGATGCGGCCGTTGCTGGGCTGGATCAGCTGCAAAACGAGATGGGCATTACCCTTGATAGCGAAGTGCAGCTATTTATTTACGAAGAGTCTGCCGACATGCGGGATGCGGTGCTTTACATTCAGGATTGGGCAGGTGGCGTTGCCTTTGGCAATTACAACATCATCCTCATTGGCGTGCCGCCGCGCATTGCCGAAAGCTGGGGTGTGCCGACCGTGCGCCATGAGCTGGCCCATTTGGTCATTGGGCAGTTTGGGCGCAGCTGTGTAGGCGGTAGCCGCCCCACCTGGCTCAATGAAGGGCTGGCTGTTTACGCCGAGGGCGAACCAAGCGAAACAGTTCAATCCGACATTGCCAATGGCATCGAGGACAACAGCTTTGAGCCCGTTCGCAGCCTGAATGGGGCATTTTCGGCCCATGGGCCAGAAGCAGGGATTGCCTACAGCCAGAGTTACAGTGTGGTTAAATTCCTGCTGGAAACATATGGGCAAGAGCAGATGCAGTCGCTGTTGCTGACGCTGGCTGCTGGGGAAGGGTATGATGAAGCGTTGGAAGCGGTTTACGGTTTCAATGTAGATGGGTTGGAACAAGCGTGGCGGCAAAGTTTGAACCTGCCTGCCCGTGAGATTCCGCCCACACCAACGGCCGTATCTGCCCAGGCCATCCCCACCATCGAACCATTTGGCCTGCCAGAATCCGTACCTACCGAACCGGCTGCGGCGGCAACGGCCGTACCACCCACCACCACGACCAACCCCGCAGGCGGCATCTGTAACCTTACCGTTTTCCCTTTGCTGCTGGTAGGCTTTGGCCTCGTGGTGCGGAGGCGTAAATGATTGGAGAAAAAAGCGGAACACAGAGGGGCACGGAGAATATGCAGAGTTACACCGAGACTTCTCTGTGTTACTCCATGTCTCCTCTGCGCAACTCTGTGGTCATAAAAAAATCACTTATCATCATTCTTCTCACCCTTTCGCTTCTCAATTGCCAACTTGTCACCCGCGCCCCGCAACTGCTGCAAGAAAATGCCGATATTGATCGCGACGACGCAATTTTCCTGCTGGGCGGGCAGCCACGCACCTTGGATCCGGCCAAGACGCTAGGCGGGCCTGATGGTGCGCTGGGGCATATTTTCTCTGGGTTGGTGATGCTGGATGCAGATTTGCAGGTGCAGCCTGAGCTCGCTGCTGGCTGGGAAGTAAGCGACGATGGACTGACCTACACGTTTTACCTGCGCAAAAACGTGCTTTTTCATGATGGACGGCCGTTTACTGCTCAGGACGTCATCTTCAGCTGGGAACGCGCTGCCAATCCAGACACAGGTTCTGACACCGTGCAAACCTATCTCGGTGACATCGCAGGCATACAGGCAGTGATTGATGGACAAACCGAGCAAATTAGCGGCCTGCGGGCGATTGATGATTACACGCTCGAAGTGCAACTAACCGCCCCCGTTGTTTACTTTTTGCAAAAGTTAGCCTACCCAGTTGCCTTTGTAGTAGACAGCGAGACGGTGGACACGCGCAACTGGGAGTACACGCCCAACGGTACCGGCCCCTTCCGCCTGCGAAATTGGGAAGACGATGAAGAGATTATTTTGGTGCGCAACGACAGTTACTATCTGGAACCAGCCCGCGTGCGCCACGTCGTGTACGACTTGGGGCCGGGGCTGGCCTTGGCGCAGTATGAAGAAGGCGACATCGATCTGGTTGGCGTTGGCGGAGCCAATCTGGACCGCGTAGAAGACCCCAACAATAGGCTACATGATCAACTTCAGTTAGGCATCAGTCTTTGCACCTCAACCATTGGCTTGAACACACAAATCGCGCCATTTGACGATGTGCGGGTGCGGCAGGCGTTTAACTATGGGCTGGACAAGGAGCTATTGATTGACACTTTCTCTGGTGGCGATGCGCTGATGGCCACTGGTTCCCTGCCCCCCGGAATGCCGGGTTATACCAACGATCCCGGTCGTGGCTACCCATTTAACCCGGTGAAAGCCAACCAGCTTTTGGACGAGGCAGGCTATGCAGATCGCTCCACGTTTCCGGTGCTAACCTACACGACGTCTGGCTATGGGGATGTGGGCGGGTATGTAACGGCCGTCATCTCCCTGTGGCAAGAAACGCTCGGCATCACTATCCAACCCGTCGTCATAGATCCATTTATTTATTACGATGAGCTATATAGCGGCAACGCAGGCAACATTTACCAAAGTGGCTGGTGTGCCGACTATCCCGATCCGCAAAACTTTCTTGATATTCTGTACCATAGCAGTTCGCGGCAAAACATCGGGCGTTATGTCAACTTTGAAGTGGATGGATTGCTGGAACAGGCGCGCATCGAAGAAAATGTAGCCGCTCGATTGGCACAGTACGCTGAAATTGAGCGACGCATCGTGGCTGACGCCCCTGTTGTGTTTGTCAGCCACAGTTTGCAAGCTGCCCTCATCAGCCCCGATTTGGACGGCTATGTGCTTACCCCGATGGGCGTACGCCAATGGCATCGCGTCAGCGTGGATCGATAATCTGAACAGGAGTTGGATTTGCAAATATTAGTTATTGCCGTTGGTGGTGCGGTCGGTGCTGTGCTGCGTTATCTGGTTTCCCTGTTGGTCATCAGCCTTGCTGGCGATAGCTGGCCGTACGGCACTCTAGTGGTCAATTTGCTTGGCTGTTTTTTAATTGGTTTTTTGTGGCAGCTTTTTGATACCGTTACTTACCCGCACAATACGCGACTAATGGTGTTTACGGGCGGTTTGGGGGCATTTACGACCTTTTCTACCTTTGGTCTGGAGAGTTTGACGCTGCTGCAAGTCGGGTGCAGCCGAGATGGGCTGCTTTATTTGGCAGCTAGCAATTTGGGTGGGTTGCTTTGTGTCTGGTTGGGTTTTGTCGTCTCACGTAACGTGCTGGCCCAATTACGTTGATCCGTTTGATGCTTGTCACGTAACCCGGTGCCATTGTTCACCTTTGGCGATTTTGGCATGAAAATGTTTCGTTCTGTACGTATAATGTTGGACGGGAGAAAATATGGAATTGTGTAGAAGCCAAAAACTATTTTCAAATATAATGATGGCGCAATTAGCTTCTACTTGAGCAAACCACACAGAAACCGCACGTCGGTTTTCAAGGTATTTCCTGTGGTTTGCACGATTCACTCACAAATTATTAAAAATAGCGGTTAGTGATTGGTTGCTAGTAGCTCACAGGCTACCAGCCTTTAACCATTAGCCCCTAACTTGAGGTCAAAATGAATAAAAAAACTGTTCGCGATATTGATGTAAATGGAAAAAAAGTGCTGGTTCGCGTGGATTTTAACGTGCCGTTGAGCGGCAAAGACCCCAACGACGACATCACCGTTACCGACGACACCCGCATTCGCGCGGCACTGCCCACGCTGAATCATCTGCTGGACAACGGTGCCGCGTTGATTTTGTGTTCGCATCTGGGACGGCCGTCTTCCCCCGCAGACACCCAATTTAGCATGGCACCCGTCGCCGCTCGCCTAAGTGAACTGCTGAACCGCCCCGTGCAAACGGCCGCTAATGTGGTAGGCGCAGATGTGACTGCTGCCGCCGTCAATTTGCAGCCTGGCGACGTCTTGCTGCTGGAAAACACCCGCTTCCACCCCGGCGAAAAGAAAAACGATGCAGATTTGGCCCAGCAGCTAGCCAATCTGGCAGATTTGTACGTGAACGATGCCTTCGGTTCCGCTCACCGCGCCCACGCCAGCACAGAAGGTGTGGCTAAAGCCATTCAGGCCAAGGGCGGCACGGCCGTTGCCGGCTTTTTAATGGAGAAGGAGTTGCAGGCGTTGGGAACGGCCGTTTCCAATCCACCCCATCCCTACGTGGCCATCATGGGCGGGGCCAAAATCTCCGACAAGATCAAGCTCATTGAAAATCTGCTAGACACCGCCGCCAAAATCTTGATTGGCGGCGGCATGGCCAATACCTTCATTCGGGCCCAGGGGCATGAAACTGGCACCTCGCTGGTAGAAGCCGAGGCGCTACCTGAAGCCAAGCGGCTGCTGAACATGGCCGGTGATCGACTGGTGCTGCCCGTTGATTTTGTGGTTACAGATAAATTTGATGCCGACGCAGAAGCCGAAACTGTGGCGGCCAACAGCATCCCCGCTGACAAAATGGCACTGGACATCGGTCCCAAATCGCTGGAAACGTTTAAGGCCGCACTGCAAGGAGCCAAAATGGTGGTTTGGAACGGGCCAATGGGCGTGTTCGAGTTCCCACGCTTCGCCGTCGGCACCAATCAACTCGCGCAGCTGCTGGCAGCGCAGGTGGAAGATGGCACTGAGGTAATTATTGGGGGTGGGGATTCGGCAGCGGCCGTTACCAAAGCCGGATTGGCTGCCAAAATGAGCCACATCAGCACGGGCGGTGGCGCCAGCCTGGAACTGCTGGAAGGCAAAACGCTGCCCGGCATTGCCGCTCTGGATGATAAATAGGTAATCGGGTAACTGAGTAATTGGGTAATTATTGTTTTTCAATTACCCAATTACTCAATTACTTTCTTGATTATCTTCTTTGGGGGTAAAACGCTCAGCCAGTTTGCTCAGTTGGGTGCTGAGCCAGCGCAGGCCGTTGGCAGTGCCTTGTTTGGCCTCATGTTGCCAATCTGTTTCCCGAATTTTGGTTTTGATCGCTTCGGTTTGCTGACGCGCCTGTTCTTCGGCGGCTTTTACCATGCGCTCCTGGACGACTTGTTGGCTTTTAGTAGCGACGGCCGCTGCCCCTCGTTTCATCCCCCGCGTGGCCTTTTTGCGTAACTCGCTGTCCCACGCTTGCTTGGCTGCGCTGGCCGCCTGACTTTTTACCGCATCGACCGTGGTTGGCTGGTCTTGCTCCGGCACAAACGGCGTTTCTTCTTCCACCGGAATTTCAATTTTTAGATAACGGTTGTCTTCACTCATTGGGTTTGCCTCATTTTAATGCGTCATGCACAACCTTGTGTCGCGCACGTTCCTCTCTACGTGAAAACGAGGGCTTTGTTGCAGGAATTTTACTTGCGGGGGAGGCGCAGCGAAAATGTGCTGCCCAGGCCGACGGTACTGCTGACTTTGATACGGCCGTTGTGCCGATCCATCACAAATTTGGCAATGGTTAAACCAATGCCCAGACCGGGATACAGCGTTGGCGCACTTTCCTCTTTTTCCAGGCGGAAAAACGGCTCAAACAGGCGCAGCTTGTCAGCCGGGGCGATCCCAATCCCCTCATCCACGACGGCAATGCTCACTTCGTCTGCCTTTGGGCAAGAAACTTGAATGGCCACGGGTGCTTCAGCAGGGGAATATTTGAACGCATTTTCGATAAGCGCACGCAAAGCGAGCGTCAGGCCGCGTCGATCTGCATACACTTTGGGTACATCTGGCTGAATATCAATCGTGACCGGAGAAGAGTGATCGTTTAAAATGCTGCGGGCCGCGTTAAGCGATTCGATAAGCACATCAGCCACTTCCAGATATTCAAAAGACGGTTTTTGCGGGTGCATTTCGTACAAAATAAGCAGGTCGTTGGTGTGGCCAACCATCTTGTTGACATTGCGGGTGATGGAGTCCAATGCCTGTTGCAGCGAATCCCCCTTCATGGCTCCACTGTTGATCAATCCCAGATACCCTTTGATGGACGTGAGTGGCGTCCGCAGCTCATGGGAGAGCGTGGCGATAAATTGCGTCCGCAATTCCTCTTGCTCTTCCAGTTCCGAGTACGTTTTTTGCAAGGCGGTATTTTTTACGTTTAGCTCGTTGATGACGGCGCGGTCTGTGCGGCGAATGTGGCCGATGATTTGCCGCAGCAGGGTGCGCAACAGGCTGGGGTTGGCTTGGGCAATCGCCATGAAATCTTCTTCTTCAATGGAAAGCAGGCGGCATGGTTGGCGGGTGCGGATGGTGGCCATGCGGGTGGTTTCGCCCAAAAAGGCCATCTCGCCAAAGTAGGCACCAGGGCCAATGCTGTCTACCAAGATTTCCTGGTTGTCATCGGCATGGACAATGATGTCCACCTCTCCCTCAGCCAAAATGTAGAGGGTGGTGCCTTCTTCACCTTCTTTGCAGATGTCGGTGCGGGCAGGGTAGGCTTCGTAAACGGCCGCTTGGCTCAAAGTTTTTATGTTGTTGCGGCTCAAATCGGGGAATGCGGTTTGCAGCAAATTTAGCGTTGCTTCGTCAGGTTTTAACGCTATTTGGGTCATTTTTTCACCATCGAGCTTCTTTTTGTTGTTGCCAATCGGTTGCATTCTAGCATGGGGTGCCGCAGACAAAACTGAATTTTTACGGACTGTTCACTGGAAACGGCCGTTTTTAACAGGATTTTCTTCCTAACGCTAACTTGTTTTCTGCTAACTATTCACGCGGCCTGCATGGTCTCACCTAGGGCAAAACCTATACTAAAGATGAGAAAATCGCCCAAAAACGGTTGGAACATGACCTTTGGCGATTGATTTACCAAATTTACAAACCCATAATGCGAAAGATTTGCCCGACTTCTGCATGGGCCTTTGCCTCAATGGCTAGGCCAAAGTCCGGTGAATTAAGTGAACCAATTGAAACATGAACACCTACGTTGGTCAGCAGTTGGAACAATATAAAATCGAAGCACATATCGGTAATGGCAGCAGTGGCACGGTTTACCGCGCCACTGATCTGAATTTGGAGAGGCAAGTAGCTCTCAGGTTACTTAAGCCGAGCCTAACCAAGCATCCTGCCCGCCAGCAGCAAATTTTGAAGGCGGCGCAGGCTGCTTCCCGGCTCACGCATCCCGCCATTGTGCCCCTGTATAATTTTGGTCAGCAAAGCGACCAGCTTTATTTAGTGACGGCACACGTGGATGGCATTAGCCTGGAGCGGGTGCTGGGGCTGCTAGCACAAGATGAGCGGGTGCTGCGGCTGGATGAAACGCTGCACATCATTGGCCAAATTGCCGACGGCCTGGGCTATGCCCACCAATCTGGCGTGCTGCACGGTGATTTGAAGCCGGGCAATATTTTGATCAAGCCATTGGAACGGCCGTTGCGCACGGGTGATCCTGCCCTCAAAGCGATGCTGGCCGACTTTGGCCTCTCGCCCATTCCCGATTCTGGCATTCCCGATGGCCTGACCCCAGAGATGGCGCGGCCGCTGCGTCGCTTTGTGCCCTACCTGGCACCAGAGCGGCAGGCTGGGCAGGCCGTTGATGGCCGCGCCGATATTTATAGCCTGGGCGTGATTTTGTACCAGCTTGTGATCGGCACCCACGCTGGCCCGCCTCCAAGCCAGGCCCACGCACTGCGTGAAATGCAGCCGGGGCTGCCTGCCAACATCGCCCAAATTGTGACGAAAGCGACCGCCTACGCGCTGGCGGACCGCTACCAAATAGCGGAACAGATGGGGGATGACCTGCGCCAGGCCGCCAGCCGCCTCACTGCTGCCGATAACATGCTGTTTGCCCCTCAAGCCACCGTGGTGGATATTCGTACGCTCATTGAGGAAGATAGGCACACCCCACCCGTGCGCCCGCCGCTAGCCACTCTGGAAGAAACGGCCGTACGCCCCCAATCGCCAGCCGCACAACCCCTTGCACACGTTGATGAAGAAGCCACGCCATCGCTGCTCCCGCAAAAAAACGGACAGGCCGCCACGTCCAGTGGCTTGTTGCCAACCTTGCCACCTCCGGCCATTGGCGACCAAATCGTAATTACCGGGCAGGGACGTGCACCGCGTCACTTCGGCATGAATAAAAGCCAAATCACCATCGGCCGCGCCCCAGACAACGACATTGTCCTCTCGTCACTGGATGTGTCTCGTCGCCATGCGCGGCTAGAAAAAGTGGCGGGTAGCTGGCGCATTGTGGATGTGGAGAGTCGAGGGGGAACTTTTTACGACGGCCGTAAATTACCATCGCAGCAGCCCACCCTGTGGCAGCCGGGACAAAAGCTGCAAATTGGCCCTTACTTTTTACAATGGCAGCTTGCGGGCAAAGCATCCGCAAATCCCGCCAGCCAAACCCCTGCTGAACCCATCACCGAGCTGTTTCAGATTTCAGCCGAGGGCAGCCAAGTGCAGGCCAGCCACAGCAACTTTAGCGTGGCACTGAACCCAACCCAGGCAACGCTGGCCCCGGGTGGTGAAGCGCATTTGCAAATTGATTTGTTTAACCAAAGCAGCCAGGTGCTGGTGGTAAAAATAAGCCTAACGGGGCTGCCAGGGGTGGCCACGCTCGCCCAAAACACAGTTTCGATGACGCCGGGGGGTCGGGCGACGGTGCCGCTGACGCTGCAACTGCCGGTTAGTGAGCAGCCTTTGCTGGCGGGGCAGCATCCATTCCAACTTTTGCTCCATGCAGATGGGCCACCGGTAGAAACGGCCGTTCTGCAAGGGCAGCTCACCATTTTGTCAGAGGAATTGTTTGAACTCTCCATTTGGCCTGCTCATGTGGAAGCAGGTGGCACCTGCCGTGTCATGGTGCGGAACGATGGCAATGTAAACAGCACAGTGCAACTCACCGCGCAAGACCCGGCTGGCAAGCTGCAATTTTTTGGGGATGAGCAGCCGCTCTCGCTGGAACCGGGCAGCACGGGCACCACGGCTTACCGCATTACCCACCGTAAGAAACGGCCGTTATTCGGCCGCATCCAACAAATTCCGTTTGAAGTAGAACTTCGCACCGTCAATGGCCTGCGCCAAAATAAAATGGGCCACCTGGAACTGCGCCCCCGCTTCCCGGCCTGGGTGCTGCCGCTCATTCAACTGCTCATGGTGTTGCTGCTCATTGCCGTGGTGCTCAACTCCGTTTTTGGCAACCGCGAGAATCCAGTTGAAAATTTACCCGTCTCCACCCCCGTGCTGGGTGAGGGCACTAACGATGCACCGCCGCTTACTGCCGCCCAGCTAGCGGGCGACGACGACAGTGATGGATTAACGGGGGAACGGGAAATTGTTGTTGGTTCTGATCCCTTCAATGAAGATAGCGATGGCGACGGTTTGCTGGATGGATTGGAGGTGGACACCTACGGCACCGACCCCTTGCGTGCAGATACCGACAACGATGGCCTGACGGACCTTGCGGAAATTGAGCAACACAACACAGACCCAACCTTGGCCGATACCGATTTGGATGGTGTTTCAGATGGGCAAGAGGTGGCTGCGGGAGCCGATCCGCTGCAATTTCAGTTAGGTGGCGGTGATACGGCCGTTGCCCAAGCCACGCCTGCCACAGGAGACAATAACAACCAAGATAATGATGCCCCGGTGTCCACGCTCAGCCCACCTGTCACGGTAGCACCAAGCAACAATGAAGCCACTGTAGAGATTTCGCTGGCGGCGGAACAATCTGGCTGGCTAACGGCCGACGGGGATGTAACCATTGGCACAGGTGAATGGCCACAGGCAGGGGATTTGGTTAGCGGAACGGCCGTGCGTGGCCTGCTCACCTTCTCTTTGGCAGAAATCCCCACTGAGGCAACCATTCGCACCGCTTTTTTACGCTTTAGCGATGAATCTGCCTTGGAAGGCACCCCATTTGACACCCTCGGCTGCCTCCAGGTTGATTTTGTAGAAATTAGCCTACCAATTGACGAATTTGCTTATGACGCGCCAGGGTTCTTTATTGCCTGCGAACTAACGCCACCCAACGCCATCGATGTTACCTTTGACGTAGAAGATGCGCTCATTTTTGGACAGAGCCAGTTACACTTCCGCCTCTCCTTTGAAACTGATAGCAATGGGGACGCCGTTGCCGATCTGTACGTCATCCGTACAGCACCCACCCTCGAAATCACCTACTTTTTGCCGTAAAATTCAATCGTCTTGTAACCAAATTTATTGACACAACCCGCCACTGTGACGGATACTCCTGCATTATGGACGACTTAATTGGAAAACAGATAGACCAATATCGCATTGAAGCTGTGCTGGGTGAGGGCGGCATGGGGGCTGTCTATCGGGCGGTTGACAGTAATCTGGCTCGCCCGGTGGCCCTCAAAATCATGCACCGACAGTTTGCCAGCCAGCCAGAATTCCGGCAGCGGTTTTTGCAGGAGGCTCAGGCTGCGGCCCGCCTCAACCACCCCAACATTGTGGCTATCTACAATTTTTCCAGCAGCCAAACCTACTTAAGCATTGTGATGGAGTACGTGCGCGGTTTGAGTTTGGGCGCGTACATCAAGCAGCTAGCGCAGCGGCGGCAGGTAATGGAGCTGAGTGAATCGCTCAACATCATTGCCCAGGTAGCCGATGCGCTGGGCTACGCACACCGGCTGGGCGTGGTACACCGCGACATCAAGCCAGACAACATTTTGATTGCTCGCCTGGAGCAGTCAGATCGGCCTGACGACCTGCCTGTTCGCGCTAAAGTCACCGATTTTGGTTTGGCAAAGCTGCTAGAGGGTGGGATTGAGACCCAATCTGGCACGTTTATGGGGACGCTACCGTACATGTCGCCAGAACAGGCACTGGCGTCCGCCTCGCTAGACGGCCGTTCCGACATCTATTCCCTCGGCGTGGTGCTGTACCAACTGGCGACAGGCCGCCTGCCATTTGACATAAAAACCCCAACAGACGCCGTGATGAAGCATATGCACGAAACGCCGCCGCCGCCACGCCATTTGCAACCGGGGCTGCCCGTGGCGGTGCAAAGTGTCATTATCAAAGCCATCGCCAAGCAGCCAGACGATCGCTACCAAACGGCCGAAGCCTTTGCCGCTGCCCTGCGCCGGGCCACCACGGGCCTAACGGAAGATGATGTGACCGTCTTTGCCACTGCCGCTGAAGAGACGGTGGTAAGCGTGCTAACCCAACTGCATGAAGAGATGATTGTGCAACGGCCGTCCCAAATGGCCGCCGCCGCCACATCCAGCCCCAACCAGCGGTTGGTCATCAGCCAAAAAGGGGAGTCGCCAAACACCTACAAGCTCGGCAGCGATCCAGTGCTGCTGGGCCGCTCTGAATCGTGCGACGTAACGCTTGCGGCCGATGGCATCTCGCGCCACCATGCTCGGCTAGAGCATACGCCCAGCGGCTGGCTCATCACCGATTTGGGCAGCACCAACGGCACTTTTTTAGACGAGGCCAAGCTGCTGCCGGAGGTACCAGAGCCGTGGGATAGCGGCCAGACGCTGCGCATCGGCCCATTTTTCATCCAGCTAGAAGGGCGTGCTGCGGCCACAAAATCTGAACCACCATTGGTCACTGCCCCGCAACCTGCTCATGAGCCTCCCACCGTCGTGCCCATTAGCCGCCCGCCGGGCAGCACGATCATGCAAAGCAGCACCGGGCGTTTGAGCGTGGTTGTCCACCCCACCAATGTGGAACTTTCGCCGGGCCAAAGCAGTGAAATCCAGGTGGAATTGCTTAATCAAAGCAGCGTTGTGGATCATTTTACACTTAAACTGGAAGGGTTGCCGCCAAGCTGGATTACAATGCCCGAATCGGCCGTTCAGCTCATGCCGGGGGCGCAAAGTGCGTTGCCCATCACCGTTCATCCACCCAAAGACAGCAGCGCGCGTTCTGGCCAACATCGTTACCGATTGGTCGCTGCTTCCCAAAAAGATGAAGCTGAAAAAGCGGCCGTTTCTGGTACAGTGCAACTGCGGCCGTTTACCCAATTTGCTATCGACATGCGCCCCAAAGAGATCATTAACAATGGCCTTTGCCGGGTGTTGGTGCGCAACGATGGCAATTTTGAAGCCACCTACCGCCTGAGCGGCGATGATGGGGCCAAAGCGGTGCAGTTTGAGCAGCCCACCCAGCAAGTCACGATTCCGGCTGGGGGGAAGGCTACGGTTGATTTCCAGATTGCGGCGGCGCAACGGCCGTTTACTGGCAACCCGCGCGCCAATCCTTTCAATATTCAGGTAAGCAGCGGGCCAGAAAGCCAAACGTTGCAGGGCAAGCTGGTGACCAAACCAATTTTGCCTGGCTGGGTCATCCCCATTTTTGGCATTCTGTTGGTTGTTTTATGTGTTTCCCTGGCAGTGGTATTTGCTACCTTCAATGAACGGGGACAAGATGCGACGGCAACGGCCGTTGCCCAAGCCGCCATCAGTGCCACCCAAACCGAAGAAGCCCGGCTGGGTGGTGACAGCGATGGCGACGGCCTCAGCGACGGCCAGGAAGCTGACGTAACAAATACCGATCCCAACAATCCAGATAGTGACGGTGACGGTATCTCCGATGGTGAGGAAGTCAATGACCTCGGCACCGACCCGAATGATGCCGACAGTGACGATGACGGCTTGAGTGATGGCGATGAAGCCACCTGGGATACCGATCCGCTCGATCCTGACAGCGACGGCGATACCTTGCTCGACGGCGAAGAAGTTGAAAACGGCACCGATCCCAACAATCCAGACACCGACGGCGACGGCCAGCCAGACAACGAAGACCCGGCTCCCGGCGAACTGCCTACGCCGACCGCGACAGCAACCCCGTCCCCAACGCTCACGCCGACTGCCACGGCTACCAATCAACCAACTAGTACCGCAACCGCAACCCCTACCGCCACGCCCACGGCTAGTGCCACGCCAACCTTCACTCCCACGCCCATCCCGCCCGGTGCCTGGAATGGCGTTTGGCTCAGCAACTGTGAATTTCTGGATTGCGGCAGCGTTAACCTCACTCACAACGAAGGGGAAGAAACGGTCTCTGGCACCTTTGCGGCCGGCAGCGGTACCATTGTGGGCATCATCGAAGAGAATCGGCTTACAGGAACCTGGTCGTTTGCAGGCGAAAATGGCTCGATTGATTTCTGGCTGAGTGATGATGGGCAAAGCTGGATTGGTAACTGGGACAAAACGGCCGCGTGGTGCGGCTATCGGGACGGAGAATCAGAACCAACCCCCTGCGGCGTCGCTACCTGGTACGGCAACTGGACCACCAACTGTGGTGCTGCTGGCTGTGGCACCATGACGCTTACCCAAGATGGCACCGAGGTCGAAGGCAGCTATGCCGCTGGCGACGGCATCATCGAAGCCGAAGCGGACGGCACGACCCTGACAGGCACCTGGACGCGCAATGCCACCAGCGGCGACCTGCAATTCTTCGTGCTGGAAAATGGCGAGCGGTTCAACGGTAACTACAATGGCAATTTTGCCTGGTGTGGCCATCGCAGCGGCGCGGATATGCCAGAGACTTGCCTAAACGATGGCACAGTGGTCTTCCCCCTCTTCCCGCCCATTGTGGTCACCCTCCAGCCGTTCCTGCCACCCATCGTCTTCCCCACCGCCACACCCACCCCATAAAGGTAGGGGCAGACCCCCGTGTCTGCCCAATTTGGGCGCACACGGGGAGGCACCTCTACCAGTGGCGAATCCTCTTGAAAAATTCCCTTCGGCGACGTATGATCCTGCCATTCTTGTTCCTCTAAAACACATAAGGAAGAGCCATGAAAACCTATCAAGTTAACGAAACCCACCGTCTGCAAACCGGACAGTTGAATATGCCGCCGCGTCTGCTGCTCGGCCCCGGCCCCTCCAACGCCCATCCGCGCGTGCTGCAAGCGATTAGCAACCGGCAGGTCGGGCATTTAGACCCCAGCTTCATCGCCGTGATGAACGAAATTCAGGAGATGCTGCGCTACACCTGGCAAACCAGCAATCCGTTCACGCTGCCTGTCAGCGGCACCGGCAGCGCAGCCATGGAAGCCACGCTGGCCAACCTCGTCGAGCCGAGGGATGTGGTACTGGTGGGGGTGATTGGTTACTTTGGTGAGCGGCTAGTGGATATGGCGGGTCGGTATGGCGCAGATGTAAGAAGAGTGGAACGGCCGTGGGGCGAAGTTCTCGCCCTCGACGACATCAAATCTGCCCTGGACGAACACAAACCAGCCATCCTTGCCCTGGTTCACGCCGAAACCTCTACAGGTGCCTTGCAGCCAATGGAGGGCATTGCCGAGTTGTGCCGTCAGCATAACTGCTTGCTCCTTATCGACACTGTCACCAGCCTAGCCACCGCTCCCATCTTTTTGGATGAATGGGGCGTGGACGCCGCTTACAGTTGCTCCCAAAAGGGTCTAAGCTGCCCGCCTGGAGCCTCGCCGTTCAGCCTGAGCGAACGCGCCCTCGCCAAGCTAGACCGACGGCAGGACAAGGTGCCCAACTGGTATCTGGACATGACGACGCTGGCGAATTATTGGGACGGCCGTACCCGCAGCTACCATCATACTGCCCCCATCAACAGCATGTATGCCTTGCGCGAAGGGCTGCGCCTCGTCGTGGAAGAAGGGCTAAACGAACGCTGGGCACGCCACCAGGTCAACGCCGAGCTGTTCTGGGATGGCCTGGAAGCGATTGGGTTGAGCTGCCATGTCAAAGACCCCGCCCTGCGCATCCCCGCCCTCACTACCGTCAGCGTTCCCGATGGCGTGGACGCCAAAGCCGTCGCTGGGCGGCTGCTGAACGAGTACAACATTGAGGTAGCGGGTGGTTTTGGCCAACTGGCGGGCAAGGTATGGCGCGTTGGCCTCATGGGCTTCAACAGCCGCAAAGAAAACGTCACCACCCTCCTCGCCACCCTCAAAGAGATTTTATAGCTGCTAGATTACAAAAGTCTCGAAGACTTTTGTAATCTCCTGAGAGGACGGCCGTGTCTGAAGCATTATTCGATTTCCTGAACGAGTTAGGCAAACGCACCAGCGGCGATCTTCGCACGGATGAGTACAGCCGCATCCTGTACAGCACCGACGCCTCGATTTACCAGGTGAAGCCGCACGCCGTCCTCCTGCCGCAAACGGTGGATGACGTGCAGGCGGCGGTAGAGCTGGCGGCCAAGCATCAGGTGCCGCTGCTGCCGCGCACCGGGGGCAGCAGCCTGGCCGGGCAGGCGGTTAATCACGCCTTGGTGATGGATTTCACGCGCCATCTGGACAAGGTGTTGGAGGTCAATCAGGAAGAGAGGTGGGTGCGGGTACAGCCGGGCATTGTGCTGGACGCGCTCAACATTTATTTGCGTAAATACGGCCTCCAATTTGGCCCCGACCCCGCCAGCAGCAACCGGGCGGCAATGGGGGGCATCGTCTCCAATAACTCCACCGGCAGCCACTCAATTATGTACGGCATGACGGCCGATCACGTTTTGGAGATGGAACTGCTGCTGGCGGATGGCACGTTGACTCATTTTGGGTCGCTGGAATCGGCTGTACTTCTGCAACAGACGCAAAAAAGCGGTCTCGAAGGTGACATCTACCGTCAGATAGTTGCCCTCACCCAAGACCCAACCAACCAAGAAATTATCCGCAGCGGTACGCCGCGACACTGGCGGCGCTGTGGCGGCTACAATTTGGATAGACTGGTGCCGGTGGTAAACGGCCGTCCCACCTACCACTGGCCCTATGACGGCCGATTCAACTTAGCCAAGCTCGTCTGCGGCGCAGAGGGTGGCCTGGGTGTTATCACCGAGCTAAAGCTGAATTTGGTGCCGCTGTCTCAGCACACCGCCCTGGCCATTGTTCACTTCAACAGCTTGCCGGAAGCGTTAACGGCCGTTCCCCTCATGCTGGAAGTTGGCCCCTCTGCCGTGGAACTGCTGGACAACCTGGGTCTCACCATGTGCCGCGACGTGCCGGAGTATGCCCGGCTGCTCGCCACCTTCATCCAAGGTACACCTAACTGCGTCCTCATCACCGAATTTTACGGGGAGAATGAGGCGGAAGTTGTGTCGAAGATTGACAATTTGGAGCGGCATCTCAAGGGGCAGATGGTGAATTTTGCGGCCGTTTCCCGCGCCCTCACCCCCCAACAGCAAACCAACGTCTGGACGGTACGCAAAGTCGGCCTGGGGCTGATGATGAGCATAAAAGGTGACCACAAACCGATACCGTTCATTGAAGATGCGGCCGTTCCTGTCGAGCATCTCTCAGAATACGTCACCAAAGTGGAGCAGTTCTGCAACGACATCGGCACCGACGTGGCTTACTACGCCCACGCCAGTGCGGGGTGCATCCACATACGGCCGCTCATCAACACAAAAACGGCCAAAGAAGTCGCCAAGCTGCCTGCCATCACAGAGTTCTCGGTGGATTTGCTGCGCGGCTACGGTGGCTCTTTCTCTAGCGAACACGGTGACGGCCGGGCGCGAAGCTGGCTCAACGAGAAGTTCTTCGGCCCCGATTTGTACCGCCTCTACCAGCAGGTGAAGCAAATTTTCGATCCGCACAACATTCTCAACCCCGACACCATCGTCAACGCTGGCCCGATGACGGAAAATCTGCGCTATGGCGAAAGCTACCAAGTGATCCCTATCATCCCCCATCTGGATTTCAGCAGCGATCATGGCTTTGATCGCGCCGTAGAAATGTGCAACGGAGCCGGGATTTGCCGCAAGCGCACCACCGGCACCATGTGCCCCAGCTTCATGGCTACCCGCGAGGAAGAACACGCCACGCGCGGCCGCGCCAACGCCCTCCGCGCCGCCATGAGCGGCACCTTGCCCTCCAGTGAGTTCACCAGCGAGCGCATGTACCAGGTGATGGCGCTGTGCGTTAGCTGCAAGGCGTGCAAAGCGGAATGTCCGTCCTCGGTGGACATGGCCAAAATCAAGACGGAGTTCCTGGCGCAGTACCACGACGCCCACGGCACGCCCCTGCGCGATAAACTGTTTGCTAGCATCACGCCGCTTAGTCGCCTGGGCAGTGGCTCGATGGCTCCGTTGGCAAACTGGACGTTGGGCAACGGCCTCATTCGCCAGGGGCTGGAGCGCACATTGGGCATTTCGGCCAAACGCAGCCTGCCGAAATTTGCCAGGCAATCATTTACAGATTGGTTCCATAAGCACACCCCGGTAGGGGCGCATCACGATGTACCCCTTCAGAAGGTGGTACTGTTTAATGATACCTTTTCCACCTACAACTATCCGCACATTGCCATTGCCGCCACGGAGGTGCTGGAAGCATCCGGATTTGAGGTGGTTTTGCCGGGGGTGATGGATTGCGGACGGCCGTCTTTCTCTAAAGGTCTGGTTAACAAAGCCCGCGCCATTGCCATAACGGTGCTGGATCATCTCGCGCCGCTGGCTGAACAGGGGTTGCCCATCATCTTCCTGGAACCCAGTGACCTCTCCGCCATCATGGATGATTACGAATCGCTGCTGCCCAACGACAAGCGCGTGGCGTTGGTTGCCAAGCAGAGCCGCAGTTTTGAAGCGTTTATTGCTGAATTAGCAGATAACGGGAATTTAAACCTGAATTTCACGGATGAGGCACGCCATCTGGTCCTGCACGGCCATTGCCACCAAAAGGCGCTTATCGGCACCAAGCCAGCTCACCGTGCCCTAACGCTGCCGCCCAACTACACGCTGGAGGAAGTAGACAGCAGCTGCTGTGGCATGGCTGGCTCTTTTGGCTACCAGGCGGAGCATTACGACATCTCGCTAATAATGGCGGAGCGTCGTTTGCTGCCCGCCATGCGCGCTGCCGCCCCGGATACGATTTTGGTGGCCCCCGGCGTGAGCTGCCGCCAACAAATCAAACACGGCGCAGGTCGCCAGGTGCTGCATCCGGCTGAGGTGCTACGCGCAGCTCTCAAGTAGCCGCGGATTCTTTCCGCGAATTTACTTTGCTACGCGGTAAGAAACCGCGGCTACAAAACAAAAAAGCGAGCCTGTAATTCAGACTCGCTTGGTATTTACTTTGTGTGAGTTAATAAAATAGTGGCTAACTAGAAACGGCCGTAACCATTTTTCACTAGTTGTGTTGGCTTGTGCATTTACTGCAAACAGCCCTATTTGGTGCAGTTTCCAGCCAGCCAGTGGGTTTCTGTAAGGTATTCCAAAACGATAGAACCTCCTTTCTGACTTGATGAAACTTTTTAATAAACCGTTCGCGAAATGGCCATTCGTAACGTGTTGGCAGTTTACACTTTTTTCACGCACCTAGTCAAGGTGACTAACGTGCCATTTTGGTGACATTTTAATCGGCTTCTTTGTCAAATGTGCCGAGGGGCATGATGCTGTTTTCGTTGGTTTCGATGATTTCGGCAGCGAGGGTGCCGTGTGAAAGCTCGCGGAGAGCATCCTGAAAGCCGGGGAATTTGGGGATAGTGAACTGCAAGGTCATGGTGATGTCGGCAGCGAATTCTTCATTTAGGATACGGCCGTTCCAATCCCCCACCAACAATCTTACCTGCTCTAGCAAACTGTAGGGCAGCACCAGCAGGGTGGTGTGCGTCGGCACCTTCTCGGCGCGGGGCAGAACATCTAGCACCGCTTTGGTGGCATCCCCGTAAGCACGTACCAGCCCACCAGTACCCAGCTTGGTGCCGCCAAAGTAGCGCGTCACCACGACGGCAATGTCCCCAAGGCCGCTGCCTTGCAGCACCGCCAAAATTGGCCGCCCTGCCGTGCCGGACGGCTCACCATCGTCGCTGCTGTGGGCGGTGACGATGGTGCCGTGACCAATTAAAAAGGCGGGCACGTTGTGGCTGGCGTCGCTAAATTCGGTTTTGATACGGCCAATAAACGCTCTGGCTTCCTCGACGGTGAAGGCGGGTACGGCCGTAGCCACAAACCTTGACTTCTTCACCTCAATTTCCGCCCTCGCCTCTTTTGCCGGGATGAGATACCGTTTCGACACTTTCAGGTTACTCTTTTCTAGAACCAAGAATCTGGTCTATCCGCTTTTCACGATCTTCCAGAAAGCCCTTCCAAACCTCATCAATATCTATGAGGCGACCATCTCGTTCGGCCAGTATCTCTTTGGCTAACAAATCGTTAGCTGCTAACCACGCTTCCCATGAAAGTTCTACTGTTGTCTCAGTTAGCTTTTTTGTTGGGATAGGTTCATTTTCCATTTTTTCACCTGGCAATGTAAGACCAAATCAATTCACGGCAGCGATCTGCGTCAACGGACACGGCCGTTTCCACCAAACTACCCTTTTGCGGCACGGCGCGGGTAATGCCCCGTTGGTTTTGGGGATGGAGCGTGACGGAAACGGCCGTTTCCTGCCACTCAAACAGACGCTCATCTAAAACGGCCGCCACTGCCAGCGCATCGTGCAGGGAACAATCATTGTTGCCCCAGCCCATGCTTTCTACCCGGTCAATCCATCCATCCGCCTGCGTTTTTAGCAGCTTGAGCGCCGGATCGTCATCTGGCAAGCTGGCAAAGGCGGCGCGGGAAAATGGCACTTGGCTGGTAATTTCCAGGCCGATGAGCCGCAGCGGCCAGCCTGCGTTTAGCACAATGTGCGCCGCTTCTGGATCGCAGCGAGCGTTGAACTCTGGTTCTGGATTGTCTGCCAGTGAGCCGCCCATTGTTACCACCTGGCGCACCAGCGGCACAATGTCTGGCGCCAGCCGCACGGCGAGTGCCAGATTGGTGAGCGGGCCAACGGCTATGAGCGTGATTTGCCCTGGATTAGCGCGAACGGTCTCGATGATGAGATTAGCGGCCAGCGGCAGCGGGGATTGGTCTGGCCAGGGTAGGGTTTCGCCGTACCCCGCTTGCCAGTCGGTAAACCACGCTTTTTCTTCGATGAGGCCGTGCGCTGCGCCGCGCCCCAGCGGTAAATCGGATCGCTCCAGATAGGCCAGCAGGCGGCGGCTGTTGTGAATTGCGTTTTCTAGAGTTGTGTTCCCGTGTGTGATGGTAACGGCCGTTACCCGTTCCCCCATCGCCCGCAGCAAAAAAATGAGGGCTGCCCCGTCGTCAATTTCAGCTCTGGGCGTGCCCAGGCTCATGTCTGTATCAAAAATGATCATGCCGTTACCAGCTTGTAGCCCATCCCCCAAACTGTTTCGATAGTAACGTTGTCACCCAATTTATCCCGCAAATGGGCGATATGCACGTCCACCGTGCGGGTTTGGCCGTAAAAATCGTAGCCCCAGACTAAATCCAGCAACTGCTCCCGCGATAGCACGATGTTGGGATGATCTGCCAGTGTGAGCAATAGGTCAAACTCTTTGGTACGGAGCGCGACGCGGGTGTCGCCTGCCATCACCTCGCGGCTTTTGGGGTCTATGGATACGGTTCCGATTTGGCGCACGTCGTCGTTGTCGCTACCGTTGGCGGAATCGGTGGTGCGGCGCAAGATTGCGCGTACGCGGGCAACTAGCTCACGGGGATTGAATGGCTTTGTCAGATAATCATCCGCGCCCATCTCCAGCCCTACTATTTTGTCAATATCGTCGTCGCGGGCGGTGAGCATGAGGATAGGCAGATTACTATCGGTGCGGACGCGGCGGCACACTTCCCAGCCGTCTACCTCTGGCAGCATCAAATCTAGCACCATCAGAGCCAGTTCGTTTTCCTTGACCAGGTTTAACGCCTGGGCTCCATTTTGTGCCAGAATGACCTTGTAGCCGTCTTTTTCCAGGTAGAGTCGAGCCAAATCGCGGATGTTGGCCTCGTCATCCACGACGAGAATCGTTTCATTAGGCATCAGGTATTTCGACAACCATCTCGATTTCGACTTTGGCACCTAAAGGCAGACCACGCACGGCAAAAGCGGAGCGGGCGGGGGGATTGTTGCCAATGTAACGGCCGTATACCTCATTCATCCCCGCATAATCCGCCATGTCGGCCAAAAACACCGTCGTTTTCACTACGTGGTCAAAGCTGGTGCCTGCCGCTGCCAACACTGCCTGTAAGTTCTGCATCACCCGCTCCGTCTGGGCGATGATGTCGCCTTCGATCATCTTGCCGATGGCAGGATCGATGGCCACTTGCCCAGCGGTAAACAGTAAATTCCCGGTGCGCACTGCCTGTGAATAGGGGCCTACAGCTTTGGGCGCGTCATCGGTGTGAATGATTGTCTTCATGTTTTAGTCTCCTTGAAAAATATTGTGGGCATTTTACGCGCTAAGAAAGCGCGGCTACTTTAAGGCTGGCTGCATTTGCCAGCCGCTGCCAGCTTGCAAGGCAGGGATGGCCCACAGCTGGGGCTTGGCGGCTTCGATACTGAACTGTAGCTCTTTGAGCCAATCTTTGCGGGCGGCTTCCACGTTTAGCACCACAAATTCCAGCAGCTTGAGCGCATCGTCTGGGGTGATGACGGCTTCGACGAGGCTGAACGTATCTGGCTGGCTCGTGCGCTGGAAGGTGGGCTGGTGCTGCACCAAATCGCCGCCTAGCTGGCTGGCGGTTTCGGTGGGCAGCTCCCAGGCAGGGACGTAGAGGCGGCGCGGATAGCCCCAGAGCTGCTCGGAATGCTGTTGGGCTTCTTTGTTGCGCCCCTGGGTTTGGCGATTGGTGATGTTGACACGGCCGTTAAACACCCACAGCGGCAGCCAAGCATCAAACGTTTCTACTGCGGGGGCAGCAAATTGGAGGGCGATGGTGTCTAAACCAGTGTCACTGAGGGAAACGGCCGTGCTGCAATTGCCACACCCTAACACCACCACCTCTGGATTTTGCGGCTTGAGGGCTTGGGCGCAGCTAGGGCAGCGCAAGGCCAGCAGCTTCATCGCTTCCCTCCAGACAAATCTTCCAACACGCTCATGCCAGAGCGCATGACGGCTTGAATGTCGTCATCACCGCCCACCATGCCGCCCGTGATGGCAGAGATAAAGTTCCCGCTGTCTGATTCACCCGCCAAAGTCGCCTTGCGCGCCCCTTTTTGAATTTCTTCCACCTCTTCGCCATAGCGGAAGGCGCGGTAGCCAGCGGCAATTAGCCCCAGCCCCAGGGCAATGGGCAGCAGCACCAGCAAAGCACCATCCCCATCGTCGCTGTTGCTGACGAGTAAGCCCGCCAGCCAGGTGCCATTGATCAAAATGAGGTTGCCGATGGCCAATCCGCCCACCAATGCGGCCGCGCGGTAAAAGATGTTGCCGGGGGCTTTGCCGTACAAAATGTTGCCGTTCACGCCATCCACCACCACCTGGTAATTGCGCTTGTGATATTCGTAACGAGAAACCCAAAGTGGATAATAAACAATGGCCAAACGCTGGCGCAAAAAGTGAAACTTCTCAAAAAATTTGGTGCGGAGGCTCCGTTTTTGTCGTCCCCGATGTGTAAAGTGCCGCCCCGCTTCATCCAGCGCATCGGTGTGGGATTCTGACGGCTCGAACACCATCGCCTCGGCGTGCAGTTGGTCGCTGTCGTATGGTTGTAGCTGCTCTTTGGAGATGGCTACCCGATGCACGCCGTATTCGGCCACGTCAACGGCCGCATCATTCCAGTGCATTATCTCGTTAATTTGTACCTCAATGGGACGGGTGCTGTCCTTGCCAGATTTGACTCGGCCAAACATCCAGCCCGCTACAAATGATTCCACCCGCCAGTAGGGCAAGTAAACCAAAAATGTGTCTTTGATTTGGGCTTCTTTGGCCAGGTCGCGGGCTTTTTTCATGCCCCGAAAAAAGTTGCCGACGGTTTGCAGGGCGCGTTCGCGCTCGACAGTTTGAGAAACTTGCCAGCGGCGCACGCCCCGCTCGCCCTGCACCAGCGAGTGGGTGTGGCAAAAGGGGCATTCCACAATGCGATCCCCTTCGGCAATGGGTACGACGCCGCTGCATTCTGGGCAGGTAAGTCCTTGGGTTTTGTTAGTTGATTGTGTCATGTTTTATGATGTGGGTAGAGACGTTGCATTGCAACGTCTCTACGGGATTTTACACGCGGGCAGAAATGTAGGCAGCGATGCCAAAAATAGGCACGGCCAGCACAATGGCGACAACAATGTAGCCTACAATGCCAAAAATCAGGCTGACGTCGAACGAGAAAAAGCTAATGGCTGGAATGAGCGCAGCGCAAAAGTAAAGCGCACAGCCGATGGAACCGATGGCGACGTAGGGCACTTCGCGCTTGGATGGGTAAATACTGGCAAATACCTGGCTGCTGGCGGCATCGACAACGGCCGTATACCCGCGTCCATCAAATGTATACTTAAAAATGAACAGGGGCAGGTGTACCAGCGAACTTTCTTTAATTTGCCCAGCCGCAATCTTTTGA
The DNA here is from genome assembly GCF_965223285.1 of Candidatus Leptofilum sp. Lineage (GTDB taxonomy): Bacteria > Chloroflexota > Anaerolineae > Promineifilales > Promineifilaceae > Leptofilum. The sequence continues at coordinate 3,683,480 of NZ_OZ244997.1, read as the reverse complement.
TTCTCCGCCAGCCATTTGCGAACTGTTGCCAGCGGCACGGTGGGGGTAATCGCATCCCCGTCCATCGTGTGGTCATACGGTTCCAGGTCAGAGGCGGGGATGCTGAGTTCGGTGATTTCCAACACAGAGAGGGCAGCGGCGGGCTCCAGCACCACTTTTTCCTGCCCGTTCACGTCCACCCGCACCAGCCACATCGGGAACATCTGGAAGGACGGCCGTTCCAAAACCGCCTTCTTGTCCAAATCCTTCACTGTGTTATTGCCACCCATCCAGCGACGGACAGCGGCAGCAGCGGCCGTTTCATCCACTGTAGCCCGCACCGCATAATGCAGCACCGCACCGCTTTTATCTACAAAATTGGTCGCACCACAAAATTCACAGGTTACAAATTGGGAACCTTGTTCGACGAGGAGAACGGCCGCACATTGGTGGCATAAAATTTGGGTTTCTGGGGTTTCGATGTTGAGCTGCTCCATAACAGCCGCATTGTACTCAAAAGACGAAAAAAGACGCAAGCCCAGTTTGCTGAAATTAATCGGCAAATTACCCACGCCAGATTGTAGGGCTGTTTCAAAGTCGAAGAATGTCTAATGCTCTGGTAGGGTCAGCCGAAAAGGCATCAATGGCCTCAGAAACGGAAGCAAAACCAGCTAGACGAGCAAGGTTAATAACGATATTGCGAAAAGCAGCCCGAACTTGCGGGGCACCCGGCTTGCAAGTTGAACAAGCATCCTCACCCATGACCACATCCCGCACCCAATGAAGACCATTTTCAATGGCTGCCCAGTGGTCTCGGGTAATGGCAATAAGGTCAGCAGGTTTTGCCTCAGCTTGGGGCAAAGAGGTTATCCCATAGACATAGGATTCACTGTATTTGTTAGGTTTGAGTACCCATCGCTTCCGCTTGAGATGAAAAACCTGAGCCACATCAGGCCAGTGCGGATAGGCATTGTTAGTCGGTGCACTCCATAGCTCACGAATTTCCAGACGGCCGTGTCCCTTGTTGACGCTTTTGTAATAAAGAAATGGAGGCTCGTTTCTGGGCTGTGGCTGGGCAAACCGTGCTTCCAACGACCAAAGCAAGCGGGGATGATTGCCTTTGACATACATCAAATAATGACCCCCAGCTTGTCGAATCTGACGCACAATCGCTCTTTGAGTGAGCAATGCATCCACCGTAATGACCAATCCCTTCAGCAGCAATCGCTCAAGTAAAGGGGGGACACAGCTGATTTCATTGGTTTTGTCTTCTACCGCTGCTTGAGTAAGCACAATGCGTAACTGATGACACACAGCCGAAACAAGGAAAGCATTGGGGCTGCCCAATGAAGCGGCGCGTCGAATGCTTTTGCCATCGATAGCAATGCCCCGAGCAATGCCTGCTGCGACTAATTCTTGATGGACTTGATGCACCCATGCTTGAATACTGGCTTCAAGGGCTTCTGGTTTTATCTGCCAGAATACGCGACACAACATAGCGGCCGATGGGTGATGGTGTGGCTTGATACCTAGGCGCGATTTGCGCCCTGCTGGCATATATTTGCCCCATCTTGCCATGCCCCGAGCACTTGTTTTGCCACAGAGCATAGCCAGCACGATAAAATTGAACAGACTAATCAAACTATATCGCTTGCCGCGCGGCTTGCGCCAATCGGCTATCGGGTCGAAAATGGTGACTAGAGGTGGAATTGTAATTTGCATGTTTCCGCTCCTTGCAGGGATTTTGGAAACTATGCTGCAATTTCACCTTTTTTGCGACTGCCGACTTTGAAACAGCCCTAGGCAAATTACCCACGCCAGATTGTTTATGATAAACTCCGCAGTCGAGAAATTAAGAGAAGTAGCGGCTGGTGGTTAGTAGCTGGTTCATTTACTAACCACCAACAACTAGCTACTAACCGCAAAAATTTTTTCAGGAGCAACCAATCATGATCGATGTCAATCAGCTACGTCGCGGGGTGAGCTTTACCCAGGACGGAAATCTTTATAAAGTAACGGAATATAGTCACAGCAAGCCAGGTCGCGGCAAGGCCACCATTCGCGTCAGCGTGCGCGATCTGCGCTCAGGTTCCAACTTCCAGCTTACCTTCACTTCGGGCGATCGTGTGGAAGATATTCGGCTAGACAAGCAAACCTTCCAATATTTGTATGACGACGGCACGTTTTATGTGTTTATGAACACCGGCACCTACGAGCAAAAGCAGGTGAATCATCATGTTATGGAAGATGACAAAGCGTTTTTGCTGGACAACATGGAGCTGGAGCTACTGATGTATGAAGGCGAAGTGCTGGATTACAACTTGCCCAAAACGATGGATTTTGAAATCGTGGAAGCGGAAAATGCAGTAGCTGGCGACACGGCCACAGGTGCGACCAAGGAAGTGATCACCAGCACGGGTTTGAAGGTGAAAACACCGTTATTTGTAAACGTCGGCGACACGATTCGGGTAAACACGGAATCGCGTGAGTACATCACCCGCGTTTGATTGCCCCATTTGAGAAAAGAGTTGCCCCTATTTAACAACTAAGCCTGATTGTCATGTCCCGCGACTTCGCGGGGGCAGGCTCTGCGCAGGCAGGCATCTATTTTGTTAAGGGAGTGGATTCCCGTCCGCGGGGGAATGACAAACGTAACCCCTTTTATTTTATAAGGGACCAGCCCTAGCGAGAGAAAGCATTTTGGACTTATTTGTTCAAGGTGCTTTTTATTTCGCATATTGCCAGCCGAGGGAAGAATATGCTATAGTGCCACTAGGGTTTTATGTTAATTTTACAGCAGGTTACCCATTGACTTCTAACCTGCTCCCGGCACCCCCAGGAGGTCTTCTCATGAGAAAAGGTATGTCTTCTTCGTTGCGCAGAATTGCTATCTTGCTACTCTTTTTTACTTTGCTGTTTGCCGTAACAGTTTCCACTGCCCAGGCAGCACCCACAGAAAGCAGCAGTGGCGTTTACCATACCGTGCGCTATGGTGAAACCTTGTCGCTCATTGCCTACAACTATGGTGTGACCGTGCACGATTTGCTTATTGCCAATCCCCACATTGTGAACCCCAACCTGATTTATTACGGAACTGTGATTTTCATTCCGCACGACCATCATCCGGTGCCAGCACCCCCGCCGCAGCATTATTGTCGCTATTATCACACCGTGCGCTACGGGGATAATCTGATTAACTTGGGCATTTGGTACGGTCTGAGTCCTTACAGAATTGCCGAGGCCAACGGCATTTATAACCTCAACTACATCTACGCCGGGCAAACCCTCTGCATCCCTTAAACTTTCACGCAAATGGGTCCAATCTTCAACGATTGGACCCATGCTTTTTCACACCACAATATTTACCAGCTTCTGCGGCACCACGATAATTTTGCGGATTGGTTGGCCGTTGATGTGATTTTGGACGTTGGGTTGAGCAACGGCCGTTTCCTTCACCAAAGCCACAGGCATATCAACCGCCACCGTCATTCGGTCGCGCACCTTGCCATTCACCTGCACCACAATCGTGATTTCACTGTCCAGCGTCATCGCTTCATTGTAGCTGGGCCAGGGTTGCAGATGGACGGATTCGGCGTGACCCAGCACCGTTTGCCACACTTCCTCCGTGATGAACGGGGCGATGGGAGCCAGCAGCCGCGCCATCGTGCCAATAGCCTCCCGCCATGCTTCCGCGCCAATCGGTTGTTCACGCACCTCGTACAGGGTATTTAGATATTCCATCAAGCCAGCAACGGCCGTATTAAACCGAAAATCCTCCATTTCCTGCGTGATTCGCTTCACAATCTTGTGCCGCGCCCGTGCAAAATCTGCCTCTGCGTTTGTATCTCCGCGCCTTTGCCCGACCACAGATCGCACCTTGACTTGAGCCTTTTCCTTCGCCAGCGTCCAAAACCGCTCTACAAAGCGCGTCATGCCGCGAATGCCCGCCTCATCCCAGATGACGTCGGCATCGAACGGTCCCAGGAAGACGATGTTCAGCCGCAGCGCGTCGGTGCCGTGTTTGGCGATGACTTCATCAGGGGTAATCACGTTGCCCTTCGACTTGGACATGCGACGGCCGTCTAGCGGCGACGTCAGTACGCCCTGGTTCCGCAGCATGGTAAACGGTTCAATAAAGTCGATCAGCCCTGCGTCGGCCATCACTTTTGTCCAGAAGCGGGCATACAGCAGGTGCAGCACGGCATGTTCCGTGCCACCCACGTAGATGTCCACCGGCAGCCAGCGGCGTACCGCCTCCGGGTCGAACGGCCCTTCCTCGTAATGCGGGTTGGCAAAGCGCAGAAAGTACCAGGAGGAGCAGGCAAAGCCGTCCATCGTGTCGGTTTCGCGCTGGGCGGGGCTGCCACAGGCTGGGCAGCTTGTGTTTACCCAGTCGTGAATGTGTGCCAATGGGGAACGGCCGTCTCCCGTCGGGGCAAAATTGTCTGTCTCAGGCAGCTGCACAGGCAGATCGTCTTCTGGCACTGGCACCGGGCCGCACTCTGGGCAGTGGATGATGGGAATAGGTGCGCCCCAATACCGCTGCCGCGAAATCAGCCAGTCGCGCAGTTTGTAGGTAACTTGTGGCTGGCCTTTGCCCTGGGTTTCCAGTTCGGTCGTAATCGCCGCAATCGCTTCTTGAGAAGATTGCCCTGTGAATTGTGCCGAGTTGATGAGACGGCCGTAGCCCGTAAAGCAGCCTTCCACCTCCATATCATCTTCTGGCACAATCACAGGCATGATGGGCAGATTGTATTTTTGGGCGAAAACGTAATCGCGGCTGTCGTGGGCAGGTACGCCCATCACCGCGCCGCTGCCATAGCTAGGCAGTACGTAATCGGCCACCCAAATTGGCACCGGTTCGCCCGTCAGCGGATGGGTGGCGTAACTGCCGGTAAAGACGCCCGTCTGCACTTTTTCAGATGAGGTACGCTCAATGTCTGATTTGCGCTTGGCTTGCTCGATATAGTGGGAAACGGTCGCAGCCTGCCCATCCACCACAATCTGCTCCACCAGCGGATGCTCCGGCGCAATGGCAATAAACGTCACCCCAAACAGCGTATCCACCCGCGTCGTGAAGGTTTTTATTTCAAAATTTTTAGCCACGGATTTCGCGGATTTTATGGATTTGGAGTTTTTAATCTGCGAAATCTGTGTAATCTGCGGATTAATCTTAAAAACAACTTCGGTGCCTTCGGAACGGCCGATCCAGTTGCACTGCATCGTTTTTACGTTTTCAGGCCAGTTTACCGTGTCCAGATCAGCAATCAGCCGCTCGGCGTACTCGGTAATTTTGAAATACCATTGTGCCAGCTCTTTCTTGGTCACTTCGCTATCGCAGCGCCAGCACAGCCCTTGCTCCACCTGCTCGTTGGCCAGGATGGTTTGGCAGGAGGGACACCACCATTGACTGCCCTGCGCCCGATACGCCAGCCCACGCTTGTGCAGCAGCAGGAAAAACCACTGTGTCCATTTGTAATAACCGGGAAAGGTGGAGTTGATCTCGCGCGACCAGTCGTAGCTGCATTCCATCGCTTGCATCTGCCGCCGATAGGTGTCGGCGAACAGTTTGGTGCTTTCGCTGGGGTGAATGTTGTGCTTGATAGCGTAATTTTCGGCGGGCAGGCCGAAGGCGTCCCAGCCCATTGGGTGCAGCACGTTGTAGCCGCGCATCCGCTTGTAGCGGCTTATGATGCAGGTGGGCACGTAGTTGCGGGCGTGCCCCACAGAGAGCCCGGCCCCGGACGGGTACGGAAAGAAATCCAGCACGTAGATGTCTGATTTGTCGGGGTCATTCCATGCTTGGTACAGATTTTGGCCCTCCCAAATGGGTCGCCACTTTTCCTCGACGGCGTGTGGGTTGTATTTTGTTTGCTTTGTCATTTTTAGCCTCTTATTGATTGTAGTAGTTCACTTGCTTATTTAAAAAAGAAAACCTGAGTCACCCTGAAACTGCCCGACAGCCGCAGGGCACTCAGGGACGCGCTGCTCAATCGGCAAGAACCGACGCTGCTGCCGGGCATGGTAACAATAAGAGGCTCCAATTTTGGGTAATGACCATCTTTGTTTTCATGATAATCTTCTTGCTTTGTCAGGACTGGCAGTCCTGCTGGTATTATTGCTACTTTCAAAACTAAGGACTGCCAGTCCTCTCAATTTTTCGGGCGCGGATGCCCAAAAACAACGGTATTTCGGTGCTGGCTCGTTTATCTGCTTTGAGACGGCCGTTTGCCAACTCTGCCACATTCTTTACCGGAATTTCTTGAATACGTTCTACAAATAGCCCATTGTCTGCTAGTCCATTAATGTAAGCCTGCAGCGGCCGATGAAAACTGCAGGTTTGGCCGCTGCGCTTGCCTTGCTTTTTAGGCTGCAACGGCACGCGCAGCGTCGTTAGGTAGCTGTCTATACGCCGGAAGCGCAGCTTGCGCCGTTTGTCCCAGCCCCAGCCGCTTTGCCGGGGAATGCGGAAGCAGGGATGGGTCATTAGAATCACCAACCGCCCGCCAGCCTTCAATGCCCAAGAAGCGTTTTGCAACACCACGTCCAGCGGATCCATATCTTGAATACTGAGCAGGAAGACGGCCGTATCAAACCCACCTTGCTTCACACCCGCAATCTTGGCCAGGGCGCGGGCATCACCATGCATAAACCGCGCCTGGCAATGCCGCTTTTTAGCCCGGCTAACCAGCTTTGGGCTAGCCTCGATGCCTACGTATTCCATGCCAACTTTCTGCAAATACGGTGCCAATACACCTTGTCCCGCGCCAATATCTAGTACAGTTTCCCTTTTTTGAGGGTTTAGCAGGCGCAGCAATGCAGGAATCGCAATTTGGCGATGATAATCGCCACCCTTTTGCCCCATCCAGCCATCATACCAGGCGGCAACATCGTCCCAACTTGTCGGTGCTTCCCGCTTGTTGGGAGGGCTATGGTTTTTGATTGTTAAATTTTTCTGTTTCACAGTTTCCTCCACAAATCGTTAAATTTCTGAGCCGGTTTGTGCAGTTGGTGAAACAAAAAACCACAGGGTCTCCTGTGGCTGTACGAAAAGAAAAAGGCCACAGGGCTGAAGCACCTGTGGCCTGAAACGTTTAGAAATTGGATTTCTTAATTCATTCGACCGATGAGGTTGCCCCAGCAACGCAACAAACACGGCTACCAAGTAAGTGCCGCAGTTCATTTCGTAATCGTTGAGCAACCCAAATGTTTATCATCATAAATTTCCTGAATGAATTGCTAACAGGTTAGCACACGCTAGACAATTCGTCAATCCGTTTTCAGATGAAGGGTGTAATTAGATTTTGTGTAACGGCCGTGCTCTGTGAGGAAAAATCCACCGATGGTCTTGCCACGGCTGCCTCTTTTGTGAACGCCTAGGTATCCTATCCGCCAGCTTCTCTAAATTCTCAACATCTGCTTCAGTAACAAGCTGAGATTGCGGAGCTTCTGCCTTCTCCAGCAGACGGTGCGCCTGTTTTGTAGCCAGAAAATGAGCCTGAATCGCTTGCCAAGAAGCACGCCAGCACTTGTTACAGATTGCCATGCGCAAGGCAAGCATCGGATTGAGGTTTTCATCCGCCCAGCGCATCCCAGCCTGTTTCATCCGTCGTTGCATCACCACCTTATGCCCAGACTCTACTATCCCAGATCCAATGGGAATTCCGTTTTTTCTGAAATGTGGATAATCTATCATCGTTTGACGTCGCTCAAGATAACGAATCGCTGCTTCTATTTCATCCGCTGCTGGGTGGGCTTGGTTTTGTGTCCATAGGAAACGCAATTCATTCAGCGTTCGTTGGGGTGCTTTTGTGCCTAACTGTTTAGACATCTGGGGATACCATTGTTGGAAACGGTCACTTTCTGCCCCATACAGGGCTTTGCCAATCGTGGCGATATACCCTTGGGCATGGGCAAAATCAATCACGCGTGTCGCTGTGGGGCAATGATAGTCGATGAAGCCCTGTATCCAGACAGCACCATCATTAACCGCGACAACTTTTTCAGCATTCTCCCCACCCCGTCGCTGCCACTCGACAATTGCCTTGTCGCTAAACAACTCTGCCTTATCTGCACTTGAGAAGTAGCTTATCTTGCCTGTTTTGGTCACGACTTCTTGTTTTTTAGCATCCCAGATAGTCTCAAATTCACCGAAGGCAACCGTTTTTACTTCGCGCCATTCGCCATTTCTTAGCTGTACCATTGCCCCATCTGCACTTACAATGAGTTGCTTTGGTTTGGCTATTGCTTTGGGGGCTGTCTTTTCCAGATGTTCTTTTTCTATTTCAATTAGCTCATCTGCTAGACGGCCGTTTCGCAGCGTGATTTCTCGTACGGTTGCTACGGAGATGTCGAGGCCCCACATCATTTCTAACTCTTCTTGGGCTTCTGCATAGGGTAGCCGGCTACCTAATCGGGTTACGGCCTCTTGCACTTGCGGCGTATACGCGCCTCTCAGCAACCTGAGTTTTTCATCCAGGGGGAAAAAGTGTCATCCCACATTCATGACACCTCATTTGCTCCCTTTCAATTGTGACTTTGTCGCCGTTTTTGGTTCGTAACGTTCGCGTTTTCTTCCCGTTTTTCATCATTGGCTGGTCGCAGTTTGGACAGTCCACCCTAGCCGCCTTCCCTTCTCTGGCCATTTGTGCGAGCAATTGCTGCCTAATTCCAGCTAACTCAGCATCAATCGCTTCTTCCATTTGTGTCAAATTGGCATCTTTGTTCTCTGCTTCCCACTGGTTCAATCTGTTGAGCATTTCATCGAGTTCTTTTTTCATCCCCCCATTTTCTGCTTCTTGCTTCCATTACACAACTTTTCATTACACCCTCAGATGAAGAACAGTGGGTGGTAGAATCAGTGTCTGGAGGCAGCTATGTGGGAACAGTTTATTGCTTTTTGGGTTTCTGGCAGTTGGTCGAGCTATTTGGTGCGAATAGCTATCTATTTTTTAGTGGCGTACTTGATTCATCGCCTGTCTGGGCGGATTGCTCGGCGGCTGCTGCGTATTCGCAGCCTGGCCAGCAAGCGGCGCAAATTGCGCCCCGATCGGCAGAAGACGCTCACCAGTTTGGTTGGGAGTGCCATTACGTTTCTAGCGATGGTAACGGCCGTTTTGCTCAGTCTCAATATGTTTGTGGGGGGCGAGACGCTAATTTGGATGGTGGGCTTGTTTGCGGCGGCGTTTGGTTTGGGCGCACGGCCGTTGGTGAGTGATTTCCTCACCGGCATTGGCTTTTTGTTTGAAGACACCTTTGACGTGGGCGAAAAAGTAGACATCTTGGGTAATGAAGGCGTCGTGGAATCCGTCAATTTGCGAACCACAACGCTGCGCGCCGGCAGCGGCGAGCTATTTGTGGTGCCAAATGGCGAAATCCGCATTGTGCGTAACTACAGCCGCGGCAGCTTTTCCCCCGCCACCGTCACCATCAAGCTGGATGCGGACGATTTGAGCCGAGCCTTGCCCATTTTAGAAGCACTAGGCAAGGAAGCGACCTTGCTGCTGCCAAACTTGCTGGAGCCGTGGCAAATCATCAGTCAATCCGGGGCTATTGGGCAGCAAACAGAGCTAACGCTGGTAGCCAAAGCTAAATACGCCATGGGCGCAGAAATGCGCCCGCGCTTGCTGGCACTGGTGCATGAACGCCTTAACGAATCTGGCATTAATCTTGGGGATTAAGTTGGCGTAAGTTTGGTTACGGCGAAGCATGCCCAAGCTGGTACACTGCTCCCATGGGGTCTCGAATTATTTTATTGTTGCTTGGGTGTTTGACCATTGCTGGTTGCCGTGTTTCAGCAAATGTTGATGTGCCAGATGTGACGGCAACGGCCGTTCCCATTCCCACCCCTACCAACTGCACACCCTCACCCGACATCCGCCAATTCCCCATTGCTCCCTGGCCCAACACCGATTTTTGCCATCACAGCCTGCCTTACGAAACCTTCCGCTACGGCGGCGTAGGCAAAGATCGCATCGCCGCCATTGACAGTCCAGCCATCGAAACAATTGCCGAGGCGGATAGCTGGCTCACGCCGCAAGAACCAGTGTTGGTGCTGCAACTGGACGGCATTGCCCGCGCGTATCCACTTTCCATTTTACTCTGGCATGAGATTGTGAATGATGAACTGAACGGTCGTTCTGTCGTTGTCACATACTGTCCATTATGCAATTCTGGACTGGCTTTCGAGCGGCGTGTAGACGGGCAGACGCTTGATTTTGGCACAACTGGCATTTTGCATAACGCCAATTTGGTCATGTACGATCGCCAAACAGAATCATGGTGGCAGCAGCTTACGGGTACGGCCGTTGTCGGCGAACTCACCGGCACGCAATTGCCCCTTTTGCCAACGCGGCTGGTCTCCTGGCAAACGTTCAAAAATGAATTTCCTCAGGGTGAGGTGCTGTCCATCTTCACAGGCTTCGACCGTCGCTATAGTGAAAATCCATACATCAACTACGATTCGCTGGTGAGCCGGGGAACCAAATTTTACGACGGCGTTTTAGATGAGCGACTGCACCCCAAAATGCGCGTCATGGGCTTGCAATTGGGTTCAGAAACCATTGCCTATCCATTTTCTGCGCTAGAAGCCAATCGCGTACTGAACGACACCTTTGCCGGGCAACCCTTGGTGGTTCTTTGGCAACCGGGTACGCAATCGCCACTGTATGCCGAATTTATTAGCGCGTCTAAAGAGGTGGGCAGTGCGGCCGTTTTTAGCCGAGAAGTTGCTGGACACTTGCTGACATTCGAGGCGCAGGCCGACGGTTTTTTGGATATGGAAACAGGGAGCGAATGGACGTTTTGGGGAACGGCCATATCCGGCCCACTTTTGGGTACACAGTTAGAACAACTGCCCGGTCATGAACTGTTCTGGTTTGCCTGGGCAGCGCAGCATCCCCACACCGCCGTTTACCAACTGGCAGATTAACCGGAGCCAGTTTCGATGGGTGCCGAATCAAACACATCTCCGTTGTCGTAACAGACAACGCCGATGCTGTCGAAGGTACGGCCGTCAAAAGCCATAGCAGGAATCATCAGCGTCAAGCTGCGACCCTCATAAGTTTTGCCCGTGATGTCTCGCAACGACACGCTCACCTCGTCCGAAAAATCATTCCCTACGCCCAGCCGAATGTCCACGCCAGGGGCTTCTGCCGCCAAAAAGACAAAATCCCGAATGACGAGTTGGGTGGCTGAAAGGAACTCAATTTCCCCTTCGATGCCAGTGATGTCATCGGTGGCAGTCCAACTCGCTGTTGAGCCTACGGGAATAACTGGTTCTGGCATGGGAGTTGGGGCAGAAGGTGTGTCTGTGGCAGGTACGGCCGTTGGCAACTGCGTGGCTGTTGGGGTTGATTCTGGGCTGTTGGTGGGAACGGCCGTAGGCAATGGGGGTGCTGTTGATGAGGCTACAACCTCTGCGGGTGTCTCGATTTCCGAAGTTTCTGCGGGAGGTGATTCTTCAACCGTAGCCGAGCAAGCTGCAGAAGCCATAACCAAAAGGAACACCCCGCCGAATAATTTCCACCAATTTTTCATTTTGCCCTCGCTTCAGAAAATCAAAAGACAATGCCAGTTACATTATCAGCGTTAGCGTCAACAATTTCTGTAAGCGTGATACGGTTGAACAAATCGGCAGGGCCATTCGCCTGGACGCGAATGTAGTTGTCGGTGTAGCCGACCCAGCGCAGGCCGCCGGGGTCTGCACCCACGTTGGTTTCCCAAAGCACATTTAGCTTTTGCCCCAAAAACCGCTGGTGGAATTTGTGGCTGAGTTCTTTCCCAAGATCGATCATGCGGCGGGTGCGTTCTTTTTTGATCTTGCCATTGATTTGATCGGGGAATTGGGAAGCGGCCGTTCCCGGACGTGGACTATAACTAAACACATGCAGGCGGGCAAAGTCAATCCCCTCCACAAATTCCAAGCTGTCTGCAAAATCAGCTTCTGTTTCACCCGGAAAGCCCACAATCAAATCGGTGCTCAGATTCAGGTTTGGGATGTAGCTGCGTGCCGCCTCAGCCAGTTCGCGGAAGCTGACCCGACTAGTTCGTCGTGCCATCCGCTTCAAAATTTTGTCGCTGCCAGATTGTAGCGGCATGTGCAAATGCGGCAGCAGTCGGTGATTTTCCCATAGCTCAAAGAAGTCAGGCGCAATATCCCAAGGCTCTAGCGACGAGAGGCGCAAGCGCGGAATGTCCGTATGTTGCAAAATGGCCTGAACCAAATCGCGCAAGCCTGCCTGATTACCAAAATCATGGCCATAACTGCCCAAATGCACCCCCGTCAGCACCGCTTCCTGGTAGCCCGCCGCCGCCAACGCCTGAATCTCAGCCACCACATCCCCCAAGTGGCGGCTTTGCCCTGCCCCCCGCGCCACCGTCGTGACGCAAAAGGTGCATTTGTTATCGCAGCCATCCTGCACCTTGATGAAGGCGCGGGTGTTGGCTCCCATGCTGCCAGCCAAAAATTCCCGCAGCACCGGTTCCTGGTCAAAAACGGGCAGCTCAATGCGTGCCTTGGGGTCTAGCATTTGCACGAGCTGTGCCTTTTGCTGGTTAACCACCACACGCCCTGCACCTTGAACCTGGCTCAGTTCATCTGGCGCAATAGTGGCGTAGCAGCCCGTCAGCACAATTTCGGCAGCGGGGTTGCTGCGGTGAATGCGGCGGGTTTGGCTGCGGGCATCGCGGGCAGCCTCGGCCGTAACCGCGCAGGTATTGATGATCACTTTGTCAGCTTCGGCCGTATCCGTCACAATTTCATGCCCAGAGGCCAACAGTTGACGGGCCATGGTTTCAATTTCACTTTGGTTCAGGCGGCAGCCAATGCTGTTCAAGAATACTTTCATGCCCACCATTTTAGCCCAGGCTTAAGGGTAGGTCGAAGCCGGGAGCTGTGCCTGCATGTTTACAAGCGAAAGATTCCATATTGACAAAAATAAGGGATTATGAAAAAATAAGAAAAATTGTCAAAAGTAAGGGGAAATATATGAGTACGTCAACAATCACTACGAAAGGTCAAGTTACAATTCCCAAAAAAGTTCGGAAGGCGTTACATCTAAAAGCAGGGGATCAGCTTGTATTTGTAATCGAAGAAGGCAAGGCAATTATTTATCCTTCACGGAAGCGTTCTTTGGCGCAGCTGCGTGGCGCTTTGCAAAGTGATAAGCGTTATTCGGATTATGATGTAATCCGCCAGGCAACGGCCGAACAGTACGGTGAAATGCTCGAAAATGAGGCAAAATCATGAGTCGAGCGTATGTAGATGCAAATGTCATTTTGCGCTTTTTGCTAGATGACCCACCGGAGATGGCGGCAGCAGCGGCACAACTGTTTGAAACGGCCGCAGATACCGACCTTAGCCTCATTGTAGATGATGCGACAGTGGCAGAGCTTGTTTGGGTGCTAAAATCATTTTACAAGCAGGACATAGGCACAATAGCGGCCGTCTTGCGAGATTTTTTTCTACAAGATGGCGTCGAGCTAACCGATAAATCAACCATTTTGTATGCTCTAACGCTGTATGAAACAAAAAATGTTGATTTCATTGATGCGCTACTGGCAGCGCGAATGCAAAAAGTAGGCATTGAGCATGTTTACAGTTTCGACAAACATTTTGATCGTTTACCAAACATAAAGCGTTTATTGCCTACCGTTTCGCCAAACACGTAAAAACCAACATATGCAGGAGCTGAAGCCCTCAGCTAGATTAGGGAGCTTTCAGGGTTGAAAATTAGCCCCTTAGAGGCTTTGACAACTAGCCAAGGCCGTTTCGAAGATTTACCGCAGGCGGCGACTGAGCGAACCGTTGCGGCTACCCATAAACATGCTGGCTGGCAATTTAAAGCCAAAGTTACGCAGACGTTGCTCGCAGTTGGGGCGCACACCGCCTGGCTTGAAATCACCAATTAGCTCACCATCTCCACCACCAGTCTCTTCAAATTTGAAGATGTCTTGCATCACGACTGTCTCGCCTTCCATGCCCGTGATCTCGGTGATGTTGATCACTTTGCGGCTGCCGTCGCGCAGGCGGGCTTGCTGCACAATCAGGTCTACGGCCGAAACGATTTGTTTTCGCACCACCGAAAGCGGTAGATCCATACCGGCCATCAGCACCAATGTTTCCAGACGGCTAATGGTATCGCGCGGATTGTTGGCATGGATGGTTGTAAGGCTGCCATCGTGACCTGTGTTCATCGCTTGCAGCATGTCTAATGCTTCGCCGCCCCGACATTCACCCACGACAATGCGCTCAGGGCGCATCCGCAATGAGTTGATAACGAGATCGCGAATAGATACTTCGCTGTCGCCCGCCTTGGATGGTTTTTTGGTTTCCAGGCGAACCACATGACGCTGGAGCAAACTTAATTCGGCCGCATCTTCAATGGTAACGATGCGATCCCCGTCGGGGATGAAGCTGGATAGCACATTGAGCAAGGTGGTTTTACCAGAGCCCGTGCCGCCAGCCACAACAATGTTGAGCTTGGAGCGTACACACGCTTCTAAAAAGTCGGCCATATCTTGGTTCAGGCTGCCAAAGTTGATTAAATCTTGAATGCCAAATGGGTTGGTGGAGAATTTGCGGATGGTGATATTGGGTCCGTCGATGGCGCAGGGTGACACTACAGCATTCACGCGGGAGCCATCTGGCAAGCGAGCATCTACCAAAGGTGAGTCTACCCCCACATAACGTCCTAGAGGTTCTACGATCTTGCGAATAACGCGCTCCACGTGGGCGTCATCTACAAAGGTAATCCCAGACTCGATGAGCTTCCCTTTCTTCTCAATGTAAACCAGATCGGCCCGGTTTACCATTACTTCGGTGACGTCATTGTCGTTAAGAATTTTGTCCAGCGGGCCAAAGCCCAATATTTCATCTAATAGCTCTTCAAAAAACTGCGTTTCATCAACTGACGCGATGCTAATTTTGGCGTGTTGTCGGGCAAGTTTGTAACGTTCTTGAATGAGTTTGATGGTTTGTGGGCTGCGATCCAGGGAGAGGGTTTTAGGTAGAGAGGCTTCTATTTTTTGCGCCAACCATACACGCGTACTGTCCAGATTGTTTGTTAAGGCATTTTGGTTAGCCCCGTTTTGTTCTGTTCGCATGATACTTCCTTGTGGGTTTAAGAGGCGTAAAAGCCAAAAAGAATTTAGATTTAAAATCGCTTCGCAATTAGCTTTTACTTGAGCAACCCGCAGAGAAATTTCTCTTTAGGTTCAAAACAGTTTCTGTGGGTTGCAATTTTGGTCTTCAAAATCCAAGGGTTATTGTAATGAAAACGGCCGTCTTTCAGCTATAGCCCGTTCTTACCAACGCGGGGAAATACGGCCGTTTTTTGCGGGGATGCTACTTGACAGGCCATGCTGCTTTGGATAGAATTTCCCAGCCTTTTAACAAAGGATTCGCCGGGATAGCTCAGTCGGTAGAGCACTGCACTGAAAATGCAGGTGTCCCCAGTTCGAGCCTGGGTCCTGGCATATTATTTTATTTTGGCTTTCACAATGATTGTTTGGTGAGACTGCCAGAAAAGTTTTGCTTAATGAATCAGCAGTTGGTATAACTGTAGACAGCAATTTTCTTTGCGGGCATAGTTCAGTGGTAGAACGTCTCCTTGCCAAGGAGAAGGCCACGAGTTCGAATCTCGTTGCCCGCTCTTTACAGAAGCAAATGTTACGGGTGGCTATGATAACGATTGCTTCTATTTAACTGTTTCGCCACCTTTCTACAAATCGCCAACTAAGCAGCATTGGTGGAACAGTAACAATCGGCAGGCCGCAAGCCTGCCGGATTTGTTTCCGGCGACGTGGCCAAGTGGTAAGGCAGAGGTCTGCAAAACCTTTATCACCGGTTCGAATCCGGTCGTCGCCTCAATACCCAAAGCCCTTGCCCGCCGGCAGGGGCTTTTTTTTGCCACCAATGATGGAGCATTCCAAATATGATCAGCTTCGATTTACCACAAACTGTAGATGCCATTAACCCAAGAGAATGGGCGACGTTTGCTCCCTATTTTGCAGAATTGGCAGAACGGCCGTTAACCCCTGAAAATTTGCGCCAATGGCTTACGGATTGGTCTGATTTGACGCGCCTTTTGTTTGAAGCGGCCTCGCTTATCTATATTGAGAAATCGCAAGACACCACAGATGAAGAGAAAGAGCAGGCGTTTTTGGACTTGATCAATGATGTTTATCCGCAAGCTCAGGTTGCTATCCAAATGTTGAAAGAGCGGCTGTTGGCTGTGGATCCAGATAGCGACGCCCTGGATGATATGGCATTAGTGCTGCGCAACATGCAAAATGAAGCGTCACTGTTCCGGAAGGAAAACATTCCGCTATTTACCGAGGCTGCCAAGCTGGAAAATGAGTATGAGAAAGTAACCGGGGCACTCAAGGCAACCTGGGATGGTGAAGAAAAAAATCTGAGTCAGCTTGGCTTCTTTTTGAACGACAAGGAGCGCGTTGTGCGCCAAAAGGCGTGGCAAACCATTGCCGATCTGTGGTTAAGTGAGCGGGAAACCTTGAATAGCATCTATGGTGAACTGCTTGCACTACGGCAGCAGATGGCTAAAAATGCTGATTTACCAGATTATCGCACTTACGCTTTCCGAGCGATGGGAAGGTTCGACTACACGCCAGAGGATTGTTTGACATTTCATGAGGCGATTGAAACGGCCGTTGTTCCCGCAGTTCGCCGAATATTAGCACGCAAAAAGGAGCGACTTGGGTATGATGTTCTGCGCCCTTGGGATTGGGTGCCAGAAAGAGGCACCCTCGTTGATGATTCGGATGGGGAACCGTTACGGCCGTATCAGGGACAAGAGGCACTCATCCAGCACTCGCTCAACATCTTCAACCAACTCGATCCACAACTGGGCCATCACTTTGCCTCCATGGCAGAAGATGGTTTGCTCGATTTGGATACCCGTGCGGGCAAAGCGTTAGGTGGCTATTGTAGCTCGCTGCCGCTGAGAATGCGGCCGTTTATCTTTATGAACGGCGTCGGCAGCCATGATGATGTGCAAACCATGCTGCACGAAGCTGGGCACGCCTTCCATGTGTTTGAGACGGCAGACCTCCCCCTTATTTGGCAAACCGACCCGCCCATGGAATTTTGCGAAGTTGCTTCTATGTCTATGGAGCTGTTAGCTGCACCCTACCTTACAAACCAAAGCGGCGGATTTTACACTTCACCACAAGCAGCCCGCGCTCGTATAGATCACCTCGAAAACAGCCTTGCCTTCTTGCCGTACATGGCCGTTGTTGATGCGTTCCAGCATTGGGTTTATACCCATCCCCAACAAGCAGCAAATGCCAGCCGCTGCGACGAGGTTTGGGAAGAGCTTTACGAACGGTTTATTCCGGGCATTGATTGGGACGGAAAGAAAGCTGCCAAAAAAACGGGGTGGCATCGCAAACCGCATATCTTTACCTCACCCTTCTACTACATTGAATATGGAATGGCTCAGGTTGGAGCTTTACAAGTTTGGCGCAATAGCTTAGATAATCCGGGACAAGCCCTTGAGTCTTACCGTCGGGCACTCGCTTATGGTGGTACTAAAACCTTGCCAGAGCTATTTGCCAGTGCCGGTGCAGAATTCCGGTTTGATACAGAAATGCTTACACAACTTGTTTCGCTTATTGAGGACACAACGGCCGAATTAAGAAAGTCCATCCTGAGTTAAAATGTTTTTGCACCAATTGGCGGTTCAGCCAGGATCGAGATAATATCAATTAGATGACCAACGATAATTTTCAGCCCAGCGTGGCCATGCGCGAATACCTTGCCGAAATTTATCGGCTGCAAGAAGATTCTCCCACCGTAAGTACCACTAGCTTGGCGGAGCGTCTTCAGGTGTCAGCACCAGCCGTGCCCCGCATGTTAAAGCGGTTGCGCAATGCGGGTTATGTAAAGCACAAGCCGTATCAAGGCATTGAGCTAACGCCGCGCGGGCGCGAAGAAGCACTGCGAGAACTACGCCGCCACCGCATCTTGGAAGTTTTTCTGGTAAATGTGATGGGGTTCACTTGGGATGAAGCCCACGAACATGCTGATGATATGGGCAAAGGGCTCAACAACACCATCACCGAACGGATGGCAGAAATGACCAATAATCCAAGCCGCTGCCCCCACGGTGAGCCAATTCCAGATTTAGAAGGCAACCTGCCAGAAATAAAAGATGTGTGCATTATGAATTTGGGTGTGGGTCATGTAGGCATTATTAGCCGCGTCCGCACACATGATCCAGAGCGACTGAAATATTTCAAATCTTTGGGATTGGTGCCAGGGGCGGATTTTGAAATTATGGGGCGTGCGCCGTTTAATGGGCCAATGCGCTTGCGCGTGGGGCGGGATGATGTGGTACTCGGCGTAGAGCTAACCAAGTCCCTCTGGGTAGAATGAATTATTCAAGGAAATAGGCGGCGCGTTTTGACCTCAGCAACGGCGTCTTTTCGGTATCGGTAAAGCATTGCTGGCCGACCTTCACTCTCTTTCTTCTTTTCACCGGTTTCTTCCAAAATTTCTGCTGACAAAATCTTGCGACGAAAGTTGCGCTTGTCTAGTGCTTCTCCCAAAATGATCTCATACGCTTTTTGCAACTCAGACAGCGTAAACACATCAGGCAATAGCTCAAAACCAACTGAGCTGTACTCCAGCTTGTAGCGCAAGCGCGTGTGGGCATACTCAACTATCTCTGCATGGTCAAAGGCCAGTGAAGGCAGTTGCGAGATAGCAAACCAGCTGGTTTCGCTGGCGTCATGCCCTGCCTTGTGGTGGATGGCATCATGCGGTACCAGGGCGAAATAGGCAACGGTAATCACGCGCGTGCGCGGGTCACGTTCTGGATTACCGAACGTGTATAGTTGCTCTGTGTACACATCTTCCACACCCGTCTCATCTGCTAAAGCACGAACGGCCGCTTCTTCCAGTGATTCATCTATTCGCACAAAGGAACCGGGAATGGCCCACATATTGGCAAATGGTGGTGCCTGCCGCTTGATCAGCAATACTTTCAGCTTGTTTTTGACGAGTGAAAAGATAACCACATCAACGGTGACAGACGGCCGTTCAAACTGGTTTGGGTCGTAATTTTCCGGCAAATGTACAGACAAAATGCCTCCAAGTAGATAATTTGACGTAAATAAAAAGTCTCCAGCCAGAAGCTAGAGACTTTGGGTAAGCTAGACAATCTTTGACTACTCGTCTGGATTATTTGGATTTTCTGACTCTAAGACCGGCAAATTTACATCTTCCATAGAAGGATGCAGGTCAAAATTAGATTGCTCTGGAATGGCCAAGCCACCCTGATCGATAATCTGTGGCAGGCTAACGCTCGTCGTCACGAATACCGTTTGATCGCCAGGGGAGCGCAGGGCCAAGTTGATGTCTACACCACGAATCATGGCCCAGTTCAATGCCAAGGCATCCTGCGAAGACATGCTAAGAATGACCACATCTGGCTGGTCTTCTAACCTGGAGGGAATGGGGGTAGGTGTTGGTGGTACATTGCCATCTTCCCCAGGTTGCGCCGCCGCACGGGCAGCAATTTGTTCTTGCTCTAAAATGCGAGGGTCTTCCCAGGTGCCTACGTACAGCACTTCCGCTTGTTGAATTGTTAGCTGTGTAACGCGCTTGGGAATGGGCAGCCCAGGTGTGAAATCTTGTCCATCCTGGCCAATATCACTGGGGTAAATGGCCGCTACTTGGTTGATCTCAGGAATGAATTCGAGACGGCCGTCTTTCACCTCGGGGAATAAGAAAGGCTGACCGTTTAGTAGAGCGGAGTTGATGATACGGGCCACGTTATTGGGCAATATCGTGCCAAACTGCGGATCGATGTCTACAACCCGCATGGTCATCATCAAATCAACCAGATCGCCCGGTCGCATGGCCAATGCTGCCCCGTTGAATCGATCTACGGGGAACGCTACAGCAACCTCCCCAAATGGTACATATAATGCCAGGTCAGAACCAAATGAAGCAATATCTGTTGGGTTAAGTGCCAGCATGGGGCTTAAAAAGGATTGTCCACGCGCTACATCTACTTTGGTAATACGGCCGATTAACTGATTTGTGTCTGTAAATGTGTAACCACCCTGCAAAGCAATATTGGTGCGAGGCCAACGCTGAACTTCCAGCAGCTCATCCGTAATCATAGTGCCAACGGGGATATTTACCCGAGCCACAACCACATTTTCCAACCCTGGTGTCGCTGTTGGCGGTGGCTGCAATGGCTCTTCTGCACCATTGTCACCATTGTCTGTGGTGCCGTTATCGGCTGGGGTGTCACTATCGCCACCACCCAAAAAGCCAGACAGTGGACCAATACCACTATTACCTAGCAGCAAAAGCGCAACGGCCGCTACTAAAATCAATACCAAAATCAGGAGAATGAACGTTCTGAGACGCATAACAGGGTCCTTGTTAAGTTAGCCTTAGCCTTGAAACTGACAGCCCACATTATTCAGGCACAGATCCTTCTTCAGGTGGTGGGGTTGGTGTTACCTGTCGGATAGCTGATTCTTCAACTGAGTGTCCTAGATTCGGCGGAATTTCTATATTGAACCGATCGATTAGGAAATCCAGAGTCATGTTTTCCACACTGTATAGTTGGCCATCGTTTACACCCCGCAGGGCAAAGTAAACTTGCGCATTCACCTCTACGGCATACCGTAGCAGAAGCTGTTGCTGCGGCTGCAAGGCAACCACCATCACATCCGGGGGCAGAGGCGTTGCGGTTGGTGCCAAAGCGGGTGGCGGCGTGGGCGTGGGTTCCCCTTCCTCTGCAGGTTCTGGAGTAGGTGTCGGAATGAGATCGGCTGGATTGCCAGGTAGACGATATTGTCCTACCTGAACAACGCGCGCATTTTGAATGATCATTGATACCGGCACAGGGCGCGGAGATTCATCTTCTTCATTAGGGAAGATGTGGGCCAGGTCGCCCGTGGGTAATTCTTCAAAACGGCCGATTGGCTCGACGGGGAAGAGTACAAACCCGGCTGTCGTTGTTAGCACGTCACCTGCGCCAATGGCTTCAATGGCCTCAATTTGCTCTTCCAAATAAAAGGCGGCGTTATTGGGCAAATATGTTTGGAATTCCTCGTCGATTTGCCGGAAGAAGAAGGTGACCATAATGTCAACGTAATCACCTTCACTGATACCGTAACCAACACTGGTCAGCCGATTCATGGGGACAGATTGGGCGACATAGCCCGGCGGAATAAGAGAGCTGGGTCCGTAAGATTCCAAACCAACGTCGGTAATATCATCAACTAAAGAGTCGAAAGTCAGCGTCTCACCCTGATAAATGTCGGTTCGAGCGAACAGGCTGACCGCCTCATCAATGCTGGTAATAACATTGTTGCCCACTGTGCCCACTGGGCGCATATCCAGAGCCAGAATATCTTCTGTCATTTGATGCCCGCGGGGGACGGTTTGTAGGGAGACGACAACTTCTACAAGCGGGGGTACTGTTTCGACTGGATCACCGCTATCCACGCCGTCTGGGGCTGGTGCACCATCTGTGCCATCCGTTACCGTACCGGGGTCGGTGTCGGCTGGTTGATTTTGCTGCAGAATAAAAACCACACCTACAATTGACAGCAATACGATGCCAAATACGAAAATGAGAATCAAGATAGTTCGACGGCTCATAAGATCGTCCCTTCTTTAAGGAGTCATCCACAAATAAAGTATCGGAATGGGCGGATGACCTTTAAGTAAGTAGCCACATTTTTTAGGGAAGTCATTGTTGGCCGCTTACTAAGCATGTGTTTCGGGGTTAGCGGGTATCTTGGGTCGTGTGTCATACTGGAGCAAGCTACTGACTCAAACGATATTGCTATGTCGTGTCGGCTTCAGTTTTGTTGGGTATTGAATACCGGAACCTTCTTTGCAATTGAGGACACTGCCGTAGCTCAGTTTGTTTGTCTATTAAATACCTATACAAATAACAATATGTAAACCTCTCAACGAGGCGTATGTTATCATATGTAAAGTTGAATAGCAAGTGTCGGCCCCTTGAGAAGGGGTGTTATATAGTACAAATGGGGGAGTTTTTGGGAAGCTGCGCTGTGTTTTTAGGGAATATTGTTCAGGTGGCAGTTTTCTCGGGGGCTCCAGACGTTATTGGGTTGGTTGGGGCGCGTCTACGAGCAGTTGCCACCACGCTTGCCAGGGGCGGGCGTTTTGGATGGGGTCTGGGGTGGCAGTGGGTACGGCCGTTGGCAAGGGTGTGGCTTCAATGACAAGCGGCACCACCCGTTTTTCACCCGGCAAAACATAACCCGCTTCATCACGGGCGTAGGCAGCAACGTAATCATCGCTTTGCACATATTCCAATGTTACCTGGAGCGAAACCTGGCGGGTTGCTTCAGTATCCACCTGGAGTTGTAGATCGCTTTCACCCACGCCAACAAGCTGCCCTGCCTGAGCGCGTCGGTTTAAATCGACAGCCACAAAGACGGCCGCACCAACCAGCAGCAGGATAAGAATTTGGGGGAGTGTGAGCAACGGCCGTTGCCGCCAGAGGTCTTTGTACATGAGCTACATCTTAACATAAATATTTTGGCTGACAAGAACCTAAATTGGAATTACCAAATTTTGCCAGTCGCGTGGATAGTAAGTTAGAAAATCAACGCCATCGTTGGTAATGACCACCGTATCGGAGTGGCGGAAGCCACCCATTTCTGGCACATAAAGCCCCGGTTCTACAGTAAATACCATCCCTTCTTGCAGTACCGTGTGGTCGCCTGTGTCTAAAAAGGGGCCTTCATGGTAACGTAGCCCAATAGCGTGGCCGGTGTGGTGCTTCCAGTAGGGCATCAGGTCATGTTTTTCGTAGTAGCTGCGTACGGCCGTATCCACCGCGCTGCAACGCTCTCCGGGCTTCATTGCTGCAAAGGCCACCTCTTGCGCCACCTTCATATGATTGAAGAAGATTTGCTGCTCTGTGGAAGGTTCACCCACAAACATCGTGCGCTCCAGCTCAGAGTTGTAGCCCCACATGGGGCAGCCTGCGCCAGTTACCAGCACATCACCCGGTTGAAAGGTGATATTGTTGGCCAGCGCATGGGGTATGGCGGCGTTGCGACCAATCTGCCCCCGGTAGCCAGCAAATGGCCCGCTGAGCCACATGCTTTGCGCCCGGTAAAGCGGACCGATAGTGTCCATCATGGCCAGCGTGGCTTCCTGGCTGGCGCGGAGGCTAACGGCCGTTTCTGTAGCGTGAACGGCCGTATACCGTTGCAACAACACATGCGCCAGATGGCCCCATTTACAGCTTTCCTTTATGAGTTCGATTTCGGCAGGGCTTTTAATCGCCTGCATTTTGTGGAGATGGCTTTGAACATTGTGCACCGTCATGCCCGTGAGCTGGCTGAGTGACACGCCCTCGTAGCCAAAAATCCAGGGGTAGCCATCCATATCAGCCCCAATTTGGCTGCTGCTGGCAATGGGAAACTGTTTAGGTGCTTCCTGATGCGGCCGTATCACGATCTCTTCTGGCCGGGTGGGGGCATGTAAAAATTGGGGGTTCACATTTTCCTTAATGAGACCCATATCCATCAGCAAATCCTGAAAGATAGCCATCGGGTGCGGATCACCGGGATATTCCAAATAATGTGCCACGCGATCCAGATCAGCTTCAGCCTGAGCGTGTTCCACTTCCAGGCGAGGTACGAGCATGGCTTTTTTACCCTCAGCACTGAGTACAAAGGCGATAGGGCGTTCGGTGGGAATGAAGGCAAATCCTGTGAAGTAGAGGATGTTTGTGCTGTCGAAGAGAACCACGCCCGTGAGCCGATTTTGGCGAATGTACGCTAGAAGCTGCTGGGAACGGCCGTTAAATTCAGATTTGTTCAGGCGCATAGTTATGGCACACAGATGATGTCGGCAATTTTGATGGTGTAGTTAGCGTCCAAGCTATTAATCGACTGCAAGTTTTCCGGCGTAGTATTGTACCGCTGGCTGATGTTGAAGGCCGTATCCCCTTCGCCCACGGCATACGGCCGTCCACGGCCGTTGCAATATTGGGGATTGCCAACCGGAATGTTGATGGTTGTACCAGGAACCAAGTTTGCCTGGGAGATGCCTTTATCGGCCATGAGGGCAATGGAGGTAACAAACGCCCGCGATAGGCTGTAGAGCGTATCTCCTTGCTGCACCGTGTAGCTTTGATAGATGATTTTCTCGACGGCAGGGGGGGCAGGTACGTTTGTTGGCGGTACGTTGGTGGGAGGAACGGCCGTTGGTTCTGGCGTGGCGGTGGCCGTTTCTATCTGCGGGTCAGCGGGGGCTACTTCGTCTGTACGCGGACTTTCTGGATTGGTTTCTGGTGCAGTAACAATGTTCGGGCGTGTATTGGGATCAACTTGCAGCGCAATGGGTTGCCCGCCAACGTTGACCACAAAGTTGCTCTCGATGGTTGGCGCGACAGTGTCGGCAGCCTCCCGATTTTGCACAACGTTGATGGCTAAAAACACACCTGCGGCCAGAATGATCGCGATGGCAATCATCATTAACACGATGGATGAGCGGACGTTTGGCATACGGTTTCCCCTTTGCTGCTCCAGACCTGTTCATGTGGCTGTGCAGACCATTAGCTATTGAGACGGCCGTCTGGAATTATGTTACACTTACCATAAAATTATAGCAAGTAGGGGCGATGCAGTTGGGAATAATCTTTGCTCGGCAAACCGAAATGTCTTCCAACTGCATCGCCCGCACATAAGATGTTGGAGGTTCCCCCCATGATCTACAAGCGCAAGAAGTTAGAAGAGATCGAACAGATGGCCCTGGCTCCGTATGGGCTAAAAAGCGCAGATAGCCGTGGGCGCGTTTATCTTGAAGCCGAATCCGCTTCGCGGCCTGCGTTTGAGCGCGATCGGGATCGCATCATCCACACCACTGCTTTCCGTCGGTTGGAGTACAAAACGCAGGTCTTTGTTTATTACGAAGGCGATCATTACCGGACGCGCCTCACGCACACGCTGGAAGTGGCGCAGCTAGGTCGTTCATTAGCGCGGGGCCTGGGCTGCAACGAAGAGCTAACCGAAGCTATCTGCCTGGCCCATGATTTAGGGCATCCTCCCTTTGGTCACGCCGGGGAATACGCCCTAAATCGACTGATGGCGGAGCATGGCGGCTTCAACCACAATACACAAAGCTACCGCATCGTTACTAAGCTGGAAGAGCGGTATCCCAACTTTCCTGGCCTCAATCTGACTTACGAAACGCGTGAGGGGATGATCAAGCACGAAACCGATTACGACAAGAGTGACGCCGAAGGATACGAGCCAGGCAAACGCGCCTCGCTGGAAGCGCAGATTTCTAATTTGGCAGATGAAATTGCTTACAATGCCCACGATCTGGATGATGGCTTGCGGGCGGGTATGTTTGAGATGGCTGCGTTGGATAAGCTAACCTTGTGGCAAGAGTTGAAGGATGTTGTGGGGTGGCAGTCGGAACGGCCATTGCCCAATATCACCCGCCACGAAATTATCCGTGAACTCATCGGCCAATCCGTAATGAACGTGTTGACACAAACCAGCAAAAATTTGGAAGAAAACCAGATCGATTCGGTAGAAAAAGTGCAAACCCATCCTGAAAATCTGGTTGGCTACTCGCCCGAATTCAAAACCAAAGTGCGCCAGCTCAAGAAGTTCCTGCTAGATAGTATGTACCATCATTATCGACTCATCCGCATGCAAACGAAGGCCGAGCGATTCATCTCGGAACTGTTCCAGGCGTATGCCCAGGAACCAAACATGCTGCCTACGGACACGAAGAAGAAGCTGGATGAGGCCCCGCTCCACCGCGTCATCACCGACTACATCGCCGGGATGACCGACCGATATGCCCTGGACGAATGGGAAAAATTGTACGACCCGTACCGCCGTGCCTAAGATGCGTCGCCTTTTTCTCTGGCTCAAACTCCTGCTACTGACAATCATTTGTCTGTTCTTTTTGGCGCGTGAGTGGCCCCCGTTTGGCGACGAATACACACAAATTTTGCAGCTCGTCGGGCTGCGCCAGTTTGATTTTGTGAGCTGGGAGCTAAATGCCTTTGCCGCCAAGGCGGAGGGCGTTTTGGCTAACAATGATGCCTTTTTGGATGAAGCCAGCCGTAAACAGACAGTTCTCGATTTTATGGCACTCGTTCAAGAAGTGCAGCAGCTTGATGGCCAAATCAGCCAGATTTATACGGACCCGAATGTGGCTAATCCGGTGGCGGCAACGGCCGTTCTCCAAGCACAGTTCACCCAAAAACGAGACGAACTCGCCGCCCTCCAACCCGTCGCCGAGGCGATTGTGCAAGACCAGGTGGGGCATATTTTGGTTGAGGAGGGGTTTGGCGTGCTGGGGCAGGCATGGCCGCCCGTCATGATGCAGATGACCCCGCTGCCGTCGTTGCTCATCGTCTCCCCGCGTGACCGGATCGAGCGAATTTATGGCGTGTCGCTGATTCCCGGTTTGTCTACGGCGGAGAAGGATGCGTTGGAAACGGCCGTCTTCGAACAGCTCAACCTCTCTGCCCTGGTGGTGCCGCTGGGTGGCCTGGGCACCTACCCTGCCATGATCATGGAAACCAGCAATCTCAACTGGTTTATGGAAGTGACCGCCCACGAATGGGCCCACCATTGGATGACCTTCTTCCCCGTGGGGCTAAACTATGGCGACCCCCAGGTGCGCATCATCAACGAAACAATTGCCTCCATCTTTGACCAGGAAATTGGCAGCCGCGTCATTGAGCAATATTATCCCGAATTTGTGCCGCCACCCCCGCCGCCAGAAGCACCAGAAGCTGCACCCGCCGACCCGCCCGCCTTCGATTTCGGTGCCGAACTGGCCACCACCCGCATCCGCGCCGAGGAGTTAATGGCCGCATGTGACATCGAAGGGGCAGAGGCGTATATGGAGGCACAACGGCTGGTTTTTCTACAAAATGGGTTTGGGATTCGCAAACTGAACCAGGCTTACTTTGCGTTTTATGGCGCGTATGCGGCCGTTCCCGGCGCAACCGGCAGCGACCCCACCGGCCCCATGCTCCGCGACATCCACGCCAACACCCACACCCCCCGCGCCTTCATGGAAGCCGTCGCCCCTATTGCCACCTTTTCCGATTTAGAAGAAATCTGGGATGAGTTTGCAGTAGTAGAAAGCCAATAGACCCCACTTGACCATGGTATCTATTTGATGATTACTAAATTTTGGATTAGATAACTACGTCTCTTTGATTTGATCAATAAGGATTGAAAAAGTGGTCTTATACTTTAAAATGGTTTGCCTAAGCCCTTGGCTAACTTTATCGTCAAAATAGTATTCTTTGCCCTTATAACGGAATAGATACCCTCCATTTTCATGAGGTTCAGGTTTACCATGAGCTAGGAAATTCCGAGGACGCAATACCTCTTGAACATAATTTCCTGATTGCTTCTTTTTCTTTAGTTTTTTATGAATTTTCCGTAAGCGATTGAAATTTTGCCAACGTTTGTCACTATCACAAAGGGCTAACATCCCCCCTGTATTTGGCTCCTCGATAAAAGCATTTAAAGCTTTAGCATAACCTTCGCTTTGCCTAACTGCATTCTCGTGAAATCTTTGGAATATTGATGAGCGTTCTTCCTCAGATAAACTTTCTGTTCCAAGCATGATTATCTCATCTAGTAAAAGATCCAACTCACCAACTTCGGCCATTACAATACCCCGCACATTCTCAAGATCAAGAATTTTGCGAACAGACTGGAGGCCTACCGCTTCAATTTTGGACAAAACATTTATTCTGGATGAAACAAATATCCCTTCGAGTTCTTTTGTCCGAATTGCTTCCCATAAATCGCTCGTATTGCCAGCGGTATAGAAAATTATTTCAGTATAAATTGCGTTTCCTCTAATATTTGCAATGAATTCCTGACCATCTTTATAGCCCTCTAAATTACGGTCTACGACAATTAAGTCATATGATGTAAAAGGTGAGCGGTTGCTAAAATCTTCAGGAGTTGTAACTTTTTCAATTTTTGGCCAGAACCCCCAAGATGATATTTCTCTTTCTAAAGGTTCAAGATCTAAAGAGTCAAAATATTCCTCATCATCATCGAACCAAAGTACTGAAAAAACAAGCCTCATTTTGTAACCTCTATTCTAAATTCCATCCCTTTAGGCTCAAGTGGTATGGCTGTAATTTTTCCATCGATCTTTTCAATAATATTTTTGACGTGATAAAGACCCAATCCTGAACCAGACGTTGTGGTAACACCTAGTTCAAACATTGAGTCAGCATTTGGTAGTTCATCTGACAACCCATTTCCATCATCAATGAAAGAAATTTGCAATCTGTTCATTGACAATTTAGAAATTGTTACAGTTAGCCTAGTTGATCGAGCTTTATGAGCATTGCTTATAATATTGTCTATTAAAATGGATATCTCAACTCTGCTGACTTTTATCTCAAATAACTCTTGAACGGTGTTAACGACCTCAAGTTTCAGACCCGTAGCATTGAAATCCGTGGCTACTCTTAATAAATACTGTTCAATGTAAGCAGGAATATCTGTAAGCTCTTTCTTTATGCCCGAACGAAAATCTGCTTTAGTAGCGTACTGAGCCACAGCAGCTATTCGTTTATTTATCAAAGATGCTTTCTGTAAATTATCTAAAATTTTTCTCGTATTGGGAGTGTCGCGAAGAAGCTTAACAGCTTTGGCTAAATAATTATCAACCTTATGCGAGTCAAGGTTAATTTGATGATGATACGATAACAATTGCTTAACGTTCAGCGATGAGATTTGTTCATAAAAGAATGTTTGAGCGCGATAAGTTTCTGTTTCAGCTTCCAACTTCGAAATTTTCTTATCTTGTTTTGCGACTTTTGCCCGCTGTTTTGCAACTTCTACCCGCAAATCTGCGGCATCTGCTTTCGCAGTTTTCACTTCCTCTTCTTTTTCAGTAATTATCCTCCTGATTTTTGAGAGGTTTCTAGTTAAACTGGAGTCGATTTTATTGGGTTCAAAACCTTCAACATCATCTAACAATTTCTTCACTTCTTCTTGACGACTTTCGTATACTCCTTCTAACAGGGACGGATTAAACCAAAATCTAATGATGCGATCTGGCACTGAACCAATCAGCGTCATAATGGACAAAGCTATTCGCTGTTGTTTGCGCTCCCAAGACTCTACGTAATGCTCCTGCGTATTATCCCAATCAAGTCCTTCGTTTTTACGTACCACTTGACGCAATGAATCTGGAATACTGTCCCAATTTAAGCCTTCAACAACAAATTTTTCTAACTTTCGCAATACATCGAAGAAAAGCTCCTCACGTAGTTGGTTAAAAGATGCAGTTTTTTTAAGCCCTTCACGACTTGAGATGGGTTTAAATTCTGCTTCGCTCCCACTTATTTCTATTCGCCCAACAACATCTCGACTACTTAGGTATCTTGTAGTACCTTGAGTCTTTCGAACGTCTAACCCTAGCCAATCGTCACCTCTATCACCATAAGGCGCAATACGAAATCCGTTTAAAAACAGGAAAATAGAACCAAAATCAACTGAACGAACCCCAGTTTGGCGTTTGAAATAGGCTTTTTTGTATGGATTAAGGTAATAAATGACGATGTGGGCACCTGGGAGTAGTTTATATCCCTCATTATGTTCTACAAGGTCAAAAACCTTTTCACCTTCATGATACAGGGTTGTTGACACAGTATCATTGTCGTCAGAGATTTTGGCATCAATATATGTAGAATTGAATTTTAACTTGTCAAAAATCTGGTTTTGAATTTCTACATTAATGCGCTCAGGATAGCTTTTGTTTTTATCAGCTGTTTCAAGATCTGGAACTGAAAGATTGATCTTAAATTTATTTCGTAAGAAAAGTTGATTTGGGTTTAGAAATTTCTCCAAAGAAGTTTTTAATTCTTTAAGCCGATCACGATCCCATACACTTCTAAGTCTCGAAATTACTAAAACAGTCCCATGGTCAGGAAATTGTTGAACACCCGCTATTTTAACGGCTTCAGCATTCTCAATTGCACGAACCGTTAAATCAATTTCCTGAATTGTTAAATCTTTTTTCCCTTCAACTTCAAATTCAGGCCATTGAATTTGTAGATGGAGCAAATCTTCGCCTTCTTGTCGTGTCAGGAGATCAAGTTGTTCCCCTAATCTATCGCAGGAAAATCTGCCAATCCCTTTATTTCCAGCTAAATAGGCTCCTTCTTTTTTATCCTCTAGTATTTTTTCAGAGTAAGCAATGTTAAGCCACTTATCTTCAATATCCGATAGATTCATTCCAGATCCCTCATCCACAATAAGTATTTCGGATAATTCGGTCGATTTTCCTTTTGACGAAAAATGAGTGAATCTTACCAAGACATTGTCTGAATTTGCGTCATAACTGTTTTTTACAAGCTCAACAATGGCTATATTATCGTCATTGATTAAGTCTTTCCCGATGAGGTTTTTTAGAAGTGTATTTGTTTTGAAATGAAGAGTTTTTTTGTTCATGAATTACCTCTTTTTAGGAGGCTAACTCCCTCAATATTTGCCCAATTGCCTCAGCAAATAATGGGGGCACAGCATTGCCAACTTGTGTATAACGGGGGCAGTCACTCTTTCGGTTGGTTCCCCCAGTCGTGTAGTTCCCTCTAAACTCAAACCAATCGGGAAATGTTTGCAACCTGGCATTTTCTCGTACTGTTAGAATTCTAGGTTCTGAATAATGTAAAATATCATCAGGGAGAGTAGTTACTGTTGCTGAGGGTAAATTTTCATTAAGCGGCGTAATTGCACGTTTATTAATGCCTAAACGTTCTCGGTCTTCCTTGCTTATTGTTTTTCCTAAAGTGCAGGAATCCATAATACTTTGAAACTGCTCAATCGTCTTTTGTTTGTGCCTCGGTAGGCGAATGCTATTGGGAGAAGCACCAAAACCTTTACGCATTAATTGGATAAAAGGGGAGCTAAAACTATCAGAATTATATTCGATTTGCTTGAATCCTTTTACAGGTGAATCATCACTTTCAACTAATTTTTTGGCTTGTACTTCTAAGTCACCAATGGCATCTTTTACAGATACAGGCAAGCTAGTAGCTAGTCCTTTTGATAATAAGAATTTCTCTCTATTTGCTTCTAAAATTTCGAATGGAGTTTTTCCATTTAGTTTTGTTAGTACAGGATCATCATTTTTTACAGCAACAAGAATGAAGCGTTTTCTAATCTGTGGCACACCATAATCACTAAAAGCTACTATTTTTGAAAAAGTTTGATAACCTATTTGTTCTAGCTGTTCGATTACAATATCTGAATATGGGACACGTTTATGTTTTTCATCCCCATTTTTCTTGAATGCTAGCGTGAACCCCTGAACATTTTCGATTAATAGGATTCTCGGCTCTAAAAAACCAACAATTTTTATATATTCTTCAATAAGCAAATTACGAGGGTCAGTTTGTGTTCGCTCACCAGCTAATGAGAACCCTTGGCATGGTGGCCCTCCAGCTAGAAGGGTAAGCTTGCCTTTTAGGCCCCTTAATTTTTCTTCAAACTGAGTAACAAAGGCAGATACATCTATTGGCTTAGGATCAAACCATTCAGGCCAATCAAAAAAATCATTTTCTGATGAAATTAAATTTGCATTTAGTGTTTCAAATGCAAAAGGGTGTTTTTCTACAGCAAATACACCTTGCCATCCGGCATTGATTAATCCCAAGGACAATCCACCGCAACCCGCAAATACATCAGAGAATGTTAGTTTTTTTTGTGGTGATTCCTGAATGTTTTTATTCATTTCTAAAAATATTTACTTGTTATTGTATCGCCACATTTTAGTGGAAGTAATAAGCAATTACACTAAGTGCTTTGTAAACAAAGTATATTTAGAAATATAAGGCGTTAACAAATTACTGAACGTTAACAATTGGATAAAGTCGCTTCAGTTTAATGCGAGCATCAGTGCAAGTAAATTGCCAATCAACACCCACTTGGCGTTTATTGCGTTGTGTTTCCCAAGCTGCTACTTGGTTGCGAACTTCGTCAATATCCACCTTCCGTCGCTTCAATGCCTGACGACGTAAAACAGATAATTCACATTCAGCAATATTGAGCCAACTGCCATGCTCTGGTGTGTAATGCCATTCAAGTTTGTCCGCAATCCGGCGTGCTTCTGCTGGTTCATACCGTTCATATAAAGAAGCGATATGGTGAATGTTCAAGTTATCCACAACCAAGACAATCGTCTCTGCATCAGGATAAACCTCGTCGACTAATGATTTCAACACCTGTGCAAATTCAATCTTGCGGCGTTGTGGATAAATCCATGTTTTGCGAAATCCGGCTAATGGTTCGACGGCCAGAAAAAGGGAACACTTCCCATGTCGTTGGTACTCATAGTCTTCTCGAACGGGTTGTCCTGGTTGCAGCGGAATTTCACCTCTTGGTGTTGACCGCAACGCTTTTTGAATTTCATCCAGGCAAACCATCGGCCGTTTCGGGTCGTAGGGTCGTTCATAAACGGAGAGGACATCTTCCATTTTGGCGACAAAGCGTGCCCCAGGTTTGGGCAGACACCACGATTTTACTTGCCAAGGCTTGAGTTCATTTTTTTTAGCTTATTTCCTATGGCGGTGTGACTAATCTCATCAACCACCTCTAGTTTTACCAGCCCATCAGCCAATAATCTCAGTGTCCACCGGTCATACCCCTCTGGTGGTTCGCTGCATGTCAAGGCAATCAGTTGTGCTTCTACATCTCCAGTCATTTTTGTCACCGGCCGCCCTGATCGTGGTTGGTCGTACAACGCTCTGTCCACACCACTTTCAAAGTAACGTCGTTTGATTTGGCTGACAGTAACATTGGATAGCATGGTTGCTTCTGCGACTTGAGCCAAGGTTCTCTTCTCCCCTTCGCTGCGGTTGAGTAGAAGCAACACCCTTGCCCGACTGATCACCCTTGCTTTGTGTTCACCCGACTTTATCAATTGTTCAAGTTCAGTTTTTTCATTTTGTGGAAGTTTTATATGTTTTGCCATTCCACAAGTTTATTCGATAACTATGTTTACTAACAAATTTGCTTTACAGAGCACTAAGGTAGTAACATTTCCGAAGTTAATTATTCTCAGCTAATTATTTTGCATTCGATGCTGGAAAAAACTTATGTCGTTCTTGTTAGGTAACACCCTGATTTAACGAAAAACACGAGCTTATCCAGTATAAAATGGTTCATTGTATATTACAAGGACTTATAAGAGCATATCAGTCACACTCACACTGAACGAATGACGAAACGATTTGCTCAAGGTAGCTACTCCCGGTCAAACTCGCGGAGGAGGTTGGCGTCGGGCCAGTTTTCGTCGGAGGGATCGGCCTGGGTGAGGTAGGTTTCCATATCGGCAAGGGCTTGGGGGCTACGCTGCTTCAACTATTTGCCGAGGATGGACAACCGTGATTTCTGGAATGCTGGCAAAATCACCTGGGTTCAAGGTGAGAATGTGATTGATGGAGGCAACTTTCATCATGGCTACGATTCGAGCGTCGTGGGTGCGCTTGCCTGAAATTTTCTGTGTGGCAACGATTTCTAGCCATGTTGGAAATAGTTGAGGCACTTCCTCGGCCAGCGGAAAACGCTGCAGCAACTGTTCAATAACGTTTCGCGTGTAGGTTGTAGACCAACCCAATCCGTTCACATCTGTAGGGCGCGTAGCCACGACCCACATTTCGATCAAAACTTGTGGAACTAAAATGCAGTCATCCCCCGTTGCTAAAATTGCAGCGACCGCACCGCATTCGTAACCAACTCATGCTGGGCATCTGATGGGTTGCTAAACCGCAGAATGATGTTGGTGTCTAGTAAGTAAGTGGTCACGATTCGTAAATGGTGCCGCGATCAAAGGCTTCATCTGGTAAGGTTTGCCCTGTTTTATTTAAGCCAGAAACCCACTCTAGAAAATCTTCGGCGCGCTCTTTGGGCGTTGCGTTTTGCCAAAAAGGGGCGGTCTTTAGCATATTCTTGGTTTGAGTTTTGAGTGAGGAGATATAGTCAGCAATTTTTGATAGCTGATTTTCGCTTAATAGGTCGATCTGTTTTTTGACTGTTTCACGCGATATCACAATGACACCTCAAGAAATTATTCACTAGATAATCTAATTGCAGTATAAATTGTTTTGCTGTGCAATTCAACGTTACGCTTTCGACCGTGAACAATAATGCAAATGCTTTAAGTTATCGATTAACAAAGCATATGACGTTAATTTAACCACCTGCTACGTATAATACAGGGCTTGTGGCTAAATGGTAAACGGAGGAGCCGACGGAAACTTTTATGTGGGGGGCTATTCCTAGTCAATGTCACGTAGCAGACGGACGATGCGGTTGGCGTCGGGCCAGTTTTCGTCGGTGGAGTCGGCCCGGGTAAGGTATGCTTCCATATCGGCGAGGGCTTGGGGGTAACGGCCGTTTTCCATCCACATCATTCCCCGGTTGAACAACGCCAGGTGGTAAGTGGGGTCTTCATCCAGCAAGGCGTCAAAATCGGCAATCGCCTCATCAAAGCGGCCCAGCTCCCGCCCTAGCAAAATGCCCCGATGCAGCCGCGCCGCTCGGAACGTCGGGTCTACTTCGTAGGCGCGGCTGAAGTAATGAATGGCTCGTTCAAATTCCCGCGCCATGCTGTTTTGAATACCAAAATAGCGATGCAGCCCACCCCACGTATATAAAAACCACGCCCAAACAAATCGCATTACGCGTTGCTCCAAGGCTGTAGGCTTGCCCACTCTGCATTTTTGACGCAAAGATGCAAAGCGGGAAAGGAGCAAAGAAAGACCTTTGCTTCTTTTGAAACTTTGCGCCTTTGCGTTAATTTCTGATCTACTCTCAAAGCCAACTTGGCATTCATCGCTTACCCCGCCCGCGTATCGCGCAGGAGGCGCACTAAGTAATCAGTCCCCTCCGGCTGCGACTCTTCAATCGCCAACTGCCAGCCCCTCGCCATTTCGTCAAACGGCATGGGCGCATAATGCTCTGCTGCAAATAGTTCCCGGATGGTGGCGGGTGCATCTTCCGGCAAAAAAGCGACAATGATTTGCCCCATATGGGACGTTGCCGAAATTTCAATATCTTCCAACACGGCCTTGCCTGTTTGCGCCGCCATCTCTGGCGGATGAATGTAAAATTCGTCGATGCGCGCCACCTGACTGTCGATGTTGTAGCCAATGACGGCACTGATTTCTGCCCCTACCTGCCCAATAAAGTAGCCTCGTTCGCTCAACGCCATCAGCAGTTCCGCCCGCTTCAGCTTCACCTTGCCATCCGTTGCTTTTTGGATCAGCAGCAAGATGGAGGGAATGTCAGACGGCCGTGCGCGGCGCACCTGTAAATCATCGGGGCGGTCGCTGGGTTCCAGGCGTGGCGGCGGAGCCTCGCTGGCCGATTTTTGCGGCGTTGCCTTCGGTGAGGCCGCTTTGGGAGAATTCAGTCTACCCGTAAGCGGCTTGGCCGGTGCCGATTCATCCGGCAGCGGCAAGCGATCCATTGACGTGGCCGTGGCTGGGTCGGGTAGCCGCACCCAAGCAATTTTGAACTGCGCTTCGGTATCTTTCATCAGCCCGTTGGTGTCGATGAGCACGTCGGATTGGGCCACTTTTTCTTCTTGTGGTGCCTGGCTTTTGATACGCACGGCCGCAACCTCTGTTTCCATACCGCGACAAACGCGCAGCCGCTCTAGCTGCCGCTGCGGGCTGCATCGCGTTACCCAAATTTGGTGGCAAATGTCGCGCAAATTGCCTTCCAGCAGCTTAATCGCTTCCAAAAAAATGACCGATTGCTCGCTGGCCAAAATCTGGGCATCCACCTCTTTACCCACGGCCGGATGCACCATCGCCTCTAAATCTTGCAGGGCGGCGGGGTCGTTGAACACAACGTCACTGAGCTTTTTGCGGTCGATACGGCCGTCTGCCAGCCGCACGTCTGAACCAAACGCCACCGCAATCGCTGCCTGCATCGTGGTATCGGTATCCATCAGCGTATGCACAATTTTGTCGGCATCAATGGTGAGTGCGCCGTGATAATGGGCTAGCTTCATCACGGCCGATTTGCCCGTGGCGATGTTGCCCGTCAGCCCCACGATTACTTTTCCGGCGTAGGTGGTTGGTTCAGCGTTGTCACTCATGCAATGTCTCCCATTGTTCCAGCAATGATTCCAATTTGGCCTCGGCAGCGGTGTATGCTTCGCTTAGCGTTTGTATCTTAGCAAAAGATTCGTTCGTTGTCGCTTCTTGCAGCGCGTCCCCAATTTTGGCAATTTCGGCTTCAGCGGCTTCGATGGCGCGTTCAATATCTGCCAACGCCTCTGCCTGACGACGCAGTTCGTTTTTGCTGATCTGGCTACCGTTGTTGCGGCTGCGGTCTGCTTTTTCCGCTTCACGCGCCTGGGCGGCTGCTTCTTTGACAGCCTCAGCCTCCTGCTCGCGGATGGCTAGATAATTTTGGTAACCACCTGCGTAGACGCGCAAACAGCCGTCTGCCAATGCCCAAACCTGCGTGGCCAATGCGTTTACCAAATATCGGTCGTGCGACACCATCAAAATCGTGCCGTTGAACTGCTCCAAAGCCTCTTGCAATGCTTCTTGAGAGGGGATGTCCAGATGATTCGTCGGCTCATCCAGCAGCAAGAAGTTGGCACCCTGCAACGCTAAAATCGCCAGGGCCAGTCGACCCCGCTCGCCGCCGCTGAGCATACTCACCTTTTTGTACACATCATCTTCGCGGAACAAAAAGCGCGCCAAATAGTTCCGCGCCTCGCTAATGGGCAAGTTGCGGAAGTTGAGCAGCTCGTCCAGCACCGTGTTGTCCAAATTAAGGCTGTCATGCGCCTGGGCAAAGTAGCCGATTTGCAAGCTAGCCCCCAAAATCACCTCGCCGCGCAGCGGCTCCAGCCGCTCGAGCGCGGTTTTGAGGAAGGTGGTTTTGCCCGTACCGTTGGGGCCAATCAGCGCGGCACACTCCAGCCGCCGCAGCTCAATATCTTCAGATTCAAACAGCTTCGTTCCGGGGTAGCCGATGGTCAGCTCTTTGGTACGCAAAACCAGCTCGCCGCTGCGCTGTTCGCTATCCAAATTAAGGCGGAGGGTAGACGGCCGTATCGGTGGCCTGAGTTCCCCAATTTGCTGTTGCAGTTCGCCGACGGTGGTGGCCACACGGCCGTAACGAGTGATGCCGTAATGAGCATCCGTTTGAAGCCAGCCCTTGCTGTTGAGCATGGCTAATGCTGGGAGGCCGCCGATGTGAACGGCCGTCACCTCCCGCGCCAGCCGACTCAACTTCCCCTGCGCCATCTGCGTCCGCTGCCCAGCAATATTCCGCCGGATGAAATCCATCTCTTTTTCAATGTGCTGCTGAAAATCCTTATACGCCTGGATTTGCTGCTGCCATCGCTCCTGCCGCTGTTGCACATAGGCCGAATAGTTGCCGCGATAATGCTGCAGACCATTGCGGTTCATCTCCCAAATGTTACTCACCACGCGGTCCAAAAAGTAGCGGTCGTGGCTCACCACCAAAATCGCGCCGTCCCACGTTTTTAGCATCCCTTCCAGCCATTCGACAGCCGCTATGTCCAGATGGTTAGTCGGCTCATCCATGATGAGCAAATCCGGCTTTTCTAGCAACAGCCGCCCCAGCAAAACGCGCGTTTTTTGGCCGCCGCTCAGATGCGGCAGCGGCATTTGCCAATCTGCCTCGGCAAAGCCCAGCCCCGTTAGCACCTGCCGGATACGAATCTGATAGTCGTAACCACCCGCCAGTTCAAACCGCTCCTGTAGTTGGCTGTAGCTGGCCAGCAACGCTTCAGAATGGTCGCCAGCGGCCATTCGCTGCTCCATTTGGCGCAGCGTCGCTTCATCCTCACGCAGGGTGTTGAAGACGGTGAGCATTTCTTCAAAAACGCTATTTTCTTGTCCGGCAAAGGCTTGAGCAGCCTCTTGCGGCAAGTAGCCCAAGCGCGTTCCACGCGCAATTTGCACGCTGCCTGCGCTAGGTTGGCTCAACCCCGCCAAGATGAGCAGCAGCGTGGTTTTGCCCACCCCATTGGGGCCAACCAGCCCCACCTTGCCGCCGTCGGGAATGCTGCCGTTGACGCCAGTAAAGACGTCAAACGCGCCAAACACCTGACCAATGTTGTGTGCCGTCAAAAGTGCCATAGCGTGCGATTATACCGAACGCAGATGTGTATGAGTAGGGAGAGGATAATTGATGTAAAATACGGTTGTGTCTTAATTGGAAGCGTTTTCTTTCCAACTAATTAGAAGTGTTCATAAAACAGAGCGACTTGATTGACTAGTAACCTTTGTGTTACTATTGGGGCGATGTTGTGAAAGTCAAAGAGTACATTCGAGCAAATGGTTCAATACCGTTTAAAAAATGGTTTGATCGCTTGGATACCCAAGCGGCAGCAAAAGTTGCGGTAGCTCTTGCCAGACTAGAGCAGGGAAACACATCAAATATTAAATGGCTCAAGGGGATTGGGGAATATCGAGTTAATTGGGGGCCGGGATATAGAATTTATTTGGCTCAAGAAGGTTCAGAATTGATTATTTTGTTTGGTGGTGGAACAAAGAATAACCAACAAAAGGATATCGAAAAAGCAAAAGATCTGTTGCGAGAATACAAAGCACGCAAAAAGGCAGGGAAAATATGACAGTTGTACGAGATGTTAAAGATACAATTCAAGAGCGTGCCCAAAATGACGAAGAATTTGCCACAGCCTTACTGGATGAAGCGATTGCTCTCTTTCTAAATGGTGAGCCAGAAAGTGCCAGAATACTCTTGCGTGACTTGGTAAATTCGACTGTAGGTTTTGAGGAATTAGCTGTTGAGGTAGACAAACCTAGCAAAAGTTTACATCGTATGCTGTCAGCTAGAGGAAACCCCACAATGGACAATTTAACGAAAATCTTTACTGTCCTTCAGCAAAAGCTGAATGTAGATTTTGAAATCCGTGCCGTCAAACAGGTTTGACTTTATTTGCTGAACAAATTGGAAATAAAAAGGGGCCATACGGCCCCTTTTTTGTGGTTAGTTGAGGTATTGCCGGAGATGTCCGGCGAAGTTGGGATGGCGCAGCTTGCGTAGTGCTTCCTTTTCTAACTGACGGATGCGCTCGCGGGAGAGGCCAAACATTTCGCCGACCTCTTTGAGGGTGCGGGATTCGCCGTCTTGCAGGCCGTAGCGCAAGCGCAGGATGCGAGCTTCACGCGGGGTAAGCTGATCTAGAATCTCGCCCAGCTCTTCGGTGAGCATCTTTTGGGCAACGGTTTCTGCTGGCGGCGGGGCATCCACATCTTCAATGAAGTCACCCAGTTCGGCATCAGATTCGTCGCCAACGGGGCGTTCCAAGTGGACGGGCTGGCGGCTGGTTCGCAGCATCCAGCGGACGCGCTCGGCGGGCAGCTCCATATGTTCGGCAATTTCTTCGGCCGTAGGCTGACGGCCGTATTCCTGTTCCAATTCTTGGGCTACCTGATACAGCTTGCTGATGCGGCCACCCAAATGCGCGGGAATACGAATGGTACGGCCGTGATTGGCCAACGCACGAGTCACCGCCTGGCGAATCCACCACGTGGCGTAAGTGCTAAAGCGATTCCCACGGCGGTAATCATACTTCTCCACCGCTTTCATGAGGCCCACATTGCCTTCTTGAATCAAGTCCAGAAACTGCAAACCCCGCCCACGATATTTCTTGGCGATGCTAACAACCAGACGCGTATTGGCGCGAATGAGATGGGCGCGAGCCATATCGGCAATTTCCCGCAGATTGGCTAGCTCGTCCTGCTCATCGAGGCTTAGAATTTCATCTTCCATTCGGCCTTCTGCTTCTTTGCCAGCCTCAATTTCCATGGCCAAGGTTACTTCTTCTTCAGCAGATAGCAATCCCTGCTGCCCCATCTCACGAAAGTACAGGCCCACGGAATCGTCAATCGGTACGTTGCTTAAATCAAACAGTGGTGCAGCATGCGGGGAGACTTCTGTGGCGTCATCTTCTGCCAAGGCCTTACCGTTGGCTAAAGCCTCGCTTAGCTCCTTAGACTCGGCCTCTGCCATCTGAGCTTCGACCTCATCCTCGTTTTCGTAAATTGGAATGCCAGCTGCCTGAGCCTCTTCTAGGATGGTCTCTAGCATTGGCAAATTGTCTTCGACGTCTGGCAAGGCTTCCATGATTTGATCATAGGTAATGTAGCCTTGTTCGGACCCTTCATTTAGCAAGACGCTAACAAAGTCCATTTCGTCGAATGGCGTGGTTAATTTGGTCATCTATTTACCCTTTCTCCAAGATTGTAATTTTGGGGGTGCTGACTCTCACCCATGTAGCCAACTCGTCGCAAATTATCCCAAACGGCAGTTTGATAATCTCTTAAACATATATTGTATAAGTATTGAGCTAGCTAGCCTCTTCCTTCCTAGGGGGGCAGTCTAGCATATTCAAATGGCAAAAGTCAAGGGGGTAGATGAACTGGAATTTCCATCTTGAAAATAATAATGTCAAAGTCAACAATAGTTCTTTGGTACCATGTTCGGGGGCTTAGTTTTGCTTTCGCTTGAGCAGTTCATCAACGCCGGGGAGTGGTGTTTTTAGCACGGCCGTTGCCTTCGCCGAATTCAGTTCACAATTCAATGGCCAACGGCCGTCTGACGGGGCAACGGTGAGCGTGTCGCGGGGCTGCACCTGCCAATGATCGAGCATTTTCAAGGCAAACTGTGCTCTGGTAAGTGCTTGCCTACCTGCCACATTGAGAATCCCGTTAAATTGATTGTGCGCTAATTCCAGAATGGCCGTACCCAAACTATCGATCCATACAGGATTGCGAATCTGATTGCTAAATAACGTAACTGGCTCCCCATTGGCCAACGCTTTTGCCATCCAGCGCGTGCCGTGATCCATTTGCTGCAAGCCGTAGATGAGCGAGGTGCGCACAATGGCGCAGTTAGGGTGTTGCTGCACAATCGCTTCGGCATCGGCTTTGGCACGGCCGTATGGAGTAATGGGGTCTGGCGGGGCGGTTTCATCATAAGGCGCGGCGTCGCCACGAAAGATGGCATCGGTAGAAAGATGAATTAGCCGTGCACCCACTTCGCGGGCGGCCCACAGCACATTGCCCGTGCCCTGGCGGATGGCAACTGCCATCGCGGCCGTTGACCCAATGAGGTGGATGATG
Organism: Candidatus Leptofilum sp.; assembly: GCF_965223285.1. Classification (GTDB taxonomy): domain Bacteria; phylum Chloroflexota; class Anaerolineae; order Promineifilales; family Promineifilaceae; genus Leptofilum. The sequence continues at coordinate 3,642,306 of NZ_OZ244997.1, read as the reverse complement.
ATGTCTGGTTGAAGCGAAAAAATGAGGGTGCGAACGGCCGTTTCGTCCCGAATATCTAGCTGATGCCCCTGAGCAGGTAAGTCATAGCTGTTTTGATAATACGTGTAGTGAACTGTATGGCCTGATTGGGCAGCCAGCAGCACCAGATGTTGCCCCAGGTAGCTGCTTCCCCCTGTAATTAAGATACAGTTCATTCATCATCCATTGCTTCGGCTTTGGCAATGGCCTCTTTGGCTGCCGCCTGTGCTGCCCGCTGTTTGCTGCGGCCTGAACCTTTGCCCCACACAGCCTCATCCAGCAGTACCTGCACTGTAAACTCTTTGGCATGATCGGGCCCACTGGCGTCAGACACTTCATAGCGAGGCGTGATGTTGTATTTGGCCTGTGCCCACACCTGGAACTCGCTTTTGGCGTCTTTATGCAGCGATTCCGCCATGATTTCTGTTAGGGCTGGGGCAATGAGCTGTTCTACCAACGGTTTTACCGCTGGCAAGCCCTGATCCAGGTACACCGCCCCGATGACTGCCTCAAACGAGGCGCACAGCAGCGGCGTGCGCTCCCGGCCACCGTTTTCAGCTTCACCGTAGCCCAGCAAGAGAAAACGGCCGATTTCCAACTGCCGCGCAAACCCGGCCAGCGTCTTGGCACGCACCAATGCTGCCCGCAGGCTCGTCAGCTCTCCCTCATCCATTTCCGGGAAGCGATGGTACAGATATGCACCGACGATAAAGTCGAGTACCGCATCCCCCAAGAACTCCAGCCGCTCGTTATCCTCTAGCACCTCTTCAGGGTGCTCGTTCAGGTATGAACGATGGGTAAGCGCGCGCACCAGCAGCGAATAATCACTAAATTGAATATTGAGATTGTTTTCTAATTCACCAAAACGATTCATAACGAGTTATGCCAGTGCGGGATCAACATCATCCCATACAAATGGCCTGACTTCTTCAACAACTTGCGCTTCAAGCATATCTCTTGCTTTTTCCAGATCATAAAGTGCTTGCAAATTCATCCATAACTCGGCCGTTGTGCCGAAAAAACGGCTGAGTCGCAAGGCCGTGTCTGCTGTAATGCTGCGCTTGCCATGTACAATTTCATTGATTTTGCGCGGGTAAACATTCATTTCTTTTGCCAACCGATATTGACTAATCCCTAATGGTTCAAGAAAATCTTCAAGCAATATTTCTCCGGGATGAACGGGCGGAATACGATTCTCTTCCATAAATAGTTTCCTTAATGGTAATCCACGATTTCTACATCGTAAGCATCACCGTCTTGCCAAGTGAAACAGATTCGCCATTGACTGTTTATACGAATGCTGTATTGATTTTGCCGATCGCCACTTAGCTTTTCTAGTCGATTTGATGGTGGAATACGCAAATCCTTCAACGCTTTTGCCGAGTGTAAAAATGCCAGCCGCCGATAGGCAGCCTTTTGAATGTTCTGTGGCAATTTACGGGAAAATTGTCGGCCAAAGACCTTCTCTGTTTCTTTCGACTTGAAGGACTTTATCATGGGAGAATGGTACCGCGCGGCGGTATTACTGTCAAGCGGTAACACCGCTGCGCGGTACAAGTTTGTCTTGCCGTTTTATTGAGAAAGTTATTGGAATTTCTTGATAACCAACACGGCATTGTGGCCACCGAAGCCAAAGGCATGATTGAGGCAAACATTTACCTTGGCTGGGCGGGCCTCATTGGGAACGTAATCCAGGTCGCAGTCGGGATCGGGGGTTTCGTAGTTGATGGTAGGGGGCATGACTTGATCCTTAATAGCCAGTGCGCAAAAGATGGTTTCGATGGCTCCCGTTGCCCCCATGATATGCCCCGTCATTGATTTAGTGGAGCTAATGGCGACGTTATAAGCATGTTCGCCCAAAGCGGCTTTGATTGCGGCCGTTTCCGACGCATCGTTCAAAGGAGTGGCTGTTCCGTGCGCGCTAATGTAATCAACGTCTTCTGGGTTCAGGTTTGCATCTTCCAAGGCTTTACGGATGGCGCGGGCTGCGCCAGCACCACCCTCAGCGGGGGCGGTGATGTGGTGGGCATCGGTGGTTTGGCCGTAGCCAACCAGTTCGGCATAAATGGTTGCTCCCCGCGCTTGAGCATGTTCCAGGCTTTCGATGATCAACATGCCAGACCCTTCACCTACAACCAGGCCATCTCGATTTTTATCGAAAGGTTGTGGCGTGTTGCTGGTTTTTCCTGAGGTGGCACCCGCCCGCTCGAAACCAGCCACGGCCACGGAAGCCAGAATGGATTCACTGCCACCAGTGAGCATCACGTCCATTTCGCCCCGCTGCACGGTACGGAAGGCATGGCCAATGGCGTCACAACCAGCGGCGCAAGCGGTGGTGATGGTGGTAGAGGGGCCGTGAATGCCGTAGTCGATGGCCACCATGCCGGCTGCACCGTTGGGCATAATCATGGTGATGGCAAAGGGGCTGACGCGCTTGAGTCCTTTTTCCAGCAGTGTGTGCTCTTGCTCTACCAGCGTTTGAATGCCCCCCACGCCAGTCCCCATCGTAATGCCAATCCGTTCCCGATTTTCATCTGTGATTTCCAAGCCGGAGTGGCTAATGGCTTCGCGGGCGGCAACGGTGGCAATTTGCTGGAAGCGGTCGCGACGGCGGGCGTCCCGGCGACCTAGATGCTCATTGGCGTCGAAATCTTTGATTTCGCAGATGGTGCCCATTTCGTGTTCGCCTTTGTTGAGCACTACAAAATCGCCCGTGCCAGATTGGCCTGCTTTGATGGCAGCCCAGGTGTCTAGTACGTTATGGCCCAAGGGGGTAATTAAGCCCATGCCGGTAATAACGACACGATGGGCAACGCTTTGCTTATGCTTGGTTGATCCGTTCTGCATGCTTCTTCTCCCAAAAGGTTGGTCTGTTCTATTTAGTAGCTGTTAGTGGCTGCCTGGATGCCCTTTTTCTTGCCAACGGGCTTCATATTTTGCCAGAGCAGTGGTGAGTGCTTGGTCGAGGTCTACATTTACGGCCGTTGCCAACTGACACAAACTATAGAGCATATCGCCTAACTCGTCGGTTATGGCTGGGTTGTCAATCGGGTCGTGACGGCCGTAATCGGTTGCTTTGAGTAGCTCTTTGGCAACCTCGCCAAATTCACTCAGTAAATCTAATGCAGTAACACCGGGAGAGTGGGTTAAGTTGTGCTTTTGGGCGAAATCGCGGGAAAGTTGTTGCCAGTTTTTCATGGTTTGAGATTGGGGATTGGAGATTAAACCCAACTGCTAATCTACAATCTCTAATTATCCGCTTCGGTGGGGCGATAATCCCCTTCGACCCAGACTGATTGGTCTTCGCCAACTTCTTTTTTCCAGACGGGGACGATCTCTTTGAGGCGGTCGATGCCGTAGCGAGCTGCCTCGAAGCACCCTTGGTCGCGGTGTCCGCTGGCACAAGCGACAAAGGTTGTATTTTCGCCAATGTCCAAACGGCCGATTCGCTGCACAATTGCTACGCCTTTCACCAGTGGCCACTTTTGCCAAATTTCACGAGCGATTTGGGCCATCTTCAGTTCCGCCATTTCGCTGTACGCTTCGTACTCTAGATAGACGGTTTCCGGCGGCAACCCGTCGCGCTGCGTCTGCCCGCGCACGGAGCCGGTAAAGCTCACAATTGCACCAATTTCTGGACTGGTAAGGTGGGCATGAATGGCGGGAATGTCCAGATGGTCGGCGGTGATGGCGAAGTATGTGGGATGCGGTAACGTTTCATCGCTGCTGCCGCCGCTGACCGGGGGAAATAGGGCGATTTCATCTCCGGGGGATACGGCCGTATCCAACCCAGCAAACGATTTGTTCACCGATACCACTGCAATCGGCAGTGAAGATTGCAAGGCCGGATACGCTGCACCGACTGCATCCAGCACTGTTGCTACATTTGCTGGTTCGGCTACCGAGACGGTGACTTTGCTGCTGCCCACTTTGTCTTTCAGCGTTGCAAATAGTTTGATTTGAACTTCCATAGTTTTGAATAGGGAGATTGGAAATTTTTAGTCTCCAGTTTCCAATCTCCAATCTCCGCTCTTCCCGCCGGATTTCTCCATCACACGTACATCCCCGATGATCATGCCGCGATCCACGGCTTTGACCATATCGTAAATGGTGAGGGCAGCGATGGAAACGGCCGTTAATGCCTCCATCTCCACCCCCGTTTTGCCTTTTAGCCGGACAGATGCTTCAATGTTAATGCGGTTCTCGGCGGGGTTGGGCGTGCAGGTGACGGCCACGTGGCTAAGCATGAGCGGATGGCACATTGGAATGAGGTCACTGGTGTGCTTGGCGGCCATAATGCCGGCTAGCTGTGCCACCGTCAGCACATCCCCCTTTTTCATGTTGCCTTCCATTATAAGGGCCAGCGTTTGTGGCTGCATTTTCACAGAGCCACGCGCCACGGCCACGCGCTCGGTGTCGTCCTTGTCACCGACGTCCACCATGCGGGCGCGGCCCGTTTCATCCAAATGGGTTAATTTTGGCTCAGACTTCACAACTGCACCCACACGACAGATTTAGGACAACAGGGGAAACATGCCGGGCTACTTCCTCTTTTCTGATATGCAGCACGACGAGCGTGTGTGGATTAAAAATGACCACGTCCTTCACGCCTTGCGACAGGTAAAAGCCGGGGCCAATGTCTAAATCTTTGGCTTCGTAGCCACGACTGATGACCTCGATGACGGCTTCTGGCACCATTGTCACCGCCTCATCCTGTTCTTCCGGTTCATCACAAAAAATGGAGACATCCGGTCGTTTTAGCGACCCGTCGGGGAACTGGATGTAAATATCGGCCACATGAATGCAGCCGCAGCCATTGCCAGTTGAGGCAGTTGGCTTAATTGAGTCACGGATGCGATCTACGGCGCGTTGGTGCCGCAGCACGGGCTGCGCTTCCCAAATGGGCAGCCCGCCCACCATCTCCAGGCGGATGCCTAACTGGTCAGCCCGGATAAATTCTTGAAATAAGGTTTGTCCCTTTTCGTCCATGCCGCCATTGTAACAAAAAATTTGCAGAGGGGTTTACATTTGTTGCCCTTTCGACAATACTCCCAGACTTGGGTAAGCTATCCGGCATGTTAAATTTGTTTGATGCCTACGAGCGAAAAGCACTTCATCCTTACAGCACATTTGCTACGAAAACGGCCGTACCCTACTACCGAAACAAGCTAACCATCCGGTAGGGTAACCTTGCTAAACAAAAAAGCCACCTCACATGAAGTGGCCTTTTTTACATTTCCTAAAGAGTGGTTCGATTTCGCAAAACCAACCAATTTCGCGGTTAATCTTCGTATGCCTCGATGGGGAGGCAGGCGCAAACCAGGTTGCGGTCGCCATACACGTTGTCGATCCGGGCAACAGCGGGCCAGAATTTGCTGCTGCGCACCCATTCGGTGGGGAAGGCGGCCGTTTCGCGTGAGTACGGCCGTTCCCAAACCTCGCTGGCAATGACTGATGCCGTATGCGGGGCGTGGGCCAAGACGCTGTCGTCATGCGCTACTGTGCCATCCTCAATCTCTGCAATCTCCTGCCGAATCTGAATCATGGCGTCGCAGAAGCGGTCTACCTCTACCAGCGACTCGCTTTCTGTTGGCTCAATCATCAGCGTGCCGGGGACGGGGAACGACATGGTAGGGGCATGGAAACCGTAATCCATCAGCCGCTTGGCCACATCATCCACCGTCACGACTTCTTTGAGCGGCCGTAAATCAATGATGCATTCGTGGGCGACACGGCCGTTTTCACCTTTGTACAAAACGGGATAATGTGGATCGAGCCGATGGGCGATGTAGTTGGCATTCAAAATGGCCACTTCCGTTGCTTTTTGCAGCCCGTCGTCACCCATCATGGCGATGTAAGCATACGGAATCGGCAAGATGCTGGCACTGCCCCACGGCGCGGCCGAAACCGGGCCAATCGCCTGCTCACCGCCGACGCCAGCCACCACCGGGTGCCCCGGCAGGAACGGTGCCAAATGAGCCGCTACACCAATCGGCCCCATGCCAGGGCCCCCACCACCGTGCGGGATGGTGAACGTTTTGTGCAGGTTTAGATGGCACACATCCGCCCCGATTTTACCGGGGCTCGTGTAACCTACTTGGGCATTCATGTTAGCCCCGTCCATGTACACCTGCCCCCCGTTGTCATGGATAATTTGGCAAATCTCTTCAATGGCGGCTTCAAATACGCCGTGGGTGGAAGGATAGGTGATCATGACGGCGGACAGCGTTTCGCTATACTGTTCGGCTTTGGCGCGCAAATCGTCTACGTCAATGTTGCCGTGGTCGTCGCACTTGACAACCACCACGTTCATTCCCGCCATGACGGCACTGGCCGGGTTGGTGCCATGTGCTGAGCTGGGGATGAGGCAAACGTTGCGCTGATCGTCCCCGCGCGACAAATGGTAGGCGCGAATGACGAGCATCCCGGTATATTCGCCACTGGCCCCGGAGTTTGGTTGGAGGGAGACGGCCGTAAAGCCGGTAATTTCTGCCAACCATCGCTCCAAACGCCGGAAAAGTACCTGATACCCTTCTGCCTGATCCAGTGGCGCAAATGGATGCAGCGCACCAAACTTGGGCCACATCACCGGCAGCATTTCGGCCGTAGCGTTCAGCTTCATGGTGCAAGAGCCTAGCGGAATCATCGAGTGCGTCAGCGACAGATCGCGTGCTTCCAGCCGATTGATGTAGCGCATCATCTCTGTCTCAGAGTGGTAACTGTTGAAGACAGGGTGCGTCAAAAATTCAGTGGTACGGGCAAGGGCTTCTGGGTAAGCCAGATCAACAGCATCTGCCATTTCCGGCACGTTAAATTGGCCAGGTGCTGCGCCAAAAATCTCAAAGAGATGATCAATTTCATACGTTTCGGCGATTTCGTCGAGGGAGATACCGATACGGCCGTCGTCAAAGTAGCGCAAATTCATTTCCCGACTCAAGGCCGACTCACGAATCTCATCCTGCGATTTGGTTCCGCCGGAGACGGTGATTGTATCAAAGATGGGCTGCTCATTAACGGTGTAGCCCAATTGTGAGAGGCCTTTGTGCAGAACGGCCGTTAGCAACTGCACCCGTCGCGCGATCTTGCGCAGACCGTCTGGCCCATGATAAACGGCATACATCGAGGCCATAATGGCTAAAAGCACCTGGGCCGTGCAGATGTTGCTGGTTGCCTTCTCACGGCGAATATGCTGTTCGCGCGTTTGCATGGCTAGTCGCATGGCTGGGTTGCCTTGGGCATCTACCGATACGCCAACCAAACGGCCCGGCATTTGCCGCTTGTAATCTTCGCGAGTGGCCATGTAAGCAGCGTGTGGGCCGCCGTACCCCAGCGGCACACCAAAGCGTTGGCTGTTGCCCACAACCACATCGGCCCCAAATTCGCCAGGGGCGCGTAGCAGCACCAGAGCCAACAGGTCGGCGGCGACCACCACCAGCGCGTCATTTTCATGCGCCGCCTTCACAAACGATTCATATGCATGAATGCTGCCGTCGGTGGCCGGATATTGCAGCAAGGCCCCGAAGCAGTCATCAAAATCGTAGCTGGCATGATCCCCAACCACCACATTGATGTCTAGCGGTTCGGCCCGCATCTGCACCACAGCAATCGTCTGTGGATGGCAAAGTTCAGAGATAAAAAAGGTGTTGGCATTAGAGCGGCGCGGCCGTTGCCGTAACGTGAGCGTCATGGCTTCAGCAGCGGCCGTTCCTTCATCCAGCATGGAGGCGTTCGCAATCTCCATACCAGTCAGGTCCATAATCATCGTTTGGAAATTTAGCAACGCTTCCAGCCGCCCCTGAGCGATTTCTGCCTGGTAAGGTGTATACTGCGTGTACCAGCCAGGATTCTCAAAAATGTTGCGCAGCACCACGGGGGGGGTGAGCGTGTCACTGTACCCCATGCCGATGAAGCTGCGGTAAATTTTGTTTTGGGCAGCAAGGGCGCGCAGCTCAGCTAAAATTTCAGATTCGCTACGCGGGGGGTCCATTTGCAGCTTATCCCCAAGCCGAATGTTGTCGGGGATGGTTTCGTTCATCAATTCAGCCAGAGATTCAACCCCCAGCGTGTGCAGCATATGGGCAATATCTTCCTCGCGGGGGCCAATGTGTCGGTCTACAAAATGGTCTGTGGGCGTCAACAAGTCGCGGTTATTCATTTGGATGTCGCCATTGACCTTGCCATTTTGGGAAGATGGCAAGGTGGCAACGGATGTGGGAGTTGTCATGGGGGTATCTCCTGGCGCTTATTCGCGCTCGCTTAAATATTTTTCATAAGCGGCGGCGTCCATCAAGCTGTCCAAATCGGCGAGATGACTCATTTTTACCTTGATCATCCAGGCTTCGCCATAGGGGTCTGAATTGATGAGTTCGGGTGTGTCGATGAGGTCTTCGTTTACTTGGGTTACATCCCCGGAAACCGCCATCAGTAAATCGGCAGCAGCTTTTACGGATTCCACAACGCCAAACGTTTCGCCAATACCAAAGAAATCGCCTTCATTGGGTAGTTCCAGGTAGACGATATCAGATAAGGCGTCTTGGGCGTGGTCGGTAATACCAACAGTGGCAATGTCGCCGTCCACACGAACCCATTCATCATCTTTAGAATACTTCAAATCTGCCGGAATATTGCTCATTTTGCTCTCCTTGCTTTTGGCCACAGAGAACACAGAGAATAAAGAGGCAATTCTCAAAAACTTTTGTGATCTCTGTGGCAATATTGATAATCGCTGGCCAACAAAAAAGGACGCATCGCAATTGAGAAATTGCTAGCGTCCTCTGTCATAGACCTGAGAGATTCGCAGCAGACGCGGAGGTTTGCCACTTGCCCCGTCGGTGTGTGTTGATACTCGCTATCGCTCGATCAACTTACACTTTCCAGATTAACCCAACCGCCCGGTCCTTTTACCTGAGAGTTTCACAGTAAACGTTTTTGTTTGCTGCTTGCCCCTTCGGTGGCCTAATTGCTCTCTCCCGAACGGCCGTTTGCTCTATTTATTTGTTTCTTAATCGCTGCTCTAGCAACATTGTAAAGTTTGCCATCACAATGTGCAAGTAATGCAACTTACTATTCTTTACACCCAGCCACGCAGCCGCACGGCTTCAGCCACGCGATTGACAGCAACCAGGTACGCCGCCACGCGAGTGTCCACATTTTTAGTTTGAGACATCTGATGGACAGCATGAAACGCCGTGGTGATTTTTCTGTCGAGGCGGTCATGCACCATTGATTCATCCCAATAATATTGGTAACCGTTTTGCACCATCTCGAAGTAAGAGACAATAACGCCACCGGCATTGCATAAGAAGTCGGGAATAATGTAAATGCCTTTGTCATTCAAGATATTATCGGCTTCTGGCGTTGTGGGGCCGTTGGCCAACTCGGCTACAATTTTTGCCTTTACGTTGTTTGCGTTTTGGCTGGTGAGCTGATTTTCAATCGCACCGGGAATTAAAATATCTACCTCCAACTCTAAGAGCTCAGAATTGGTGATGTTCTCAGTGCCGGGGCAGTTGATAACTTTGCCTGTTTTCCGCTGGTGATCCAATATCACATCACAATCTAGGCCGTTTGTGTTGTAGATGCCGCCAAATTCATCGCTGACGGCCACAACTTTTATGCCAAACTCCTTTTGGCCCAAAATGTGTGCGTACGAGCCAACGTTGCCATACCCTTGAATAGCTGCTGTTGCTCCGTTTAGGTCCAGACCCTTCAGTTTAGCTGCTTCGCGAATTGTGAACAGACCCCCCATCGCTGTAGCGGGGGTACGCCCTGCCGAACCACCGAGTTCCAATGGCTTGCCAGTGATCACGCCGGGCTCTCGTTTGCCAGTGATGGTTTCGTACTCATCCAGCATCCAGGCCATGATGCGGGGGTTGGTGTGTACGTCGGGGGCAGGCACGTCTTGGGTAATGCCCACGTAGCGGGCAATGTTTCGCATGTAGCCGCGGCTCAAACGCTCTAGTTCATCTTGGGACATCTCGCGGGGGTTACAAATAACGCCACCTTTACCACCACCTAGCGGAATGTCAGAAACGGCCGTTTTCCAGGTCATCCACGCGGCCAAAGCACGGACGGTGTCAATGGTTTCGTCTGGGTGGAAGCGAATGCCTCCCTTGGCTGGGCCGCGGGCATCATTGTACTGTACGCGGAATCCCTGAAAAGTTCGGGTCGTGCCATCATCCATTCGGACGGGGATCGTAAAATGGAATTCACGCATAGGCTCGCGCAAAAAAGCGTGCATATCGGGGTCAAGTTGTAAAACTTCTGCTGCTTCATCTAACTGTGCTTGAGCAATTGCAAAAGGGTTCAGATTTTCTTTCATAAGGTTTATTAAACTCCAAAATTGGGAAATGTGGTTTTTTGCACAAACAAAACTCCCGCGGCAAG